>NZ_JAMYOL010000014.1:0-117719 GCF_040319815.1 Mesorhizobium sp. M0854
AGAGAAGCGGCTACGTTTCATGTCCTGGTCCTCTCGATGGGCCAGAACGAACTTCAAACCGGATTAGATCAGAGGGGCAAGGTCAACAGCGCGGAGGGGTTATCAATCGCGTGTGTTGGCCGAGGAGCTTGCGATCGAAATCGATATCGCTGCCGCATTAGTTAACGCTGTGCCGCCGACAGGTCGTTTCTGGGTTGCGCCGTTGGAGTCTGATGTTGGCGGGGGTAAGGATGATTTCCAGCAAGCAGTTCCCCGCTATTGGTGAACGCAGAAGAGAATTCCTGATCCAGGCTTGCGACTTCCGGTTAATCAGGGACAGCGGCCCCATCCGTCAAACACGCGACGAGAACACTGATCATGCTCAAGGGGCTTCTACTCGTGGCCGAGAGCCACGAGTTCGCAAGGATTGGTCGCCTAGCATCGCCGGACGGGCGCGCCTGCGCTATGTTCGTCGCCTTCTGCTCCCGAGTGGTTCAGACGCGAATCCGAATCAACTTTCCTACGATGGAACGAGCTGGCTCCGGGCATTTTTCCGTCGGTTACCCTACGCGAGGTCTCATTTGTTCCGGCATACGCATTCCCGGTATGCCGACCTCCAAGATATTGTTCTCGCTAGATAAATATGCCGACCCCTGATTCCTTATGCGGGGCTACGAGCGGGTGTAGCTGAGTTCAGACCAGCAACCGATGATTCGCATTCTAACTTAGAGCTCCGACAAAATGTCGGAGCTCTTTGGATTTTCCGATGACACACCGCACTGCTGCCGAGGCTCTTGCTAACGAAATAACTGTGCTGGGCAACGATTATGGGCTTGCCTTCCACCATTGCTGCCAAGAGCTTTGGCGGGTTTCATCCTCATGGGACCGCTATGAGGCGCTATTTGGTAGCCAGGAGCGAGTTAACCTTCTGAATGACAGTAGCGGGAGCTTCTGGCATGCGATGCAGAGCGTATTGCTCGAACATGTCTTGTTGGGCATTTGCCGATTGAGCGACACGGCCGGAACCGGGCAGCGACGGAACCTCAGCATTTGGACCTTGGTTCACCTTGATCCATCAAGATATAAGGGCAGATTGAAACAACGCGCTGAAACAGCGGCCAAAAAAACGTCGTTTGCTAGAACTTGGAGAGACAAGCGAATTGCCCACAACGACTTAGAGCAATCGACGGGTGTTGCTAATAAGCTGGCCCCTGCAACCGGAAAGAGGATAACGAGGGCAATCCTTTCGATTCATGAGGTGCTTCGATGGATCAACGCCAAGCATTTTGATAGCGACATGGGTCTTTTGGAAATGGGAGACTACGACGCTATTGAGTTGATGACGTACATTGACGACGGCAGGAAATATCGAGCTTTGAGGGAGTCAGAATATAATTCTGGAACCCGGGTTAGGTATGAAAATAGCTATGATTGGATTCGCACAGGTACGGAGCCCAGCAAACGCTATACAGTCGATTTTGACCTAAAGCTACCAAAGGCAACTAGCCGATAGACTGCCATCGTCGTCCGACTCCAATATCACTTCCCCTTTGCAGTGCTAAATCAAGCTCAGGTGAGACCGATGCGTTACGCGGTGGTGATTGAAAAAGCTGGAAACAATTTTTCTGCTTACGTGCCGGATCTGCCAGGCTGCATCGCCACTTGTGCAGCGGTGCCTGAGGTTGAAGCCGAAATTCGTGACGCGATACGCTTTCATATTGAAGCCTGCGGGCCGATGGGCTGGATGTGCCCAAAGGGGTCAGCCTGGCGGAATATGTAGAGGCGTAGAAGGTGCGATCTCCCCTTCTCCCCTTGTGGGAGAAGGTGGCCTCGCGAAGCGAGGTCGGATGAGGGGTGCTCCAGCTTGGCACCGGCGGCGCTCCGTCCAACACCCCTCAACCGTCTCGGCGCTCCGCGCCGAGCCACCTTCTCCCACAGGGGGAGAAGGGACGAGCGCGCTACCGCCAAGGCTGCAAACTCTCGTCCCGTACGTAGGCGATGATGGTATCGCAGACGGCGTTCAGATCCCGCAGCACGTCATCGTTCCAGAAGCGCAGCACGCGAAAGCCCCTCGCCTTCAATTCGGCACCCCGCTCCCGATCATAGCCCGAATCCGCGTGCTGGCTGCCGTCGATCTCGACAATCAGCCTGCCCTCGGCGCAAACAAAATCGGCGATGAACCGGCCGACCGGGACCTGACGCCGGAATTTGATGCTGTCGAGCTTGCGTCCGCGCAGCTCATGCCACAGGCGGTCTTCCGCCTCGGTCGGCTCGCGTCGCATAGAGCGGGCGAAACGACGCTTGGTCGGCGCGACGGGCTGGTGCGGCATGGGACGAGGGTATCCAATCTGGGCATGACGTCCAAGGAATTTGAGACCAAGTGTGGAAAACCGAGCGCTATCCCTTCTCCCCTTGTGGGAGAAGGTGGCCTCGCGAAGCGAGGTCGGATGAGGGGTGCTCCAGCTTGGCACCGACGCACTCCGTCCAACACCCCTCAACCGTCTTGGCGCTGCGCGCCAATCCACCTTCTCCCACATGGGGAGAAGGAAGAAGCTGCCGCGCTACTCCGCCTCGGCCACCATCTGCCTTCCACCAACCCAGTCGCGCCACGCCCTCTCATCACCATGGAACACGTTGAGGTCGATGCGGCCTCTTACGCCGTGCGACAGGCCGGACCCGGAATATTGCCAGAACAGCCATTTGCGGCCGGGATAAACCTTTGATGGGTGCGCCGCCACGGCGCGCAGCCAGAATGGATAATCTGGGAAGGCGCCCCTGAGATTGTCACGGTAGAAGTCAGGCGCGGTGTAGATGATTGGGCGCTGGCCGTAGTAGCGCTCGAGCTTGTCCATGAACACCTGCATCTTCTCCAGCACCTTTTGCCGCGACGGGCGGCGCTTGCAGCTGGATTCGCCGTTCCACTCGACGTCGATCACCGGCGGCAGCGCGCCCTCGACCCTCGGCACATTGCGGATGAACCAGTCGGCCTGCTCGCCGGCGGTGCGGCACCAATAGAAGAAGTGGTACGCGCCGCGCTTGAGGCCGGCGGCTTCGGCACTACGCCAGTTCCTGGTAAACATCGGGTCGAGATGATCGCCGCCGTCGGTCGCCTTGATGTAGGCGAAGTTTGCGCCCTGGGCGCGCAGCTTTTGCCAGTTCACATTGCCCTGCCAGCGCGAAACGTCGACGCCGTGGACGGCAAGGCGCCTCGGCGAGGAGGATTTACCGAAATTGATCGGCTTGGCGTCGCGAAAACCATAGCGCGTGACCGGCTCGGCAAGCATCGCCGGTGCTGCGCGTGTCAGCCGCTTCGGCGGCGCCATCAGCGCGATCACCTCGGCCGGCGGATCGATGCTTTGGTCGGGTACGTCCATCGCGACCTGTTGTTCGTCCTGCTCCTGTTCCGCGAAGGCTGGCGCAGCATCAGTTTTCGCCACGGATGCCACCGGCGCGGGTGGCCGCACAACCGAGCTGGTGGTCTCACTGGACGGCACTTGCAGCGCATCGACGCCGGAGGTCGACGTGCAGCCGGCAAGGCACAGCGCTGCGATCGAGAAGATGACGACGCCTGATAACCGCATCTGGACCTGTACGCAAAACACAACAGACCGAAGGCAGGACAACGCCGCCGGACAAACCAAGCTGGATTCCTAACAAGAAACTACCAACAAAGTTTGAATCGAATTGTTAGGGCTTTGCATCGGGACGTTCGCCCGGACGGAGGTGCGCTATGCCCCAACGTTCGGCCACGTGGCTGCCTCGCAATCCCGCTTGACAACTCACTGCATGAGATTAGTCTCCACTAATCTTACGGTGTAAGGCCATACTTGGGAGGAAGTCATGCAGCCCGCCGCCTTGTCAGAATTGCAGCCGGTAGTCCCGCCGGAGCCATGCTCGCCCGCCATCGGGATCGACGAGATATCTGGCGATCTCAGCCGCGTCATCGAACGCGCCGAGGTCGATGCCTGGCTCGACCTCTATCGCGCCGCCCCGGCAGACTTTGCCGCAAGGCAAGGCCTTGCCATCGCCGAAGATGGCGATCTCGTCTGGACCACCTGCACGACGATCCCGTTCATCCATTTCAACTGCGTCAAGAATTTCGGTGTCGATAGCGCTGCCACCGAGAGCCGGCTCGACGCGCTTCTGGCGCATTATCGCGACGCCGGTATTCTGCGGCCCTGGTTCTACACCAATCCACATACCGAGCCCGCGACGCTCAGCTGCTGGCTCGAGGCGCGCGGCTTGCAACGTCAGGGCGGCTGGGAACGCATCTTTCGCGACGCCACGCCATTGCCACCGGAGCCGCTTTTCCCGACTGAGAACGTCTCGGTCGAGCGGGTGACACCGGCAACGGCAAGGGAATGGGCTGGGTTCATCGACAGCCGATATCGGTTACCGACCTCACCGTGGTTGCTGGCGCTGGCCGGCCGACGCGGCTGGCAGCATTACATGCTGCGGCGGGACGGCGCGGTGGCGGCGGTGCGCTCGATGTTCATCGGTGCCGACGGCATGGCCTGGAGCGGCATCGACGCGCCGGTTCCCGGCATCATGGCGCCGAGCTTCGACCTCGATGCAATGCTCGGCGAAGCGATGGTGCGCGACGGACTTGCGGCCGGTGCAAAACTGTTCGTGGCCGACATCGAGGCGCCGCGCGCCGAACGCGACGGGCCGGCCTATCGCAACTATGCGCGCCTCGGCTTCAGGCTCGCTTATTTCCGCAGCCATTACAGCTATTTGCCGGCAAATTCCGGCTGACCGCTTCAAGACCCTAGCCGCACAGCCACAGCTTGTGGCAGGTCGTGGCCATCAGGTGGGCCGGCGGTACAAAACGATCGTTGACCGCCACATCATCGTCCGCCCGGCGGACTTTTTCCTCGAGCAGCGTACGAAGTTCTGCCGGCTGCACGCGGTCGCGCTCCATCACCAGCTTGATCATCGGATCACTCAAGAGCTCGTCCAGGGTGTTGATGCTGTCGTTCATTCCGTCGCCTCCTCGACTGCCGCCCGCACGCAATAGATAGGCAGCAATGATGGCCCGCCAATGACGCTTTGCCGGCTATCTCGTGTCGCTTCGGATTAAATTTTGTCCAGATTTCACCTCAAGCCGGAGGTGGCGCGCCTTGATATTGCGGCAGGCCGTCGTCGATCTGCACCCAGGGCTGCTTCGAGGCGGTCCAGATATGCATCTCAGGCCTGAACAACGAGGGATCATCGAGCGAGCCGGTGGTGATGCCGATGATACCGGCGGAATCGCGCCGGGAAAACATCGTCGTGCCGCAGCGCGGGCAAAAGCCGCGCTTGAGATCGGGCGAGGAATTCACCGTCGCCAGCGGTCCGTCGACCGTCACATCATCGATGCGGAACAGCACGCGCGCATTGAAGGCGGCACCCAGCGCCTTCTGGCACAACCGGCAATGGCAGACGCGCTCATTGATCGGTGCCGCCTCGGCGCGGTAGCGCACCGCGCCGCACAAACACCCGCCCTGATATCTTGCCATCACCCGCGTCCCTGCCCTGTGAGGATAGGCGGCATACCTATCGATAGGCGTGGCAGCGTCAATTGAAAAGCTTTGATGGCGCCATCTATAGCTGTGATGCGGCCAATACACGATTGGCCGATGCGCCGGGCCAAGGCCCCATGGGCGAAATGCCGGCCATCTCGCGGAAGACGGCCGGCAGACAATTGACTGGGCGTCAGTTCGTTTCGTTGACGACCTCGTCCCAGGTCTTGACCTTGGTCTGGCCATTGAGGAACGGCAGCGTGGCAGCTGTCAGTTCCGGCGCGAAGAACACGTCGTAGTGGGTGCGGTTCGGCAGGATCGCCAGGCGGTTTTGCGACAGGTTCTCGCGCATCCAGCCGGCGTCCTTCAACCCGCCGCCAAGCATCTGGTAGAACTTGATCTCGTGCTCGGGCCGGTACATGTCGCTGTCGCCGAACACCAGCATGACCGGCATTTTCAGCTTCGGCACGTCGGCTGAATAATCGTAGTCCTTGCGCATATAGGCGCCCAGCTGGTCGAGCAGTTTCGGAAAATCCTCCGGATGCGGCGCGACCGCGACATAGGATTTGTACATCGGCGTGTCCTTCATCATGTCGGCCATCGCCGCGCCGACTTGTGCCTGCTGGCCACGCATTTCGGCGTAGAAGCCGTCCGCGGCGTAGCCGGTCGAGACCAGCACCAGGTGGCGCACCGTTTCGGGATGCTGCACGGCCATGCGGAAGGCGACGCCGCCACCCAGCGAATAACCCATGACGTCGACCTTGTCGTAGCCGAGTGCCTTGACGATCGCCGCCATGTCGTCGCCCATCGCCTCCAGGCTGAGCGGCCGGTCGCCGAGCGCGGTGCGGCCATGGCCCTGCAGGTCGACCCCGATCACGGTGCGGTTCTCGGTAAGCTTCGGCAGGATCGGCGCGAACATGTCGGTCGTGCCGAGACCGCCATGCAGCAGAAGCAGCGGCTCGCCCTTGCCGTAGACGGCGTAATAATAGTTCAGGCCGTTGATCGGCAGCAGGCCGGATTTTTCCGGCGTCGGCAGTGTTGCGGTTGCGGTCGTCATGGCGGGCTTGGCCTCCTCTGCGTTGATGGTGCCCGGTGCGGCAAATAGCGCGGCGGCCGAGGCGAGTATGGCGAAAAATACCGATCTGGACACGTCAGTCTCCCTCTCCCGTTTGCATCAAAGTCGCTTTGCGACCTCCTCAAGCTGTTCGGCGCACTGGCCCCAGCCCTCGTGAAAACCCATTTTCTCGTGCTGTTCACGGTCGGCGACCGACCAATGCGCGACGCGGGCAATGTAGCGGGTCTTGCCCTCGCCCTCGTCCTCGAAGGTCAGCACGACCGTCATGAACGGCTTTTCGGACGGCTCCCACGCCTTCGTATAGGCATCGGTGAAGACGAGCTTTTTGCCCGGTACGACTTCGAGGAAGACGCCTGGATTCGGGAACTCCTTGCCGTCGGGATCGGCCATGACGACAAGGGTGGAGCCCCCGGTCCGCACATCCATTTCGGCGCGCGGCGTCATCCACGGCTTCGGCGAGAACCATTGCGTCAACAGCTTTGGCTCGGTCCAGCAGCGATAGACGTTCTCGTGCGGCGCATCGATGATGCGGGCGAGAACCAGCTCGCGATCGGAGTTGGGGGCGATGTCGAGCTTGGTGGTCATGAAGTTTCCTCACACGTCGGTTTTGGCTTCCGTGTCTAGGACGAACCGACAAGACGCAAGCCGACACGGTCCGCGAAAAAATCCGCGGGACAGGAGATTCGAACGACGGAAATAAGTGGCTTCAGTGGCGCTTGGCTTGCACCAGATAGGCGTCGATCTCGGTCTCGCCGAGCCACTTGGCCGCTTCCAGCCGATGCAACCCTTCGACCAGGATATGGCGCTTGCCGTCATGGCGCACCTGGATCGGCGTCTTCATGCCGTTTTCCAGAATGTCCTCGGCCAGATGGCGGACGGTCTCGGGATGCAGCGTCTTCTTGCGCGCGGTCGGCACGTAAATGTCGTTGACCCTGACCTTTTGCACTCTCAGCATGTCGGCTCCCGTGGCGGACAAGGCCGCGTTTTGTGAGATAGTCTGTTTGTCCGGCAAGGCCAAGGGGAGCGCCGGGCAATGGCTGGCCCGATCGTTTCCAATTGACGCTTGGCCGGCGGATGGCCGAAATGGCGGCCTTCGACCTTAGCGGTGTGCATGAACCATCTGCCGACCGAGTTTCCCGATTTCGGACTGACGCCGGAGCAGCGACGCCAGGCGGTGCGCAGCCATTACTGGGAATGGCCGGGGATGGATGGCGGGCGCGGCGAAATCTGGTGCTACAGCGACCGTTTTTCCTATCGCCCCGGCGAGATGGTGGCGCTGCATGTCAGTTCGACGGCCGCCGGTTTCGGCATCGCAATCATCCGCGACGGCGGCGCGGAAACGACAATGTTCGAAAGGACCGGGATTGCGGCGCGCTGGCAAGATACTCCGGATCAATGTTCGGTCGAAGGCTGCGGCTGGCAAGCGTCGTTTGAGTTTCGCATCGGCGACGACTGGCCATCCGGCGCCTATCGCGTCACGCTTGAAGCGAACGGTCGCGACGGCAAGCCGATCCGCTGTCATCACCTTTTCATCGTCTCGCCGCAGCCCGGCAAGAAACCCGGCCGCGTACTGCAGGTCGCGGCCACCGGCACCTGGCTCGCCTACAACACATGGGGCGGTTCCAACCATTACGAAGGCATCACCGGGCCGGCCCGCGACCAGTATGCACGAATGGTGTCGACGCAGCGGCCTTGGTGCCGCGGCTTCGTCGTGCTGCCCAGGGATGCGCCGCGCGTGCCGCTCGAAGTCGCGGTGCCGCCGAAAACCGTGCCGCGCTATCCGCACATGGAATGGGCCTTTGCCACCGGCCATTCGAAGAAATACGCCTCAGCCGGCTGGGCAAGCTACGACAGCCATTTCTTCCGCTTCGCCGAGCGTGCCGGCTACGCCGTCGATCTCGCCAGCCAGCACGATCTGCATTTTTCGCCCGACATTCTCGACGGCTATGACTGCGTCGTCCTGGTCGGCCACGACGAATATTGGACCTGGGAAATGCGCGATGCGGTCGACACCTATGTCGAGCGCGGCGGTCATGCGGCGCGCTTTGCCGGCAATTTCATGTGGCAGACCAGGCTGGAGAACGAAGGCCGCCGGCAGGTCTGCTACAAATACCGCGCTCGCGCCGAGGACCCGGCCTATCGCGGCGGCGATATAAGGCGCGCCACCAATTCCTGGGAAGCGCCGGAAATCGGCCGGCCGGGTGCGGCGACCTTCGGCCTCAACGCGACAAGAGGCGTCTATGCCGGCTGGGGCGGCTGCGCGCCGCGCGGCGTGCGCGGCTTTCCGGTCTACCGCCCGGAGCATTGGGCCTTCGCCGGTACCGGCATCTACTATGGCGATCTGCTCGGCGCCGACAGCCACGTCTATGGCTACGAGGTCGACGGGCTCGATTTCGAGATCCGCGGCGGCCTGCCCTACCCCAAGCCCGACAGCGGTGCACCGGACGGGCTGCAAATGCTGGCCGTCGGCATGGCGAGCCAGGTCGAAGAAAGCGCCGACATTGCGTTC
The DNA here is from genome assembly GCF_040319815.1 of Mesorhizobium sp. M0854. Taxonomy (NCBI): domain Bacteria; kingdom Pseudomonadati; phylum Pseudomonadota; class Alphaproteobacteria; order Hyphomicrobiales; family Phyllobacteriaceae; genus Mesorhizobium; species Mesorhizobium sp. M0854. Next base: position 9,065 of record NZ_JAMYOL010000014.1, read on the forward strand.
GAGGACCAGTTTCTCGGCAACGAGGACGGACGCTTCACCGCCGAAACGCTGTTCGGCGAGGCAAGCGATGCCAACCTTGACAAGGTCAAACGCGGCAACGGCATGATCGTCAATTTCCCGCGCGGCAAAGGCGAGGTGTTTCACGCCGGAAGCTGCGAATGGGTTGCCGGCCTGCTAAGGCAGGATGCGATGGTCGAGCGCGTCACCAGAAATGTCCTCGACCGCTATCTTGGAAAGCCATGACATGTTGAAGTCTCCTGGCCCGGAAACTCGCGAAGCCTCGCATCTGTTTTATCTGTCCAGCCTGCGCCGGCCGCTGATCGACCGCGCCGAAGGCATCTACATGTGGACGCAGGATGGCCGCCGCTTCATCGACGGATCGAGCGGCCCGATGGTCGCCAATATCGGCCACTCCAATCGCAACGTGCTCGACGCGATGAAACGGCAGATGGACCGCGCCACCTTCGCCTACCGCCTGCATTTCGAGAACGAACCGGCAGAGGAGCTCGCGCGGCAGCTGGCGGCCAAACTCCCCGAGGGCCTGGACCGCATCTTTTTCGTCTCCGGCGGCTCGGAAGCAACGGAATCCTGCGTCAAGCTGGCCCGGCAGTGGGCGGTCGCCACCGGCCAGCCCAGCCGTTGGAAGGTGATCTCGCGCTTTCCCTCCTATCATGGCGGCACGCTCGGCGCGCTCGCCGTTACCGGCGACGATGCGCTGTCCGAAACATTTGTGCCGATGATGCAGATGATGCCGACCGTGCCGGCGCCCATCGCCTGGCGCGACCGCGACAATCTTTCGATGGAACAGCGCGGCATCCGCTACGCCGACATGCTGGAGGAAAAGATCCTCGCCGAGGGACCGCAGAGCGTGCTCGCCTTCATCATGGAGCCAGTCGGCGGCGCTGCCACGGCAGCACTGGTGGCGCCGGACAGCTACTATCCGCGCATCCGCGAGATCTGCGATCGCTACGGCATCCTGCTCATCCATGACGAAGTGATGAGCGGTGCCGGCCGCACCGGAAAATTCCTCGGCGGCGACCACTGGAACTGCAAGCCCGACATCGTCGCGCTGTCGAAGGGGCTGGGCTCTGGCTACGCGCCGCTCGGCGCGCTGGCGGCACCGATGCGGCTGGTGCAGCCATTGCTCGCGTCGGGCGGCTTCCAGCACGGCCATACCTATGCCGGCAATCCGCTCGCCTGCGCCGCCGGGCTCGCCGTGCTCGGCGAGATGGACCGTCTCGGCCTGATCGCCAACGCGGCTGTCATGGGCGAGCTATTGATGGACGAGCTGAAGGGATTGGCGAAGCGGTTTCCGTTCATCGCCGACGTCCGCGGCAAGGGCCTGCTCACCGGTGCCGAGATGCTTGCGGATCCCGACACTCTGAGGCCGATCGAGCCGGCAAATAAGGCCACCCAGCGGCTGCTCGACCTCGCCTACGAGCGCGGCCTGATCATCTACGGACGCAAGGTCAAGGGCGGTGTCGACGGCGACAATTTCATGGTCGCGCCGCCGATGATCGTCACCGCCGCGCAGATCGGCGAGATCATATCCATCATCGGCGACTCGCTCGAGGTGCTGGCCAGCGAGCTCGACCTGCCGGTCGAAGGTTGAGGCGACCATGGCACCGCGCAAAGTCATTATCACCTGTGCCGTCACCGGGTCGGTGCACACGCCATCGATGTCGCCACATCTGCCAGTGACGCCGGACCAGATCGCCGCAGACGCGATCGCCGCCGCCGAAGCCGGCGCCGCGATCCTGCATCTTCACGCCCGCGACCCCAGCGACGGGCGGCCGACCGCCGACCCCGAGGTGTTCATGCAGTTCCTGCCGCGCATCAAGCAGGCGACCGATGCGGTGATCAACATCACCACTGGTGGCTCCTCGCTGATGACGCTCGACCAGCGGTTGGCCGCCCCGCTCAGGGCCGAGCCCGAAATGTGCTCGCTCAATATGGGCTCGATGAATTTCGCGCTGTTCCCGATGCTCGACCGGCCGCGCGAATGGCAGCACAAATGGGAGCCGAAGCTGCTCGAGGCTACCCGTGACACGATCTTCAAGAACACCTTTGCCGATATGGAGACGGTGCTGGAAAAGCTTGGGCGCGGCTGTGGCACGCGTTTCGAATTCGAGTGCTACGATGTCGGCCATCTCTATTCGCTTGCGCATTTCCGCGACCGCGGGCTGGTGTCGGGACCATTGTTCATCCAATTCGTGCTCGGCATATTGGGTGGTATCGGCGCCGATCCAGAAAACCTGATCCACATGAAGCGCATCGCCGACAAACTGTTCGGCGACAGCTACCAGTTTTCCGTGCTGGCGGCCGGACGCCACCAGATGCCGATGATCTCGATTGCGGCGGCGATGGGCGGCAATGTCCGCGTCGGGCTGGAGGACAGCCTCTACGACGGGCGCCAGCTCGCCAAGTCCAGTGCCGACCAGGTCCGCCGGATCCGCGGCGTGCTCGAAGGGCTGTCGCTGGACGTCGCAACGCCGGCCGAGGCACGGCAGATGCTGGCGCTCAAGGGCGGCGACCGCGTGGCGTTCTGAGATGCGGCCGTGACCAACCCACCGTCAAGAGACATTGTCATCCGCCCCGGCCGGGTCGAGGACGTCGAAACCATCCACGCCGCGCTCCTACGGCTCGGCGCGCATGTCGGCGCACATCAGGAGATCACCTCGACAGCTCAGGATCTCCGCACCTATGGCTTTGGCGAAAAGCCTGCCTTCTCGACCTTGATCGCCGAAGTCGGTGGCGAATTTGCCGGGCTTTGCCTGTATTTTCCGATCTTCTCGACATGGATGGGACGGCCCGGCGTCTATGTGCAGGACCTCTATGTCGAGGACCGTTTTCGTGGCCGCAGGATCGGCGAGCGCCTGCTGCGCCGGGTGGCGGCGCAGTGCCGGAAGGCAGGCGGCGTCTATCTCAGGCTGTCCGTCGACACCGACAACAAGACCGCCAAGGCTTTTTACGAACGGTTAGGCATTGGCTGGTCGAGCTACGAGCAGGTGCAGAAGATCGTCGGCGACGCCTTTTTCGCCTTTGCCGATGCACCGGAGGAGCCAACATGAAAGCCTTCTATGCCGAAGAACAGAAGCGCCACGACCCGAAGGCGTTCCTCTCAAGCGGCGCGCCGCAGCCCAATCCGGAAAAGCCGGAACGGGTCGAGCGATTGTTAGCCGGCACCAAGGCTGCCGGCTGCACGATCGAACGGCCGCGGGATCACGGGCTCGGCCCGATTGCGGCGGTGCATACGCCGGAATATCTCGATTTTCTCCAGCATATCTTCGCCCGCTGGCAGCGCATCGAGGGCGCCTCGGCCGAGGTCATCCCCAATATCCATCCGATCGCGCGGAACGGCTCCTATCCGGCCTCGGCGGTCGGCCAGGCCGGCTACCACATGGCCGACACCGCCTGCCCGATCTCCGGCGAGACGTGGCAGAGCGCGCTTTGGAGCGCCTGGAGCGCGGTTGAAACCGCCGAGGCGGTGATGTCGGGAGCGCCGGCCGCCTATGCGCTGTGCCGGCCGCCCGGCCATCACGCCTTTGCCGATGTCGCCGGCGGCTTCTGCTTCATCAACAATTCGGCCGTCGCTGCACAGGTTCTGCGCAAGCAGGCGGCGCGGGTGGCGATCCTCGATGTCGACCTGCACCACGGCAACGGCACGCAAGGCATCTTCTATGCCCGGCCGGACGTGCTCACCGTGTCGCTGCATGCCGACCCGGTGCGCTTCTACCCGTTTTTCTGGGGCTATGGCGACGAGCGCGGCGAAGGCGCCGGCCTCGGCTACAATCTCAACCTGCCGCTGCCGCGCAAATCCGGCGATGCAGCGTTCCTCGAAGCGCTGGAGGCATCGTTCCAGCGCATCAACACCTTCTCGCCCGATGCGCTTGTGGTGGCGCTGGGGCTAGATGCCTTCGAAGGCGATCCGTTCGGCGGGCTGTCGGTGAGCACGCCTGGTTTTTCGCGCATTGGCGAGGTGATCGCCGGGCTCGGCCTGCCAACGGTCATCGTCCAGGAAGGCGGCTATCTCTGCGACGAGCTCGGCGACAATCTCACCGCCTTCCTCACCGGTTTTGGCGGCGCCCACAAGCGATGATCCGCCCGCGAGGGCCGCTCAGGATCATTCCTGCCTCAGCATGGCGACAACGCGGTGCACGCTCTCCAGCGTCGCGTCGATTTCGGCTGAAGTGTTGTAATGAGCGATGCCGATGCGCACCACCCCCTGCTCGGCCGGAATGCCGAGCTGGTGGACGATCTCCCAGGCGTAGTTGTGGCCGGACCACAGGAAGATGTTTTCGGCATTCATCTGCCGCACGATCGTCTCCGGCACGATGCCTTCGACAGTGAACGACACCGTCGGCACACGCTCATTGATCCGCTTCGGATCGGTGATGCCGTGGATGGTCAGGCCGGCAATATCCGACAGACCGTCGATCAGCTGTTGCGCCAGCGGGTTCTCGTAAGCGATTGAAACTTCGAAGGCCTTGGCGATTTTCAGCCGACGCGATCCTTGCGCGCCGGCTGCCGCGCCCAACTCGGCAAAATAATCGACAGCCGCCGACAGGCCGGCCATCAATTCAATTTGCGGCGTGCCGAGCTCGAAGCGCTCCGGCAAGGCATTGGACGAGCAACGGCATTTATACGGCTTAAGCGCATCGATAACGTCCAGCCTGCCCCACAAAATTCCCATATGCGGGCCGAAGAACTTGTAAGCCGAGCAGATCAGGAAATCGCAGCCGAGGTTTTGGACGTCGATCAGGCCATGCGGCGCGAACTGGACGGCATCGACGTAGACCAACGCACCAGCCCGCCTGGCGATGCCGGTCAACGCCTTCACCCGGTTGATCGACCCGGTGAGATTGCTGGCGTAGTTGAGCGCGACGAGCCGCGTCCTCTCGGAAAGCAGCGCGGCGAGCGCCGCCTCTTCGATCTCCCAGCTCTGCTGGTCGAAGGGCAGCCAGCGCACGACAAGGCCAAGGTCTTCTGCCAGTTGCAGCCAAGGCGAGACGTTGCCCTCATGGTCCGTGCGGGTGAGGATGATCTCGTCCCCGAGCTTCATCGTGCGGCCGAGCGTTCGCGACATGTGGTAGGTCAATGTCGTCATGTTGGCACCGATGATAATTTCCTGCGGGCTCGCAGCGCCGAGAAAATCCGCCATCGCCAGATGGGCCTCGTCCACGATGTTTTGTGCGGCAACGGTGGTCTCGAAGAAGCCGCCGACGTTAGCATTGGTGGTCAGCAAGCAACGCGATACTGCGTCCGCCACCGCCTGCGGGACCTGCGTGCCGGCAGGATTGTCGAAATAGATGCGCCGGCGGCTCTTGTCGGTCAGCGACAAAGCCGGAAATTTCGCGCGCACCGCGTCGATCCGGAAGTCCATGGCTGTTCCCCCTCCTTATGACGATCGGACAACCACGTCCCGACGCATCAAGGGCACGGATTGCCAACGCGCTGGTGGATCGCATCAACGGCTTTCTGCATGTCCTCGGTCCAGACCACGTCGGCGGAAGAGAGCGCCATTTCGAGTTGCGAAATGGTGGTGGCGCCGATGATGTTCGAGGTGACCAAGGGCCGGTTCGAGACATAGGCATTGGCAAACAGCGCCGGCTCCATGCCGAATGTGCGCGCCAATCGGTTGTATTCGAGCTGCACCTCGGCAGCATTCGGAGTCTCGTAGCGCTGGCCGCGGTTGAACAACTGCGAGCGCGAGCTCTGCGGCCGCGCGCCATGATCGTATTTGCCGGTTAAATAGCCTTGCGCCAGCGGCGAATAGGCAAGCAGCGACACCTGCTCGCGCTCGCAGACTTCGGCTAGGTTCACCTCGAAGGTGCGGTTGACGAAATTATAGGCGTTCTGCACGGAGGCGACGCGCGGACCGAGGCCCTTGTCGGCTTCGCCAATGAAACGCATGACGCCCCAGGAATTCTCGTTCGACAGGCCGAAATGGCGGATCTTGCCGGCCTTCACCAGTTCATCGAACACGGCAAGCGTCTCGGCGATCGGCGTCTCGCCCTCCGGCACGCCGGCGGCATCGGAGCGTCGCGGCACGGCGCCGATCCGGTTCGGATTGGCGCCCCACGGCACGTCGCGTTCCGGCCAATGGATCTGATAGAGGTCGATGTAATCGGTGTTGAGCCTGGCCAGCGATTTCTCGACTGCGTCGAAGATATCGGCGCGCACCAGCTTCGACGGGCGGTCGCCGCGAAACCAGGTGTTGGCGGTGCGGCCGACCACTTTCGAGGCGATGATCACCTGGCCGCGATTGCGCTTCGCCTTCATCCAGTTGCCGATGATTGTCTCGGTACGGCCTTGTGTCTCCGCCTTGGGCGGGATCGGATAGAGCTCGGCGGTGTCGATGAAATTGACGCCGCGCGCAATCGCCAGATCCATCTGGGCGTAACCGTCCGCCTCGGTGTTCTGCTGGCCCCAGGTCATCGATCCGAGGCAGATTTGCGACACGAAAAGATCGGTCTGGCCGAGACGGCGTTTGTGCATGGAGTTTCTCCGGCGGGAATTTTTTTGCGCGGCTGCGCGAGGAGGACGCAATAGCATACAGGAAAGCGCCGCCCGCTTCCAAGCCCACGGATGGAAGGTCAGGCGACTTTCCCGGGACGCCGGCGGACAGGGTTTATCCCTGCGGCTAATAAAAAGCCGGACTGCATTTTCATGCAGTCCGGAAGTTCGCCAGGAATGGCGAGGAAAAAACCGGCCAAGTGCCGGCATAGACGCCTACGGTCAAAGCGCCGCAGAAGTTTCGCCGGACCAGCCGAATTATGTCAAAAAAGATCAGGGCAGCATGGCTGCCATGCGAATGCTGCACTGCACAATCGTCATGATCTGCTTATATTGACCGCCTTGGAGGTTCAATAAGGGGCTTGAATCATGGGATTCTTCACTGAAATGTTCGCTCGTCCGCGTCCGCGGGAACAGCTGCGCTATCGAGCGGCGCTGGCGCTGCTCCATTCGATGAGCAATGCCGATCGCGCCGATATCGGCGTCAAGCCGGCCGATTTCCCGCGCATCGCCCGGGAAATGTCCCTGCGCTAAACAACCGTGAGATATCCGCCGTGGCGGATATCTCCCGAGCGGATCTCAACGCGATCCGAGGAAGATCGACTTGCCCAATGGCACGCCGTTGTGGCGCAGGATGTCGTAGGCGGTGGTCAGGTGGAAATAGAAATTGGGCATGGCGGCATGCAGTAGATACTGCATCCCCGGCATCGAAACCTCGCGTCCTGCAAGCCGCAGTTCGACTATCCTGTCATCTGAACCATCGAATTCGGCCGCCGAAAATGTCGCGAGATAGTCGAGCGTCTTGGTAAGGCGGGCCTGCAGATCAGCGAAGTTCGCCTCATTGTCCTCGTATTTTGGCACCTCGCGTCCCGCAAGCCGTGACGGGGCGCCTTTGGCGTGATCGGTGGCAATCTGTACCTGCCTAGTCAGGGCAAACATGTCCGGCGCCAGCCTCGCCGTCAGATACACCTGCGGATCGATCTTGCGATCAGCCGCATTTTGCTCGGCAATGTTCAGCACATTGGCTAGTGCCTTCAGCCTCGCCGAAAATACCGGCACGGATGCTTCATACATTGATATGGTCACAAGAAATCTCCACGCGGCCCGACTGCCGAGGGCGAGAGGTAGCGCCTTCGCAGGCGATTGTTCAAGCGTCACCACGTCGCCGCAATCGATATGATAGGATTTTTCATCGAGTGGAGGTTCCCGATGAGACGCGCCCTTTTTGCAGCGACCGCTTTTGTGTCTCTTGCCATTGCCGGCCAATCGGCGCTCGCCGCAGACGCGCCTTATATCGACGACAGGTCGGATGCCGAAGCGGTCATCCGGTCACTTTATAGTGCCATCAGCCGGCACGAATTCGCGCGCGCCTGGGATTATTTCGGCGACACCAAGCCGGCCAAGGATTTCAATTCCTTCGTCAAAGGCTATGACAGCACGGACACGGTCGAAGTCAAAACCGGTGGCGTATCCGAAGACGGGGCTGCCGGCAGCATCTACTATAGCGTTCCGGTCGCCATCCGGGCGACGGCCAAGGACGGCAGCGAAAATGTCTTTGCCGGCTGCTATACGCTGCGCCAGATCAACGCCTCGATCCAGGAACCGCCATTTCGCTCGATCTTCATCGATAAGGGTGCGCTGAAACCCTCAAAGGCCGATTTCGAGGATGCCGTGCCGGCAAGCTGCGGCGAAGGACGGCCGCCGCCGAAGAAGGACGTAGCGCTTGAGCAAGCCAAAAAGGCGTTTGCCGCGACTTATGGCGACCAGTGTGACAAGGATCTTTTGGCGCAGGAGCCGGACATTTTCTCGATCCACTATAAGGGCAAGGATGCGTCTGCCAGTGATCCCGAAAGCGAAACGCGGCTTTTCCATTTCGCCTGCTCGGCCGCGGCCTACAACGAAAACTCGATCTATTACATGAGCGACGACGTGCTTGGCGTGAGACAATTGCAGTTCGCCGAACCTGAGATGGACATCCGCTACGAGAACAATGACAGCGACGGCAAATTGCTGGGCATGACCATAGTTGGCTTCCAGACCTCCGGCTGGGCAACTAATTCCGATTACGACGAAGAGACCAAGACGATCACCAGCTTCAACAAATGGCGTGGCATCGGCGATGCCTCTTCATCAGGGACCTATCTGTTTCGCAACGGCGATTTTTCCCTGGTCCAGTACGATGTCGACGCGTCTTATGACGGCAAGGAAAATCCGCAGACGGTCGTCGACTACAATACCGCGCCTTAGGGAGCCTTCGATAACATCCAGTTGAGCGTGCCGCGCCAGTCGGTCATGCGGATCGGCGTGCCGTGCGTGCCAGTCTCGAAGCGGACGAAGCGGGTCGGATAGGCTTTCGATTTGGCCAGAATCGATCGGAAGAAGGCTTCCTGTTTCTCGATTGGAAACACCGGGTCCTTGCTGCCCTGGCCGAAGAAGACCGGCACACGACGCTTGAAGGCGGGGCTTGAGAAGAAACTCTCGTCCCATAGCGAGCCGAGCAGCAGCAGCCCGTCGATGCGCCCGCCGGTGTCATGGCGGGCGGCCAGCTTCCAGCATATTGAGCCGCCCATCGAGCCGCAGGCGACGAAGATTTTTGCGCTCGGCGATTGTTCGGCATAGTGGTTGATCAGCGCGGCGATCTGGGTCGCACCGGTGTCGCCGAAATCGGAAAAATCCGGCGACAGATAGAGGCCGCCATTGCCGGCCATCAGGTTCTTGATGCGGTTGAAATTGCCGCCGAAGGTGAAGTCGTCAATGCCCTGCTTGCGGCTGCCGCCCTGCCCGTGCAGATAAAGCACGATGATGCTGGCGCCCCCGGTCTTGCCGACGGCAATATGGCGGACATCGCCTGCATCGGTCGGCAGCAAGAGATCGTGCTGCACCTTACGCACGCCGGTGTCGGAGTATTGCGCGTGTACACGACGCTCAGGCACTTCGTCACGAGCGTTGATGTCGCGCAGCTCACGATAATCGACAACCGTATAGGCGCCGTTGCTCTCGGACGAGAGCGTGCCCGGGTAGGCGAACAGATCGTCCTTGAAGGGTTTGAGTTCGAGAGCGTTGGCGTAGGCGGCACAAGAGAGCGACAAAAGAATCGCCATCAGCAGGGCCGGGAGGCCGGAGGAAGGCAAGCGGAACCGGAAGCAGGAACGAAAGGCCATCCCTCAGCCATGCGTTTTTCGGCTTCGGTTTGTCAATCCTGCAGCACGCCGCCGGCGCCTTCCAGCGCCTCGCGCGTGTCGACATCGACGGCTGCCCCTTCGCCGATCTCGACATCGATGACATCGAGCCCTTCGGCCTCGACCAGATGGCGGGCACCGGTATCGCCTTCGAGGTGAGCGATCGCGGCAAACAGCGAACGCGGCAGCAGCACGGGATTTCCGCGCCGCCCATCGTGCGAGGCCCGCACCACCGATCGGCCTTCGGACCTGCAGAACGCCTCGATCAGCCTGTCGAGGTCGGCCGAGGCGACGCCGGGCATATCGCCGAGGACAATCATGGCGCCGGCGGCGTCGCCGGAAATCTTGGCGATGCCGGCCTTCAGCGACGAAGACAGACCCTCGGCAAAATCCGGATTGTCGGCGAAGGTCATATCGAGGCCAGACAGTGCACTGCGCACGCGCTCGCTCTGGTGGCCGGTGACGACGATGGTGGCCGCGGCTTTCGAACCGACCGCGCGTTCGGCGGTGCGGCGGACCAGGGGCTTGCCATCGAACAGTGCCAAGAGCTTGTTCGGCCCGCCCATGCGGCTGGAGCGGCCGGCGGCCAGAAGCACGATCTCGATCTTTGGTTCGGCTTTGGCCGGCAACGGCTCGCGGGGTTGCGGCCGCGTCGGAATTTCCATCAACAGCCCGCCGACACCCATGCCGGCAATATCCCTGGCGGTCACGTCGAGACCGGCGATCAGCCGGTCGAGCACCCAGTCGAAGCCATTCTCCTTGGGACTGCGGGCGCAGCCCGGCGCACCGATGATGCGCTTGCCGCCGAGTGTGCCGAGCACCAGCAGATTGCCGGGATCGACCGGCATACCGGCGCGGATGACAGTGCCGCCTGCCTTTTCGATGGCAGCGGGAACGACGTCGCCGAAATCGGCCATCGCCGAGGCGCCGAAGATAACCACCATATCGTTGTCGCGGATCAGCGAGGCCGCAGCCTCGGCGACGGGGATAATTTCATGCGGGGTTCGACGCTCCGCCGTCAGCCTGCTGCCCGAACGCGCCAGGCGCGCTTCGGTGACGCGCAGCGTCTTGTCGAGCACGCTGGGTTTGATGCCGGGCAGCACCGTCTGGATGACGCCGACGCGCACCGGCTGATAGGCGTTGACCGCAAATACCTCGCCGCCGGCGCAGATCCTTGCCACGGCATCGACCAAAGCGGAGGCGACCGCGAATGGGATGATCTTCACCGTTGCTACCATCTGACCTTTTTCGACCGGCGCATGCTGCGCGAGCGTGGCGATGGTGATCGTCGGATCGACGGCGTTGATGGCGTTGATCATCGCCACGTCGACGGTGAACATGCCGGCAGCCTGCGCGTGGAGGTTGACCCTGCCTGTCGCGGCGGGCTTCGCCTCGATGTTGCGATGGATCATGGATGCGGCGATCTTTTCGGCGGCGACGTCCTCGCTGAGATCATCGGGCGCCAACACCGCCGCTACGACCTCGGAAATGCCAGCGGCCTTCAAAAGGGACACATCCCTGGCGCTTAGCCTGTGCGCCTTGCGGAAGCGGCGCTCTCCGACCGTGGTGGCGTGCGCAAGCACTGCCCCTTCGGCCGTATCGATCGCAACGGGACCAAATTTCACGCGACCGCGCCTTTGGATTCGAGGCCGCGGGAGCGAAAGGCGTGGATCGCTTGCGCCAACACCGCGACGGCGATCTCGGCCGGGCTGGCAGCCCCAATGTCGAGGCCGATCGGGGCATGAATGCGGGCGATCTGGTCGGCGGTCGCTCCCGAAGCCAGCAGGCGTTCCACACGTTTGGCGTGGGTCTTGCGGCTGCCGAGCGCGCCGACATAAAAGCAGCCGGCGTCGAGCGCCGCCTTCAGCGCGAAATCGTCGATCTTCGGATCGTGGGTGAGAGCAGCCAGCGCCGTATAGCTATCGAGCGGCTGAGGCGTCAGCACATCCTCTGGCCATTCGGCATGCAGCGCGATATCGGGAAAACGATCGGGCGTGGCAAAGGCCGTGCGCGGATCGATGATCTCGACAGGATAGCCGGCGATCCTGGCCATCGGTGCCAGCGCCTGGCTGATGTGGACGGCGCCGATCACCACCAGGCGCGGCTGCGGCAGATGTGCGTTGAGGAAGAAGGTCCGTCCCTCAGCTTCGACCAAACCGGAATTGCCCGTGCGAAATGCCTTGGCGATGGCCGCCCCGAGTTCGCCGGCTACCCGGTCGCCCTCGCGCACGACACGGTCGCGGCCGTCGCCGAGATCGGTGACCAGGATTGCCGCGCGGCGGGCGCGGCGTTCGGCGTTGAGTGTCTTCAGCGCATAGGGATCCATTCGAGATCAACCCAATCTTTCTACATAGACCTTGATGCGGCCGCCGCATGACAGGCCGACTTGCCAGGCGGTCTCGTCTGCGACGCCGAATTCGAGCATTTTGGCCTTGCCGCTATCGATAACATCGACCGCCTCGGCGACCACGGCGCCTTCGACGCAGCCGCCCGAGACGGAGCCGTGGAAATTGCCTTCGGCGTCGATGACCAGGTGGCTACCGACCGGGCGCGGCGCCGAGCCCCAGGTCTCGACCACGGTGGCAATGGCGACATCCTTGCCGTCCTTCATCCAGCCCTCCGCGATGATCAGCGGGTCGCGGGCCTCATCGAGATAGATACTGCGTTCCATGATTTTCTCCCTGGCAGACATGTGGTGATGCGACGCGCTTCACGCCAGCCTCGATCCACGGGCGCGCGTCGACCGAACGCATAAAAAACAGCACGGTTGCCAGCGACCGGTCCGCCACATAGTCCGCACCGGTCAACAGATCGATCGTCCGCGGCGCCGGACGCGGTTTTCAACTCGGTCATCCTGTCTTCGCGGACGCGGCCATCTGAAAGCCTCTACAAAGCGTGGTAACCGCGGTTGTGATAGATCAGCGGCCGCAAATTATCGCCGATGCGCAAACCTGTAACCTTGCCAAAAAGCACACGGTGGGTGGCCAGATCCTTGGAGTCGATCAGTTCGCAGTCGAAGACGGCGAGCGCACCCTTCAGCGTCGGCGCACCGGTCGAGATCACATCCCATTCGGCCAATGCGAAACGCTCCTCGACCGGCAGGCCGGTAATGCCGGAAAAGCCGATCGACAGCGGCTCCTGATCCGAAGCCAGCGTGTTCAGGGCAAATTTGCCGTTTTCCACGAACGGCTCGTTGTTGGGATTTTCACGATTGAGGCAAACCAAGATGGTTGGCGGCGTGTCCGACACCGAGCAGGCCGCGATCACCGTCGCGCCGCGCCTGCCGGCAGGGCCATCGGTGGTGACTACATGCACATGGCCAGCAAAATGGGCCATCGCGTCGCGGTAGGCCTGCGGCCCGATGTCATTCTTCTTCAGCACCGATGATTTTCCACTAGTCAGAACCAACCGTTATATATGGGGGGATATTGCAGGCCACAAGCGAAGTGCTTGACCTATATCCCGAATTCGCGTGTTGCGCCAAAGCTGGCCAGCCTTTAGGTCTTGACGGCATTGGCGCCGGCAGAACACGCGATCGGCGCGGAGGAATTCTTCGCTCCCATGCGACGTTCGACAACCACAATAGCGGTGCTGGCCTGGCTCTCGGTCGCCGGTAGTGCGAGCGCCGAGACGCTGCTGGTCGGCGTCGCGGCTCCTTTGTCGGGGCCGTCGGCGATCCTCGGCAAACAGATCGAGGCCGGCGCGACAATGGCGGCTGAAGCTGACGGTACCGAGATCAGGACGATCGATGACGCCTGCACGGCCGACGGTGGCGCCGCCGCCGCGCGGGAATTCACCGCGGCCAAGGTCAACGTCGTCGTCGGGTTTTTGTGCACCGACGCAATCGAGGCGGCTCTGCCGATCCTCAAGGATGCCGGCATACCGGTGATCACAGTCGGCGTTCGCACGGAAAGCCTGACCGACCGGCGCGCCAAGACCGGATGGCCGATCTATCGTCTCGGGCCGCGCGGCGACGACGAGCGCAATGCCGTCGCTGCCATCCTCACCCGCCTATGGCAGACCGAGCTGTTCGCCATAGTCGACGACGGCACGATCTATGGCCGCGAAATGGCCGAGACGTTTCGGGCAGCCGCCGAGCAAGCGGCGCTGAAGCCGGTTTTCGTCGACACGTTCCGGCCGCAGCTCGATAACCAGATTGGCCTGATCGGCCGACTTAGGAAAGCCGGCGCAACGCATGTCTTTGCCGGCGGCGACGGCGATGATGTCGCCATTATGGGCCGGGATGCTGGCCAGCTAAATACCGGCATGGTGTTTGCCGGCGGCGAAGCGTTGCGCGCGCCGCTCGGCGACATGCCTTATGCCGTCGGCACGCTGATGATCGCGCCGCCCGAATGGGCCGATGTCGCCGACCCCAAGGTGCTGCAGAGCTTTGCCGGACAAAACATCGTGCCGGAAGGTTACACGCTGCCCGCCTATGCCGCGGTCGAGATCGCCAAGTCGGCTTCAGCATTGACGCAAAGCTCCGGCGAGAGGCTGGCCAACGTGCTGACCGCGCATGATTTCACCACGGCGATCGGACCGATCCGCTTTGACGAAAAAGGTGACCTGACGCAAAATCCTTATCGAGCCTTCCGTTTCGACGGCGGCCGTTTCGTGCCGGCGGAGAGCCAATGATGTCCAGCACAGGGATGTTCCATACGGGTCCGCGCAATCTCATCACCGACGTCGCCGGCCTGCGTGTCGGCAATGCGGCGAATGCCAAGCTGAAATCCGGTGTGACCACCGTCATCTGCGACGAACCGGCCGTGGCCGGCGTGCAAATCCTGGGCGGTGCGCCGGGCACCCGCGAAACCGACCTGCTCGAGCCGCACAATTCGATCCACGCCATCCATGCCGTGGTGCTTTCGGGCGGGTCTGCTTTTGGCCTCGACGCCGCGTCGGGGGTGCAGGCAGCATTGCGTGAAAGGGGCATCGGCGTCGAGGTCGGCGGCTTTCGCGTGCCGATCGTGCCGGCGGCGATCCTGTTCGACCTGCGCAATGGCGGCGACAAGGATTGGGGCCGGTATCCGCCTTACCGTGACCTTGGCTACGAAGCCGCGCAGGCCGCCGCGATGGACTTTGCGCTCGGCACTGCCGGCGCAGGTAGCGGGGCTTTGAGCTCCGGCCTGAAGGGCGGGCTCGGCTCGGCCTCGACAGTGCTGGACAGCGGCGTCACCATCGGCGCGCTCGCCGCCGTCAACCCGACCGGCTCGGTGACGGTCGCAGGGACCCGCCATTTCTGGGCGGCGCCGTTCGAGATCGGCGACGAGTTCGGCGGGTTAGGCTATCCCCACCCGATGCCTGACGATGCCAGAAAGGTCCTGCTGAAGTTCCGTGACAAGCATGCGGCAGAACAGGCGGAAACCGGCGCCAACACGACCATCGCCGTGATCGCCACCGATGCGGTACTCACGAAGGCCGCCGCCAAACGTCTGGCGATATCGGCGCATGACGGCTTTGTCCGTGCCATTTGGCCGACACACACGCCCGCAGACGGCGATCTGGTCTTCGCGCTGGCAACGGGCAAGAGCGGCATTGAGCTCGCACCCAACGATGCCGTCGATCTCTACGCCGCGGCCGGCGCCACGATGGCACGCGCCATCAGCCGCGGCGTCTTTGCCGCGACGCCGGCCGAGGGCGATCTGTTCCCGGTCTGGTCGTCGCGCTGAACGCGCAACGCTCATTCGGGTGAGCCGTAATCAGACTGGATTATGATCAGGTGGGTTCGGATTTTTCTTCCTCGAACGTGACCGCAACATCCGAGTTTGCCGACAGCCGCACCTTCTGGCCCTCGACCTCGGCGACAAGGCTGAGAGGAATGAAGTGGTGATGGCCCCTGTGAGCGCCCTCGCCGCTGTCGCGCTTGGTCAGCTTTATGCGATCTCCGTCAACCTTGTCGACGGTACCGACATGGACGCCGTCGGCGCCGATCACTTCCATACGTTCGCGAATCTTGGCTGCATCAGTCATTGGGGGTCTCCCTTAGAGCGCCGCGCGTCCCTTTGAACGCGCAAAGGACGCTCTAAACATTTTGAATCAATGCACCGTGCCTTCCGAAAATCGATCCAGATTTTCGGAAGGCACGATGCGGTGAAGTTGCCGACAATAAACAAACGACGGCCGGATTGGATGCATCGACTTTGTGTTTCAGTCAGCACGATCTTTTGACGGCATCGTGATAGGAATTTGAGGGCGTCGACCGCCGGAATGGAAAGCCCCATGCGAAATCTTGCCCTGTTTGCAGTCTGCCTGCTTGCCCCGCTTGCGACTTTGGCCGCCGCCTTCGCAGGCGATGTCGCCGAGCTTGAGATCCTCGGCTTCAGCAGTGACGGCGGGGTCTTTGCCTTCGAGGAATACGGCGTCCAGGACGGATCGGGATTTCCCTATGCGACACGCTATTATATCGACACGGCCGACGACAGTTTCCTGAAGGGCTCGCCGATACGTGTCCGGCTCGACGACGAGAATGCCACGGTGGCCGCAGCGCGGCTGCAGGCCCGGCAAAGGGGCGAAGCGATCGTCAGTCAGGCGGAACTCACGGCAAATCGCGGCATCACCGCCGGCTTCAACCCGGTGACCGAGCTTTCTGCCGATCCCTTCCGCATGGTGGTCAATCCGCGCCCGATCTTCTCGCCGGTCGACGATCCGCTCGAGTTCCGGCTCGACCAGATCGGCATGAATGACACCGAACGCTGCCAGAGCCAGGGCGAGATCAACGGCTTTCGCCTGCTGCGCATCGAGGCGAAGGATGGCGGCCAGACGAGGATCATTCACGAGGACAAATCGATCCCGCAAAGCAGAGGCTGTCCGAATGGCTACCAGATCGGCGCGGTTCAGACATTTTCGCTGGATAGCCTCAGCGCCTATGCCGTGCTGATCGCGGTGCGCCAATACGGCTTCGAAGGGCCGGACTATCGCTGGATCGCGGTAACCGGTCGCCTGTGAAGTTCCCCGCCATGCGCTATCGCGCCCTGCATCGTCTCCGCCGCTCCTTGCCGCCGCTGCGCACGGCATTTGCCGGTGCCTTGTTGTGGGCCATGGCGATGGGCGCCAGCGCGCTGCTCAATCTGCTGTTGTACGATTGGGAGACCCCGGCGAAGGTCCGCTTCGTCTCGCTGCTTTATGCTGCCGGCGGCGCGCTGGCCTTCCCGGTTGGGCTGTTTCTGGCGCGGCTCGTCTCGCTCGGACGCCACTGGGAAATCGCCCTCGCCGCCGCCTTCGTCTGCCTTCTCGCCGCGACAATTACCTTCACCGGCGGCCTCTTTGGGCTGCAATACCGCTCCTACTATGTCCAATGGCATGCACCCGCGCTCACCATCACCTGGGTTTTCCAGTTCGTGTTCACGATGTTGACGGCGCTTTACCAGTTCGTCGTCCTCGGCATCCGGCTGTATTTTCCGCTCGGTTTCGTTGCACTCGCTGTCGCCAGTGTCTGGTTTGCGCGCCAGCAACGTTGAGCATTTTGCCTGCCTCTGTTAGGACGCGGGCAAATGCTCTCACAAGTCAGGACCGACTGATGATCCCTCGCTACTCCCGGCCGGAAATGGTGGCCATCTGGTCACCCGAAACCCGGTTCCGTATCTGGTTCGAGATCGAGGCCTACGCCTGCGACGCATTGGCCGAGCTCGGCGTCATCCCGAAGGAGGCCGCCAAGACCATCTGGGAGAAAGGCGGAGCGGCGAAGTTCGACGTCGACGCCATCGACGAGATCGAGCGCGTCACCAAGCATGACGTCATCGCCTTTCTCACCCATCTTGCTGAATTCGTCGGGCCGGATGCCCGCTTCATCCACCAGGGCATGACATCCTCCGACGTTCTCGACACCTGTTTTGCCGTGCAGCTCACCCGCGCCAGCGACATCCTGCTGGCCGACATTGACGGGCTGCTTGCGGCGCTCAAGCGCCGCGCCTTCGAGCACAAGGACACCATCACCATCGGCCGCAGCCACGGCATCCATGCCGAGCCGACCACCTTCGGCGTCAAGCTGGCGCAGGCCTATGCCGAATTCTCGCGTTGCCGCGAGCGGCTGGTGCACGCACGCGAGGACATCGCCACCTGCGCCATCTCGGGTGCGGTCGGCACCTTCGCCAATATCGACCCCTATGTCGAAGAATATGTGGCCAAGAAACTCGGACTGAAGCCCGAGCCGGTGTCGACGCAGGTGATTCCGCGCGACCGCCATGCGATGTTCTTCGCCACGCTCGGCGTCATCGCCTCGTCGATCGAGCGGCTGGCGATCGAGGTGCGCCATCTGCAGCGCACCGAGGTACTCGAAGCAGAAGAGTACTTTTCACCCGGCCAGAAGGGCTCGTCGGCGATGCCGCACAAGCGCAACCCGGTGCTGACCGAGAACCTCACCGGCCTTGCCCGCATGGTGCGCTCCTTCGCATTGCCGGCAATGGAGAATGTGGCGCTCTGGCACGAGCGCGACATCTCGCATTCCTCGGTCGAGCGCATGATCGGGCCCGACGCGACGGTGACGCTCGATTTCGCGCTCTCGCGGCTAACCAGCGTTGTCGACAAACTGCTCGTCTACCCCGACAACATGCTGAATAACATGAACAAATTCCGTGGCCTTGTGCATTCGCAGCGCGTGCTGCTGGCGCTGACGCAAGCCGGTGTTTCGCGCGAGGACGCCTACCGGCTGGTGCAGCGCAACGCCATGAAGGTGTGGGAGCAAGGCGCTGATTTTCTTGAGGAACTTTTGGCCGACAAGGACGTTGTCGCAGCCTTGCCCGAGGCCGAGATCCGCGAGAAATTCGACTTGGGCTATCATACCAAGCATGTCGATACGATCTTTAGCCGAGTGTTCGGAGAAGCCTGATGATTTCGTCGGCCGGAGATTTCGATTTCCTCGCCCTGCCCGGGCGCGGCAATTCCGGGCCGGATCATTGGATGTCGCATTGGTGCCGGGTGTTCCCCAATTCGAGCCGCGTGCTGCAGTCCGAGTGGGACCGGCCAAAGCCTGAAGACTGGATCGGCCAGGTGGATGCCGCGGTGGCCGCCACACCGCGCCGCGTCGTGCTGCTTGCGCATTCGCTGGCGGTGGCGACGGCAGTGAAGTGGGCTGCCGGCGCCAGTCAAAGCCAACTCGACAAGGTCGCGGCGGCATTCCTGGTTGCCGCGACCAATGTCGAGGATACCGATCCCTCATTCGACGCGGTGCGCCCGTTCGCGCCGATGCCGCTGAAGCGCCTGCCCTTCCCGACATTGGTGGTGGCGAGCCGCAGCGACCCACGCGTCACCTTCGACAAGGCGACCGCTTTTGCCGCAGCCTGGGGCGCGGACATCGCCGATGCCGGCGATCTTGGCCATATGGGAAACGAGGCCCGCCTCGGCTTATGGCCAGCGGGCCTGCTGATGCTTGGACGCCTGCTTGAGAAGGCGAACCTCTAGCCTACGCCTTACCGGGAACCGTCCTTATCACCGTGCCCCACGGATCCTCGCGGGTGGTCTCGCTTGCGGCATTGTCCGAACGCATCTCGACCCAGGCCAAGCCGGAGCGGGCGGGATCGCGGCGACCGGCGCCCGCGCTCTGCCACGCATTTGCGCCAATGTGATGATGATAGCCGCCGGACGACAGGAACACCGCCGCGCCACCGTACTTTGCCACTGTGTCGAAACCGAACTCCTGATGCCACCATGCTTCGGCTTCTTCCGGCCTGCCGACCCGCAAATGGACGTGGCCGATAATGCTGTTTTCCGGCGCGCCCTGCCAGCCGGCGTCACCGGCCGGCACTTCGGCAATGACCGACGGAATGTTCAGCCGCTCCGTCGCCATCGCGATCTTGTCGCCATTCCATTTCCAATCCTGGGGGCGGCGGTCGGCATAGATCTCGATGCCGTTGCCTTCCGGATCGGTCAGATAAAGAGCCTCGCTGACCAGATGGTCGGATGCGCCCTCGATGCCGATCTTACCGGCGATGGCGTGATTGATCCAGCGGCCGAGATCGGCCCGGCTGGGTAGCAGGAAGGCGGTGTGGAAAAGACCGGCGCTGCGCGGGTCATCGGGTTTCGCAGCCGGATCCGCTTCGATGTCGAGCAAAGGGCGATTGACTGCGCCGAGCGTAATCGTGCCGCCGGAGCGGGTCAGTTCCTGCAAACCGACGACTTTGCGATAGTAGGCAGCGAGATTTTCTGCATCGCGCGCCCGCAAGCCGACACGGGCAACGCTGACCGGGGTCGTCGCGGCAAAAGGCAGTTCGCTCATCAAAGTGCTCCGTTCAGCCGGCGCTCGACAAGCTTCCAACGAAGGAACCCGGCGCCATCAATCATTCTACGCCGTGTCCGTGCCAAAATCTCGGAACAGCCATTCTTTCTCAGCGACAGATCGTCGATCGCGATCGTTCACACAAGAGCGCAAGAAGCGAACATGGTGTTCACAATAGCGAGCAGAACCGGGCTGATGAGAGGCCGTTTGCGTGTCGCTGTTGAGTTCATACCCGGTTGCACCCGACAGCGCCTCTCGCTACATGCGCGCCATGAAAGTCAGGGAAGCAGATATTCTCATCGTGCCGGGCTACACCAATTCCGGCCCCGATCATTGGCAGAGCCGCTGGCAGTCGAAACTATCGACAGCGCGCCGCGTCGAACAGACGGAATGGTCGAAGCCGGTGCGCGAGGATTGGACGGCCGGTGTCGCCAAGGCGGTTAACGAGGCCGAGCGGCCGGTCGTCATTGTCGCTCACTCGCTTGGCGTCGCCGCGGTCATCCAGGCATTGCCTCGGTTCGAGCGACCGGTCGCCGGCGCTTTCTTCGTGGCGCCGCCCGATGTCGCCAACCCTGAGATAAAGCCGAGGCACCTGATGACCTTCGGCCCCTACCCGCGTGACCCGCTGCCATTTCCGTCGGTGGTGATCGCAAGCCGCAACGACCCGTTCTGCGCCTTCGGCGTCGCCGAGGACATTGCCGCGGCGTGGGGCTCGCTGTTCATCGACGCCGGCGATGCCGGTCATCTCAACGCGGATTCCGGCTTCGGCCCATGGCCCGAAGGTTCGATGACGTTCGCGAAATTCCTGACGGATCTCTAGAGCGGTTCATCGTTTCACGGAAACGGCGAACCACTCTATCTCTTTGTTTTGACGCAATTCCGGACGGAAAACCGTTTCACACTTTTCCTGGAATTGCTCTAGGAAGCGATCGAATCCCTGACGCTGCTCAGCAGGGTCTTTGCCCCAAGCGAAATCAGCGAATGCTCGGAACCCAACGCCAGCAGCCGGTAGCCCATCGACACCACGCGACCGGCAACGGCCGGTTCCATCACATAGATCGCCGCATGCTTGCCGGCCTTGCGGGTGCGCTCGGCGATCGAGGCGACGGTCTCCATCATGCTCTCCAGCGTCGAACTGACGGTGGTCCCCTTCGACCAGGCGATCGAGAAATCCGACGGGCCGAGGAAGATCCCGTCGATACCCGGCGTGTCGAGAATGCCGTCGAGTGCATCAAGCGCGGCGCGCGTTTCGACCATGGCGAACGCCATGGTGCGCTGGTTGCTGTCGCGCAGCCAGTCGGCATAATCGCCCTTGCCATGGCGCGGAAAAGCATAGGTGGGACCCCAGGAGCGCTCGCCGAGCGGCGGGTATTTCATGGCGGCGGCAAACAGCTTTGCGTCCGCCACTGAATTCACCATCGGCGCAATCACAGCCTCGGCGCCGAAGTCGAGCGCGCGGCTGGCCATGTCGAAGCGGCCGACCGGGATGCGCACCAAAGCCGGCTTGTTGGCGGCCAGCACCGGCACAAGCCCGCGCAGCACGCTGTCCTCGTGATGGCCCCCATGCTGCATGTCGAGCGTAACCGCGTCGAACCCTTGCCTGGCCAGTATCTCGACCGTCAAGGCATCCGGCACGCCGGACCATGCGGTGAACAGCGTCTCGTCGACCGCAAGGCGTGACTTCAGGGACATTGGCGATTTCCTCTTTGCTTGCAGCAATTCAGCCGGAAATGACCGCAAAGGCAAAGAAAAACCGCGCGGTTAGGCCGGGCGGTCGATTGGTCCAGCATTCGATCGGTACCGGCTGAAAAATCAGGTGTTCTTGATCTGCTCGATCGCCTGCGCCATCAATTCATCCATGGTGCGGCGGATCTGATGGTCCGACTGGTCGATGCCGGCCGCATCGAAATCCTTGCGTATCTTGCGGAAAACGTCGTGATCGCCGGCTTCCTCGATGTCGCTGACGACCACTTCCCTGGCATAAGCGTCGGCATCGGCGCCGGACTTGCCGAGCTTTTCGGCAGCCCACAGGCCGAGCGCTCTGTTGCGGCGTGCCGCAGCCTTGAACCGAAGTTCCTCGTCGAATGCGAATTTGCGCTCAAAGCCCTCTTCGCGGTCTTTCATGCTGCTCATGGCATCCCTCCGTGAAATCCGATTCGTTGTGCCAATATGTGTTGCCGGAGCACAAACCAAAAGGGCGCCGGCCGGTCAATATGCTACATTGCTTGCTGCGCTGCGGCATTTCGGTGCCCGAAAGCGGTTGATTGAAAGGATTTGGCGATTGAGCAAACAGTGCGATTGGGATAGACACCGGCATTGAACCCCACCGTCGCCGTCTTATTTTAGGCAGACGGACAGGAACTGGTCGCTTGCCGCCTGCCCGCAAATCCAGAGAAAAATCAGATGAAAAATCGCCGCCGCATTTATGAAGGCAAGGCCAAGATCCTTTATGAGGGACCGGAGCCTGGCACGCTGATCCAGTTCTTCAAGGACGACGCTACCGCTTTCAACAAGAAGAAGCATGAAATCGTCGATGGCAAAGGCGTGCTCAACAACCGCATTTCCGAGCACATCTTCAACCATCTCAACCGGATGGGCATTCCGACCCACTTCATCCGCCGGCTCAACATGCGCGAGCAGTTGATCAAGGAAGTCGAGATCATCCCGCTCGAAGTGGTGGTGCGCAACGTCGCCGCCGGCTCGCTGGCCAAGCGCCTGGGCATCGAGGAAGGCACCGTGCTGCCGCGCTCGATCATCGAATTCTATTACAAGGCCGATGCGCTCGACGATCCGATGGTCTCGGAAGAGCACATCACCGCCTTCGGCTGGGCGAGCCCACAGGAGATCGACGATGTCATGGCACTGGCCATTCGCGTCAACGACTTCCTTTCCGGCCTGTTCATGGGCGTCGGCATCCAGCTCGTCGATTTCAAAATCGAATGCGGCCGCCTATTCGAAGGCGATATGATGCGCATCGTCGTTGCCGATGAGATCTCGCCGGATTCCTGCCGGCTGTGGGACGTGGCGACACAGGATAAGCTCGACAAGGATCGTTTCCGCCGTGACATGGGTGGGCTGGTCGAAGCCTATCAGGAAGTTGCCCGCCGCCTCGGCATCATGAACGAGAACGAGCCGCCGCGCCCGGCCGGACCGGTGCTCGTCGCATCGACCGACGGCGTCAAAGGCAAGCCACATTGATGGCTTGCCAGCTCAACAGGTGAACAGGAGCATGTCCAGCGTGATCAAGGCCCGCATTACCGTAACCCTCAAGAACGGCGTGCTCGACCCACAAGGCAAGGCAATCGAGCATGCGCTGTCCGGAATGGGTTTCGGCGGCGTCGGCCAGGTGCGGCAAGGCAAGGTTTTTGATATCGAGCTTGCCGAGGGCGATAAGGCCAAGGCCGAGGCGGATCTGAAAGCCATGTGCGACAAGCTTCTGGCGAATACGGTGATTGAGAATTATAGTGTGGCCATTACCTGAGGTTGTCCCGGAGGGTAGATGACCGAGATCGATGGAAGCCTGATTTTTGAAGTCCTCAAATCCATTCAGTCGCGGCTGGACAGGATGGATTTGACACTTGGCGAAGTAAAGTCCGAGTTGGGTTCGATCCGTGGTCATCTCATCGCCACCGAGGGCGATGTGAAGAACATTTACGGTGTGCTGGCGCGGCAGGACGATCGCCTTGGGCATAGCGAACGCCGCTTAGAGCGCGCCTAAAACGAGAGCCAGTTTGTACAGCCCGTGAATTCCTGCGGCCAAAAAGAGGCCCGCCACTACCACTGCCGATAACTTCCATCGTCGAGCCTGGGTTGGCCGCCTCACACCGCCGTATTTAGCATGAATGTCCAGTATTTCGGCATGCAGCCCCGAGTCAGTTGGCAAATCGTTATGGTTTCGACGGAGAGCTATCGCTCGAAAGCACAGAATATCCATCATAATAAGCATCCAAGACCCAAAACCAAGCCAGATGCTCATCACGTAAATGCGAATAAAATTAGTATTGTGACTCTGTAGGCATGCGTCAGCTATGCTCAATCGCCGCCCGAAAAATCTGCGGCCTGTTGAACTTAGCCAAAACCCGTCGTCGTTCATCGCCATTGCCAGCAAGATGAGAATGAACGCAGATGTCCCAAGCAGAAGCTTGAGATATCCGGCCCTGTTCGCAGCGTCTCGAACACAAACCACGGCAAGGCACGCCATGAGGCCCAGAAGCACCAGGCAGATCGTCAATGCATAGGAAATCTGCGCCATGATCAGATTGGCAAAAGACGAGGAGCACCGCCCGAGATCGACTTTCAGAGAAAGCGCTTTCGAAAACGCCGTCGCAAAGGTTGCGTCAGCTTGAGAAAAGAACGCATAGATAAATGCGGAAACAAGCAGGACAATCGCACCGGAGACCCCGGCGGCCCAGTGTCGGTCTTCGAATTTCAGTTCCCAGCCGCTCTTCAAATGCGTTCGCCCGGTTTGCCCTCGTTAAATAGCCCAAAAGCCTTAACTGCCGCTTGACCCGTGAATACGCCGCCGATACGCCAAACTTGGATATGCCTCTTGATTCAATTGGACACGCCATGAAATCAGCCGTCGTCCTGCTCCCCGGCCTCAATCGCGACCGCGACATGATCGCGGCGCTGACCAAGATTTCCGGCACGCCGCCGGTCACCGTCTGGCAGACCGACACCGACATTCCCGATGTCGACCTGATCGCCATTCCCGGCGGCTTTTCCTTTGGCGATTATCTGCGCTGCGGCGCCATTGCCGCGCGCATGCCAGTAATGCGGGCTGTGGCCGAAAAGGCGGCCAAGGGCGTCACGGTCATCGGCGTCTGCAACGGCTTCCAGATCCTGGTCGAGGCCGGCCTGCTGCCGGGCGCATTGATGCGCAATACCTCGCTGAAATTCGTCTGCCGTCAGGTGAAGCTGCAGATCGCCAACGCCAACACGATGTTCACCCGCCGCTATCAGCCGGGCCAGATCATCCGCGCGCCGGTGGCGCACCATGACGGCAATTATTTTGCCGATGCCGAAACGCTGGCCCGCCTCGAAGGCGAAGGCCAGGTGGTGTTCCGCTATGCCGTAGGCACCAATCCCAACGGCTCGATCAACGACATTGCCGGTATCGTCAACGGCCGCGGCAATGTGCTCGGCCTGATGCCGCATCCCGAGAACCTGATCGAAGCGGCGCATGGCGGCAGCGACGGCCGGGCGCTGTTCGAAAGCGCGCTGGGCATCGCCGCTTGATGCCTTCAATTTTCCTCCTGGAGCGACGGTCATGAAACTCTATTCGCGGCCGTTGTCGCCCTATTCGTCGATCGTGCGGGCGTTGGCCTACATCAAGAACGTGCCGCTCAAGCTCATTGTACCGCCGCCGGGGTTTCCCATCCCCGAGGCATTTCGTGCCATCTCGCCGCTCAACAGGATTCCGGTGCTGATCACCGGTTCCGGCGAAACGATCGTCGAATCGGTAGTCATTGCCGAATATCTGGAGGAGCGTTTCCCCGAGCCGGCGCTGCTGCCCAAGGATACGAAAGACCGGGCGTTGGTGCGCATGTTCGCCCGCATCACCGACCTCGACGTGCTCGCCCCGACCATGAAGCTGTTCGAACTCTATTTCGTGCCGCAGCGCAATGAGGCGGAGATCAAGGCACAGTTCGCCCGATTGCATCACGGGCTTGCGGCAATCGAGGCCCGCATGGCGCATGGCCCGTTCGCGCTCGGCGACGACATCTCCTTTGCCGATGCGTGGTTGACGCCGACCCGGTTCGTCTTCAACAATTTCAGGACAACGATCGGCCGCCCCGATTTGCTTGACGCCTATCCGAAATTCGATGCCTATGAGCAAATCGCCTTGCAGCATCCGGCGCTGTCGCGCGTCTGGGGTGAGATGACAGACGGTCTGAAGATCTTTCTGTCCGAACTCGAGATGGGCGCCGCTTGAACATGAGACCGACGACCACGCGCCTCGCCCTCGCCGCTTCCGCCGGTCTTGTACTCGCCTCCTGCCAGTCAGGCCCGAAGAGCGCGCCGGCGCCGGCGGGCAAGAGCGCGTCACTGCTTGCCATGGAGCAGGTGGCAATAGCTGCCCACAAATGCTGGATCGCCAGCAAGGACCCTGCCTTCAAATCGTACCAGATGGCCAACGAGCTGAATTCGTTCAGCGGCACGCCGCGCTTCCTGCTGGTGCCGGCCAAACATTATGGTGGAAAGCCGTTGCTGGTCGTGCAGGCGCAAGGCAATTCGAGCCGCGTCGACGTGTTCGGCCCATTGATGGCGGAACCGCTCGGCGCCCGCATCGGCTCGGACATTGCCCGCTGGCAGGCGGGCAATCCGGGCTGCGGCGCTGCTGCCTAGCCCAATGGGTCGCGTGCTGCAGATCACCGGTCTGGTCGTCGGCCTGGCCGGGCTCGTCCTGCAACTCTGCATCACCGTCCCGGCATCAATGGAAGCCGGCCGCGGCTTTGCCGGCTCGCTGGTCTTCTATTTCAGCTTCTTCACCATCCTGACCAACATCGGCGCGGTGCTCGTCCATGCCTCGTTGCTGTCGTCGACGGGTTATGCCTGGTTTCCGGCCTTTGCCGCGCCACGGATGCGGGCGGGCGTAGCCGTCGCCATAACGCTGGTCCTCATCGTTTATGCAACGGTCCTGGCGCAGCTTTGGCAGCCGCAAGGGCTGTTCCTGCTCTGCGATGTGCTCCTGCACTATGTGACGCCGGTGTTGTTCGTGCTGTGGTGGCTTGTGGCAGGCGCCGACGGCTCGACGCGGTGGCGCGACATCTCCTGGTGGATGATCTATCCGATCGCCTATCTGGCCTACGCGCTGCTGCGGGCGCCGATTGCCGGTGAAGTGCCCTACCCGTTCCTCGATCTCGCCAAGAACGGCGCGACCAGCGTCGCCGTCTCGGCTCTGGCCATCACCGGGCTCTTTCTGATGCTGTGCATTGTGGCGGTGCTTGTGGACCATGGTGTCACGCGGATCAGGGCGGCGGACATCCGCTAAAGCGCTCGAACGCATCAGTCCCAGAACGGCCTCAGACCTTCACGATGGGCATCGCAGCGCGAAATGCCGATGTCCTTGAGCTGGGCGTCGGTCATCTCGAGCAGGACCAGCCGGCTGCGCCGGCGATCCATTAACCCGTCAATCCACCTCGCGAAGGATCTGAGCGTACGCACCACCCGACTGACATAGGTTGGCCTGCCCGGCGGGCGCGCCACCTGCACCTGCAATTCAACTGCGGCGTAGCGGATTGTCTCTATTGTACCCATTTTCTTTCTGCCAAGATTGCAATTGTGCCCTTTTGTATTGCCCGTTTCATATGTATTGACTCTCATTTCGGTGCAATGTAGAAAATTGCCACCATGACAACTTGGCTTCCAGACCTTACCGCCGGCACTGGACCGCTCTATCAGCGGCTTGCCGATTCCATCGAGACGGACATCGACCGCGGCTTGATCGGTGCAGGGGCAAAGCTGCCGCCGCAGCGCGATCTGGCATACGACATCGGCACGACCGTCGGCACGGTCGGCAGGGCCTATCAATTGCTGCGCGAGCGGGGATTGGTCAGCGGCGAGGTCGGCCGCGGAACCTATGTTATCGCTCAACAGTCGGAGAGCGCAAAGCCGGATTTCCTGGGGCTGGTCGAACAAGGCACGCGCTATATGGATGCGCCCGGCGACAAGCTGCGCTTCGATAGCACGGCCGCACCGGACGTCGGCCAGGGTGCCATCGTCGCCGACGTGTTGACACGCACGGCGCAAGACCATCCGCATGAGATTTCAAGCTATACTCGTGATTTCCCGGACCGCTGGTTCGAAGCCGGCAGGCGCTGGCTGTCGCGCAATTCCTATCGCCCGGCGACGGATGCAATCGTTCCCACGCTCGGCACCCACGCCGCGGTGATGGCAACCATTGCGGGGCTCACCGCCCCCGGCGACTATGTCGTCTTCGAGCACCTCACCTATTCGCAGATCTCGCGCAGTGCCGGCCTGATCGGTCGCCGGACCGCACTGGTGGCGACTGACGACGAGGGCATCGATCCCCAGGATTTCGAGCGCGTCTGTGCGCAAAAGCACCCGAAAATGATGTTTTTGATGCCGACGGCCAAGAACCCGACACTGACAACGCTGTCGGCATCGCGCCGCGAGGCAATCGCGCATGTCGCCCGTCAATATAACGTCGTCCTGATCGAGGACGATCTCTATGGCGGACTGACCGATGACCCAACGCCTTTAATGGCCGAATATGCTCCCGAACGGACCATCGTTGCCGGCGGCCTGTCGAAATCGGTTGCGGCGGGTGTTCGCGGCGGCTGGCTCGCTTGCCCGCCGGCCTATCGTCACCGCATCCGGGTTGCCCACAAGATGATGACGGGCGGCCTGCCCTTTCTGCTGGCGGAGGTGGGCAGCCGGCTGGTGCTGTCCGGTCAGGCCGCTGAGGTGCGCAAGCGCAGCATTGCCGAGATCGGTGCGCGCATCGCGATCGTGCGCGAGACACTCGACGGCTTCGATTTCAAGGCGCTGGATAACGTGCCATTCGTCTGGCTCACTTTGCCGGACCCATGGCTTTCCGGCACTTTCAAGCAGGCCTGCCTCGAACATGGCGTGCTCATCGACGACGAGGACGAGTTCAAGGCAGGGCGTTCCGAACAGGCCTTTCACGGCGTACGGTTTGGCATCTCGCAACCGCGGCAGCGGGACGATGTCGGGCACGGCGTCGCGGTAATCCGGCGGCTTCTGGACGAGGGCCGCGCCGGCTACGACAGCTTTTCCTGAACCGGCTTGAAACCGGCGGGTCGAGTGGCGATCTTTCGCTACTTGCGGTCAGCTGTTGCTTTCCATCGTTTTAGTCATCCAACGGGGTGTATCGGCTGCAACGCTTGCGATAAGACGGGACTCGATCTCAAGGACACAATTGCCGATCATGACCATTTCCAATTACGTGCCGATCACTCCTGAACTCATTGCCGCGCACGGGCTGAAGCCCGACGAGTACCAGCGCATCCTCGACCTGGTCGGGCGCGAACCGAGCTTTACCGAACTTGGTATTTTTTCGGCGATGTGGAACGAGCATTGTTCCTACAAATCCTCGAAGAAGTGGCTGCGCACGCTGCCGACCACCGGGCCGCAAGTCATCCAGGGCCCGGGCGAGAATGCCGGCGTGGTCGACATCGGCGACGGCGACTGCGTCGTCTTCAAGATGGAGAGCCATAACCACCCCTCCTATATCGAGCCCTATCAGGGGGCTGCGACCGGCGTCGGCGGCATCCTGCGCGATGTCTTCACCATGGGCGCGCGGCCGATCGCGGCGATGAACGCGCTGCGCTTCGGCGCGCCGGACCATCCCAAAACCAGGCACCTCGTTGCCGGCGTCGTTTCCGGCGTCGGCGGCTATGGCAATTCCTTCGGCGTGCCGACGGTCGGCGGCGAGGTCAATTTCGACGCCCGCTACAATGGCAACATCCTGGTCAATGCCTTTGCGGCGGGGCTTGCCAAGACTGATGCGATCTTCCTGTCGGAAGCCAAGGGTGTTGGCCTGCCGGTGGTCTATCTCGGCGCCAAGACCGGGCGCGACGGTGTCGGCGGCGCCACCATGGCCTCGGCCGAGTTCGACGATAAGATCGACGAGAAGCGGCCCACCGTGCAGGTTGGCGATCCGTTCACCGAAAAATGCCTGCTCGAAGCCTGCCTCGAACTGATGGCGTCCGGCGCCGTTATCGCCATCCAGGACATGGGTGCCGCCGGCCTCACCTGCTCGGCGGTCGAGATGGGCGCCAAGGGCGACCTCGGCATCGAGCTCGATCTCGACAAGGTGCCGGTGCGTGAAGAGCGCATGAGCGCCTATGAGATGATGCTTTCGGAGAGCCAGGAGCGCATGCTGATGGTGCTGCGCCCCGAAAAGGAAAAACAGGCCGAGGCGATCTTC
This sequence comes from Mesorhizobium sp. M0854, assembly GCF_040319815.1. Lineage (NCBI taxonomy): Bacteria > Pseudomonadati > Pseudomonadota > Alphaproteobacteria > Hyphomicrobiales > Phyllobacteriaceae > Mesorhizobium > Mesorhizobium sp. M0854. Next base: position 38,886 of record NZ_JAMYOL010000014.1, read on the forward strand.
CACAAATGGGGCCTCGACTTTGCCATCGTCGGCAAGACCACCGACGATCTGCGCTTTCGCGTGCTGCACCAGGGCGACGAGGTCGCCAACCTGCCGATCAAGGATCTCGGCGATCAAGCGCCGGAATATGACCGTCCCTGGGTCGAGCCGAAGAAGCCGGCGCCGCTGGCCGGCGATGCACCGCAAGCCGATGTGGCCGACGCACTGCTCAAGCTGCTGAGCGGACCGGACCTTTCCTCGCGCCGCTGGGTCTGGGAGCAGTACGACACGCTGATCCAGGGTAATTCCCTGCAGCTTCCCGGCGGCGACGCCGGTGTCGTGCGCGTCGATGGCCACCCGACCAAGGCGCTCGCCTTCTCCTCCGACGTGACGCCGCGCTATTGCGAGGCCGACCCTTACGAGGGCGGCAAGCAGGCGGTTGCCGAATGCTGGCGCAATCTTACCGCCACCGGCGCTCTGCCGCTCGCGGCCACCGACAACCTCAATTTCGGCAATCCGGAACGGCCGGAGATCATGGGCCAGCTGGTTGGTGCTGTGAAAGGCATCGGCGATGCCTGCCGGGCGCTTGGCTTTCCGATCGTCTCCGGCAACGTCTCCCTCTATAATGAGACCAACGGACAGGGCATCCTGCCGACACCGACCATCGGCGGCGTCGGTCTGATTGCCGACTGGTCGAAAATGGTGCGCATCGGCTTTGCCGCCGAAGACCAGATGATCGTGCTGGTCGGCGCGCCGACGATATGGGGCTCGCATCTTGGCCAGTCGGTCTATATGCGCGACATCTTTGGCCGCGCCGACGGCCCGCCGCCGCCGGTCGATCTCGGCCACGAGAAGCGGGTCGGCGATCATGTGCGGGCACTGATCGCCTCCGGTGTCGTTACCGCGGCGCATGACGTTTCCGATGGCGGCATCGCGGTAGCGCTGGCCGAGATGGCGATGGCCTCCGGCATCGGTGCGACCATCCCCGGCCTGATCGGCACAGATCCAATCCCCGTCTGGTTCGGCGAGGACCAGGGCCGTTATCTGCTGACGCTGTCGATCGACCCGCAGAGCGAGCAATGGGACGCCATTCGCGAACAGCAAAACAAGCTCGGCGTTTTTGCGCCGTGGATCGGCTCGACCGGCGGCAGCGACCTGAAGCTGGGCGAGGCGCGTGCGATACCGGTCAGCGAATTGACCGCCGCCCACGAATCCTGGTTCCCCCGCTTCATGGCAAATGAGGTCGTGGACCCGTGAAGTGATCGAGCGGGCCCCTTTCCCTGTGGTTCATCCGCCATTTCGACCATATCTATGAGCTCACGACCTGAACAAGGAATCCTCATATGGCAATGGACGCCCACGACATCGAACGGCTGATCAAGGAAGGCATTCCCGACGCCAAGGTGACGATTCGCGACCTGGCCGGCGACGGCGACCATTATGCGGCTGAGGTTGTGGCCGAAAGCTTTCGCGGAAAAAGCCGGGTCCAGCAGCACCAGATGGTCTATGACGCGCTGAAGGGCAATATGGGCGGCGTGTTGCACGCGCTTGCCCTGCAGACCAGCGTGCCGGACTAATTCTACGCAAGCGGGAAGTCATGGCCAAAGGCGACAGCGATCCGGTTGCAGTCAGTGCCTATGCTTCCTTCGCCGAGCGCTATGACGCGCTGGCGCCGATCAAGCCGCACAACGCCCTTTATGAACGGCCAGCCTCGCTGGAGTTGCTGGGCGACGTGACGGGTCTGAACATACTGGACGCCGGTTGCGGCTCCGGTATCTGCTCGGAAAAGCTGGCTGGCTCAGGTGCGCGGGTAAGTGCCTTCGACATTACGCCGGAAATGCTGGCTCTGGCACGTCAGCGATGCGCTGGGCTCGATGTCGATATCCGGCTTGGCAACCTCGAAAGGGCTCTCGACTGGCTCGCGGATGGCAGTTTCGACCGAATACTTTGCTCGCTGGCGCTCGACTATGTCGAAAAACTGGAGCCGGTATTCGCTGAGTTTCATCGCGTGGCCTGCCCGGGCGGCTGGCTGGTGTTCTCTATGGGCCATCCAATGCGCGATTGGCAGGACACGCGCACGCGCGGGACGAAAACCTATTTTGAAACGAATCGCTGGGGCATGTATTGGGGAGGTTTTGGGGAGCCCAAGCCCTATGTCGAATCCTATCGCAGGCCGCTCGGCGATATCCTCAACGGGCTTGCCGACACAGGCTGGACGCTCGATCGTTTCGTCGAGCCGGTTCCCGCGCCCGAGATGGAAATGGTCGACTCCAGGCATTTTGCCGAACTGAGTTTGGCGCCGGCATTCATATGCGTACGTGCGCATAAATAAAGTCACCTTTTCGCCGACACGGCGATGATCGGCCCGACCGGATAGCTTCCACCCACAATCATCCGCTCGCCGTTCGACAGCGCCGAAACGACCCCGTCGAAGAAAAGCGCGTTGGGACAATTGAGCGCATCTCGAAACAGTCGCGCGAAGCTGCCGAGGCTGACCTCAGAGCACGAGATCGCCAGCACGACAGTGTTTTCGTCACGCACGCCGATGCCATTGCGGATATAGCGCGATGTGCCGTTTTGCTCGAAGCGGGGATGAAGCCGGCCGTCGATCACCAGCATCGGGCCGGATTGCGTGGCAAACATCACGTCCAGTCTGGTCGCAGCATAGGCGCTTGTCTCCATGACCGCCGCCTTGCCGTCCTTCCGGACCAGGAAGACGCCATTCGGTTTCAGGAAGAAATTCCCTTCGCTGTCGGCGACGTTGATCGGCGCCTTCTCCCGGCCGTCTTCGACGAGAAGGCCGACCGGAGTCAGGTCTTGGTGATACATGCCGGCATTCATGGCGAGCAGCACCGGCCGGCCATGATCCGCCATCGCCTTGTCGAATTTGTCCAGTGAACCGAAAGCCTTGCCGTCAAGGCCTGCATGGAACACACCGATGTCATAGTGGCGCAGATCGATTTCGCAGACGACATAGGCGACCGCCTCGAAGCTCGCGTCGCGGCACGGCGCCGGTAATTCACCGCCGACGACGAGAGATGGCTGTCTCGGCGACCTGGCCCACCAGATCAAGGACAGTGCGGCGAACAGAACGGCGAGGAGGAACCCGGCGAGATATCGTCTTTTCATCGCGCCTCGGGAAAGATGGTGGCCAACGCTCTTGGCCCAAGATCAGACGTTCCTTTGCGCCATTTGCATGGCAAGGCGGCAAACATCTTGTTTCGCGCAACCCATGGGTTTATTTGAAGGGTAATGTTCGAGCCTGACTCCCACAGGCATGAAAGGGTATTCCATGAGCGGCATCAACGACTACATCGACAATGAAGTGAAGGGCAACGACGTCGTTCTCTTCATGAAGGGCACGCCCGGCTTCCCGCAATGCGGATTTTCCGGCCAGGTCGTGCAGATCCTCGACTATATCGGCGCCGACTATAAGGGCGTCGACGTGCTGACGTCGGCCGAACTGCGGCAAGGCATCAAGGACTATTCCAACTGGCCGACCATCCCGCAGCTCTACGTCAAGGGCGAGTTCGTCGGCGGCTGCGACATCATCCGCGAGATGTTCCAGGCGGGCGAATTGCAGACCTTCCTCGTCGAAAAGGGCGTCAGCGTCAAAGGCGCCGCCTGACTTCTGTTTCTGCGTATGACCTTCCGCCTGCGATTTTCGGGGGTCATGCGCTAAGCGCCGGGGCAGCCCCCACCTTGGCAAAAAGTTCTGCCCGCTATCGGGCAATCAACGAATGGATGCGTCGGCCAGCCGGCGCATTTTCGTTTGAGGATCGGACTGGCCTTGGATCAGCAAGCACAAGCGCAGCAAAAGGCAAGCACCTTGCCCATTCCGCGCTGGGAATTCATTGCGCTGTGCGCGGCGCTGATGGCGCTCAATTCGCTGGCAATCGACATTATTTTGCCGGCGCTGCAGCAGATCGGCGCTTCGCTTGGCATCGAAAATGAAAACCACCGGCAATATGTTGTCACCGCCTATATCCTTGGCTTTGGCGGCGGACAGCTGTTCTTCGGGCCGATCTCGGACCGCTTCGGGCGCCGCGCGCCGCTTGTCGCAGGGCTGGTGATCTACGTCCTGGCGGCCGGCGCTGCGGCAATCGCCCCGTCATTCGCCACGCTTCTGCTATGCCGGGCGGTGCAAGGCATCGGCGCGGCGGCGACGCGCGTCATTGCCGTCTCGATCGTGCGCGATACGTTCGACGGAAGGCGCATGGCCGAAGTCATGTCCTTGATCTTCATGGTGTTCATGGCCATTCCGGTGGTGGCGCCCGGTATCGGCCAGTTCATCATGCTGTTTGCGACCTGGCATGTGATCTTCGTCACCATGGCAGCCGGCGCGCTGATCGTGTCCGCCTGGTCGCTGCTGCGCCTGCCCGAGACACTACACCCCGAATATCGCCGGCCGCTGACGCTGTCCTCCATCATCGGCGGCTTCCGCATCGTTCTCACCAACCGCATCGCGCTCTGCTACGCCTTTGCCAGCACCTTCATCTTCGGCGCCATGTTCGGCTTCATCGCCTCGGCCCAGCAAATCTATGTCAGCGTGTTCAATGTCGGCGAGATGTTCCCCGTCATCTTCGCGGGGGTTGCCGGCGTACTTGCTTTTTCGAACTACCTCAACTCGCGCCTCGTCGGCCGCATCGGCATGCGCCGTCTGTCGCAAAGCGCGCTGCTGCTGTTTCTGGCCATCAGCCTTGCCTGGCTGGTCGTTTCCATCGAAATAAAGATGCCGCTCTGGCTCTTCATTACCTTCTTTGCCTGCGCCATGGTCCCGTTCGGCGCGCTCGGCGCGAACTTCAACGCGCTCGCCATGGAGCCGCTGGGGCACCTGGCCGGCACTGCGTCGTCGATCCTTGGGTTCATGCAGACATTTCTTGGCGGCATTCTCGGTACGCTGATCGGCCAAGCCTTCAACGGCACGGTGACGCCGCTGGCCGCCGGGTTCTGCAGCGTGTCGGTGGCGGCGCTGCTGATGATCCTGCTGGCCGAGCGCGGCAGACTGTTCCAGCCGCATAACCCGCCGGTTTAATGCACATTGCGCGTGCGCCTAGGATGCACCCTCACTGACCGCGGTGAAGCGGGGGAACAGCGTACGTCCTGCGATTGCTCCACCCATACTGTCCGAAACGGGCAGTGGAAGAGCCTTGTCGAGCGCCTCGAGGACGGAAGCCACGAAGGCCCGATTGAGCGGACCATCGTCCCCTAGATGGGAGTAAGTGGCGCGCGGCTTGCCGATAAGCGTGCCGTTTCGGCGAATTGAGAACTGCAGCGTCAGGGTCATGCCCGCGGTTCCGGGCGGCGGCTTCCAACAGGCGAAGATCGCGGAGAACATCTCGTCTATGGTGTCGACGGAGTCGGGACTGCGACATGCGCGTTCCCCAGCGCTTGCTTCATTGACACCGGCAACCAAGGCAAGGGCAAAGGCCGTTGCAACAATTGCGGACCGAGGTTTCATTCGAGGTCTCCGGTTTCGCACAGGATTGGACAACTTTGGCAGCGAAGAGTTATTCCGCCCAGAGCTCGCGGCGCAGCTCCCGCCAGCTCTCCCGGTCTGGCGCGACCAGCAGGCCACCTCCGACATGCGACGGCAGATAGGCGCTGCCGTCGAAGCGCGCGGCATGGCCGCCCGCCTCCGCATGGATCAGGTGATCCCAGGGCATCAGCTTGTTGTAGACGACGAAATGGCCGTGGCCGCTGGCCAGCAGGCGGTATTCGTGGGCGGCGCAGCGATAATTGAACTGCGATAGCGACTTGGTCTGGTTGCGCGCCAAACGTGAGCGGTCCGGCTCGGGCACGTAGTGCCATGAGACCGCACCGGTCATTTCCGACATCGGCGCCGGTTTGGCGACATGGACCTTTTCCAGATTGCCATGGGCATGGCGGATATGGCTGCTGGCGCCACTAACGCCGATCAGCCAATCCTTGCCGACGGGATCGTGAATGATGCCGGCGACCGTCTCGCCCTTGATCACGACGCCAAGCATGACGCCGAAAAGCGGCACGCCGGAGGCGAAGTTGAAGGTGCCGTCGACCGGGTCGATGACGAAGGCGAGTTCGGCATCGCCGAGACCGTCGAGCAGCGTCGGGTCGTCGGAGCAGGCCTCCTCGCCGACGATCATTGCGTGGGGATAACGCTGGCGCAGCCTGGCGGTGATGAGCCGTTCGGCATTGACGTCGGCCTCGGTGACGAGATCGGCGGCCGAGGTCTTGCGACGGACGTCGCCCTCGCTCAACCGGCGAAAGCGCGGCATGATCTCGGCGACGGCGGCTTCCGACAGAAGGTCTGCAAGCCAGTCGATCGCGCTATCGTCAAATGTCATCGGGACGCCTGGTGGTGAGGGTTTCGTTGAGGGCGGCGAAATCGAACAGCTTCCTGTCGAGCAGATGCGAACGCCGCACATTGGTCATGGCGCGGATCATCGTGTCCTTGCGGCCGGGCATGCGCTTCTCGATGTCGTCGAGCATCGCCTTCATGGCGTTGCGCTGCAGGCCTTCCTGGCTACCGCACAGATCGCACGGAATGATCGGGAATTTCATGGCGCCGGCGAATTTCTCGAGATCCGCTTCCGCACAATAGGCGAGCGGCCGCAGCACCATGACATCGCCTTCGTCATTGAGCAGCTTCGGCGGCATGGCGGCGAGGCGTCCGCCATGGAACAGGTTCATGAAGAAGGTTTCCAGTATGTCCTCGCGGTGATGACCGAGCACCAGCGCCGAGCAGCCCTCCTCGCGGGCAATGCGATAGAGATGGCCGCGCCGTAGCCGCGAGCACAGCGAGCAATAGGTGCTGCCCTCGGCCAGCTTGTCGGTGACCACCGAATAGGTGTCCTGATATTCGATGCGATGCGGAATGGCATGGCTGTCGAGATAGTCGGGCAATATGTGCTTGGGAAAGTTCGGCTGGCCCTGGTCGAGATTGCAGGCCAACAGCTCGACCGGCAGCAGCCCGCGCCATTTGAGATCGAGCAGCACGGCAAGCAGGCCGTAGGAATCCTTGCCGCCCGACAGAGCGATCAGCCAACGGTCGCCGGGCCTCACCATGGCGAAATCGTCGATCGCCTGGCGGGCAAGCCGCAACAGCCGCTTGCGCAGCTTGTTGAACTCGACGGAGGACGGCACATCGGCAAACAGCGGATGAAAGCCGCCTTCGGTGTCGGCGACCGGTTCGAGTGTTTCGGCGTCTGGCAGCATATTCATGGCGCGTCCGCCCCAAGATCCTGTTGCCGCCCGCAGTAGCGCATCGGACCGAAAACCGAAATCGATTTCGGAATCACGCCGCGGAAAAGGAACGAAAAAAGAAAGGCCGCCTCGACGGGCGGCCTTCGATTGTATCGCGACGAACGCGCCGATCAGCGCGAATAGAACTCGACGACCAGGTTCGGTTCCATCTGCACGGCAAACGGAACGTCCGCCAGGCCGGGGATGCGCGTGAAGGCCGCGGTCATCTTGTTGTGATCGGCCTCGATGTAATCGGGCACGTCGCGCTCGGCCAGGCCCACCGATTCCAGCACGATGACCAGCTGCTTCGACTTCTCGCGCACTTCGATGACATCGCCCGGCTTGCAGCGGTACGAGCCGATGTTGACGCGCTTGCCGTTGACGTTGACGTGGCCGTGATTGACGAACTGGCGCGCCGCAAAGATGGTCGGCACGAACTTGGCGCGGTAGACGACCGCGTCGAGGCGCGATTCGAGCAGGCCGATCAGGTTCTCCGAGGTGTCGCCCTTGCGGCGGTCCGCCTCTTCATAGACCTTGCGGAACTGCTTTTCCGACACGTCGCCATAGTGGCCCTTCAGCTTCTGCTTGGCGCGCAGCTGCAGGCCGAAATCGGAAAGCTTGCCCTTGCGGCGCTGGCCATGCTGGCCGGGGCCGTATTCACGCTTGTTGACCGGGGACTTCGGGCGGCCCCAGATGTTTTCGCCAAGACGGCGGTCGATCTTGTACTTCGCGGATTCGCGCTTGCTCATCGCATTCCCTTTCAAAACAACACACCCGGAACCTCATGGTCCGGGTGAAGGAAACGCGCCCTCCTCTGGCCTCAGTTTTCGAGACCTGACAGGGTTTTCCACGCAACGCGACGGAAAACCCACGGGACACGTCATTTCAAACAAGACATAGGGAAAGTAAACCGGCTTCCCAAACGTCTTGCACACATAAAGAAAACCACCGGGCATTGCGGCCCGGTGTTGGTGGGCTGGTTAAACGGAGATTTAACCGCTGTCAAGCTTCCGGCTGGCGCGAATCGCCGAACCGGATAGTGTTACGGTTGTAGAACGTGCCGGATGTGGCGGGAGGTTGCGCCAGCGGCATCAGGAAGGGACTGAAATCAGAGGAGCTGGAATTCGCATGAAGAAGTTCTTCCTTACGTTGGTAGGCGCCGCGGTGATGGCCGGCACGATGGCGATCGCGCCCGAGCCGGCGCAGGCCCGGCATTGGCATGGGCACAGGCATCACCAGGTCTGCCGCATCGTGGTCAAGAAGAAGGTGGTGTGGCGCCACGGTCATCGCAAGGTGATCCGCTACAAAGTGCGGCGCTGCGGGTGGGGCTGGAACTGGTAATTTTCGTCCTCGCCCGTTGAGACTTCATGGCCCGCGGCTCAGCCGCGGGCCTTTTATTGACCGGCATCCGCCGTCAGAATGGCCAGTCGATCAGTGTTTCGACTTCTTTTCCGGCAGGCCCTTGCGCTTGGTCTCGGCGAATTCCTCGAGCTGTTTTTCGCTCATGGATTTATACATTCCCTTCGACGCGCCTTTGAGCGCGCCCTTCTTGGTCTCGCCGCGCTTGGCTGACAATGCCGCGCCGGCCGCTTTCTGCTGGGCTTTTGAGGTGGCTGGCATGATGGTTTCTCCCGTTTCCAATGAGAGGAAAACGCATTGTCCGGTGTGATGTTCCCAAAGCGAAAATTGCCTGCGATCAGGATATCGCCAGGCCAAATCCCTGCATCAGCCGGCGCGTCGGAAAATCGGCGCTGTTCGAGGTGAAGAATGCAAGGTCGGCGCCTTCCGGCAGTGCCTCTCTGCGATAGCGGGCCTCGGTATCGGCAAGCAGCGACAGCGCCCGGCGTGCGATCGCCTCGGCCGGGTCGAGCCAGTCGACCGGCCACGGTGCTGTCTTGCGCATGCGGTTGGCCAAAAACGGATAATGGGTGCAGGCAAGCACGACGATGTCGGTGCGCAGCCCGTCATGCTCGACGAAGCACGGCGCGATCTCGGCGCGCACGGCGTCCTCGTCGACAAAACCATCGCGCATATAGGCTTCGGCCAATGCAGCCAGCCTGTCGCTGCCGACCAGGCGGACGTGGCATTTCTGCGCCCATTTGCTGATCAGGTCGCGCGTGTACTGGCGCTTGACGGTGCCGGGCGTCGCCAGCACCGAAACCAGGCCCGAGCGCGTGCGTTCCGCCGCCGGCTTAATGGCCGGCACGGTGCCGACGAAAGGGTGGCCGGGAAACCGCTCGCGCAAGGCATCGATGACCAGTGTCGAGGCGGTGTTGCAGGCGATGACCGAAATGGCCGGCGAAAACCGGTCGAGCAGCCTGGCGAACAACTCCAGGATATGTGTTCTCAGCGCCGGTTCCTCCCAGCCGCCGAAGGGGAACGCCGCGTCGTCGGCGACATAGATGAAGCGGCGGTCAGGCATCAGCACGCGCGCCTCACGCAGCACGGTGAGGCCGCCAATGCCGGAATCGAACATCAGGATCGGACGGGCGCTCGATGGATCGGTCATTGTCATTGAGTCACTAAGGGCTGGGAATCACTAAGGGCTGGGAATCACAAACGAGATCACGAGGGAAGGCCCGGCCCATGCTTTCTGCTTCGGCCAATGATGCTTTATCCCGGCCGCTTCTATGTGGAACCATCATGGCCTTGATGCGGCGAGCCGGTCACACAAGGCCGCGCTTGCCGAAGCCGCCGGGCCGCGGCCGGCCGTTCGCCGGAGATGCAGGTTGAGATGCAGGGTGGTTCGACGGCACCGGCGCGGCCCGCGTGGCGTAGGCTGGAGCCAGGGCCGTCGCGCCGGCGGCTGACGCTGAATGGAGCGCGGCGGCGCCGCGCAGCGGCCCGGGCGGGTCGAAATCGTCGAAACTCAGGGATGACGCCATATCCGCAGAGCCACCGCCCGCCTGCTTGCCCGCCAAGATGACGGCCCACAGCCCGACAAGAGCTAATCCCAGCAGGTTAAGGCCGGAATGCGAATCTTCGCCGTCGAATTTTACGACAAGAACAGTGCCGGCCTGCAGGATCGCAAACAGCGTCGAGAACACGATATACGACCAAAGGATCCAACCCGACCCTTGCGCGTCGCGGCTTCGACGCCAGGCGAAATTCGCGCGGAACAGAACGATCACCAGCGAGGTAACGAGAACAGCCGCGGCCAGCCCTTCCCTGGAAGGACCGGGTTTCGAATTGGCCAAACCCTCGAAGCCGACGGTCCCCACGACGCACAGCACAAAGGTCACGATTTCCGCAACCAGCAAGGCCGCGGAATAGAAGAAAAAGCGAAGACGCCCGATATTTGAATTGAACATCGAAAGGATCCATCGTTTTCCAGACAATGGATCACACCAAATAACATTCGGTTACTGATGAGGTATGGGCAGTTCCGAGGCTAGTCTTTGTCTTTCGCCCTCGCAGCGCGTGCCGCGGCCGCCGGGAGCCGCCTTGGATCGTCGCCAGGCGATCCGTCGCCGCGCGGCATGGCCGGCGAGAACCTGTCTAGCGATGATATTATGCCGCGCAGCACCTTGAGCTCCGGCTCGGCAAAGCCGGGGCGGGTCAGCACAGCGCGCAAATTGTCGACCATCTTCGGCTTCTTCGCTGCCGGGCGGAAATAGCCGCGCGCCTCCAGTGCACCTTCCAGATACGCAAACAGGCCGTGCAATTCTTCCTTGGCAGCCGGCGGCATTTCGGGGCCGGAGAAGTTGGTCCTGGTCTCGTCTTCCAGGCCGGACTTCATCCATTCATAGGACATCAGCAGGGCCGCCTGGGCAATGTTGAGCGAGGAGAAGGCTGGATCGACGGGGAAGGTGACGATCTCGTCGGCAAGGCCGACCTCGTCATTATAGAGGCCGAAGCGCTCGCGGCCGAACAGGATGCCGGTGCGCTGGCCGGCCCGCTGCCGCGCGCGCATTGCCCTGCCCGCCTCGACCGGACCGCGCACCGGCTTGAAATTGTCGCGCGCGCGCGCCGTGGTGGCGAAGACGAAGTTCAAATCGGCAACCGCCGAGGCGAGGTCATCGAACACCTTGACGGCATCGATGACGTGGTCGGCGCGGCTTGCGGCGGCACGCGCCTTCTCGCTCGGCCAGCCGTCGCGCGGATTGACGAGCCGCAGCTCGGAAAGGCCGAAATTGGCCATGGCGCGCGCAACCATGCCGATATTCTCGCCGAGCTGCGGCTCGACCAGGATGATCGCCGGACCGGACGCTGGAGTTCCGGAGGCAAGAGGGGTGGCGGGATCCTGGGTAGCGGCCATGGTTGTCAGTGAACTGCTGTTTGCGGCATTTCGCAGTCCCCTGCCACATTTGGCGGCGAAAATGAAGCTTTCGCAAGGAATGCCGGCACTACGGCGCGGTTCGCCGTTTGCGCGGCCAAAAAGCCTTTGATATACGGGCCGCATCCCAGGGCCGGCAGCCGTGCGGGCAAGGCCGTTCCGTTCCCCAAAAGCGAGGCATTCTTTCCATGGCGAAGATCAAGGTGGCGAACCCGGTCGTCGAACTCGACGGCGACGAGATGACCCGCATCATCTGGCAGTTCATCAAGGACAAGCTGATCCACCCTTATCTCGACCTCAAGCTCGAATATTACGACCTCGGCATCGAGCACCGCGACGCCACCAACGACCAGGTGACCATCGATTCGGCCAATGCCATCAAGAAATACGGCGTCGGCGTGAAATGCGCGACGATCACGCCCGACGAGCAGCGCGTCGAGGAATTCAAGCTGAAGAAGATGTGGAAGTCGCCGAACGGCACCATCCGCAACATCCTCGGCGGCACCATCTTTCGCGAGCCGATCATCATGAAGAACGTGCCGCGGCTGGTGCCCGGCTGGACCAAGCCGATCATCGTCGGCCGCCACGCCTTCGGCGACCAGTACCGCGCCACCGACTTCCGCTTCCCCGGCAAGGGCAAGCTGACGATCAAATTCGTCGGCGAGGACGGCCAGGTGATCGAGCACGACGTCTTCGACGCACCCGGCGCCGGCGTCGCCATGGCCATGTACAATCTCGACGAATCGATCCGCGAATTCGCCCGCGCCTCCCTGAACTACGGCCTGCTGCGTAATTACCCCGTCTACCTCTCGACCAAGAACACCATCCTCAAAGCCTATGACGGCCGCTTCAAGGACATCTTCCAGGAGGTCTACGAGGCGGAGTTCGAAGCAGAATTCAAAGCGAAGAAACTCTGGTACGAGCACCGGCTGATCGACGACATGGTGGCCTCCAGCCTGAAATGGTCGGGTGGCTATGTCTGGGCCTGCAAGAATTATGACGGCGACGTGCAGTCCGACACGGTGGCGCAAGGCTTCGGCTCGCTCGGCCTGATGACCTCGGTGCTGATGACGCCGGACGGCAAGACCGTCGAGGCGGAAGCCGCGCACGGCACCGTCACCCGCCACTATCGCCAGCACCAGAAGGGCGAGGAGACCTCGACCAATTCGATCGCCTCGATCTTTGCCTGGACGCGCGGCCTCGCGCACCGCGCCAAGCTCGACGACAATGCCGAACTGAGGCGCTTTGCCGAGACGCTGGAAAGGGTCTGCATCCAGACGGTCGAGTCCGGCTTCATGACCAAGGACCTGTCGCTGCTGATCGGCCCCGACCAGCCATGGCTTTCGACCACCGGCTTCCTCGACAAGATCGACGAGAATTTGCAGAAAGCGATGGCCTGAGCCCAACCGGCATGGGCAAGCCCGTCGTCTACGGCGCGGACTACAGCGTCTATGTGCGCATCGTGCGGCTGGTGCTGGAGGAAAAGGGCGTCGGCTACGAGCTCGTGCCCGTCGACATCTTTGCCGCGGACGGCATTCCCGGCTGGTATTTCGAGCACCAGCCGTTCGGCCGCATCCCGGCCTTCGAGCATGACGGCTTTCGCCTCTACGAGACCGGCGCAATTGCCCGCTATGTCGACGAAGCCTTTGGCGGCCCGGCGCTGCAACCGGTCGAAGCCCGGCCTCGAGCACGCATGAACCAGATCACCGGCCTGCTCGACGCCTATGCCTACAGGACCATGGTCTGGGATGTCGCTGTCGAGCGGCTGGAAACAACGCCGCCCGACGAAGCAGTGATCGCCAACGGGTTGCGGCAAGCAAGAACGGCATTGCAGGCGCTCTCCTCGCTGAAAGCCGAAGGGCCTTGGCTGTTGGGAACGGACCTGACGCTGGCCGACCTGCACGCCGCACCGATCATCGGCTATTTCGTCAAGGTCGCCGAGGGACAAGCCCTGCTGGCCGAGTTTGCCGAGATCCAGAATTGGTGGACCCGCATTGCGGCGCGTGCGAGCGTTGCCGGCAGGCTGACTTAACTCTCGAGCGCATTCATGGCCAAGCTCTCTCACCAGGACGCACTGACGGTGGCCAGAATAGTCAGAGTCAACCACGCCGGCGAGTACGGCGCGATCAGAATCTATTCGGCACAGATTCTTGTCGCGAAGCGTTTCTGGCCGGACTGCGTGCCGTCTTTGTCGGAGATGCTTGGGCACGAGCGCACCCACTGCGCGTCTTTCCATGCAGCCATGCCACTGCGAAATTCCCGACCGTGTCGCGTGATGCAATTCTGGAGCTGGGGCGGCTGGCTGCTGGGTTTCCTCACTGCCCTGCTCGGCCCGCAAGGCGTCTGGGCCTGCACCGCAGCTGTCGAAGCGGCGGTGCACCGCCATCTCGATGATCAGCTGTTCTTTCTCACCGGACGCGATCACGAGTTGCACGGCATCATCCTGTCCATCCGCGAAGAAGAGCTTACCCATCTCCGTCACGCCGAAGAGCAGCTGACCTCGCCTGGACCGTTGCTGAACCGCCTGCGCGCAGCGATCTCCGTTACCACCGACTGCCTGATTTGGCTGTCGACCTGGGGGGACTCGACGCGAATGACGCGTGCCCTGAAGGCATCAAGGCATCTCTGATGAGCGCTATGCCGTTCTAGCGCCGCCTCTTTGGGGCCACTGCCCTGCGCCATCGGGCCGCCGCCCGGCCCAAACGCCATACCGTGATCTGGACACCTGGCTCAGGCGAAGCAGCCACCGAATTGGCAAGCCGCTCAATCGGGAAGGTAGATCTCCGCCTTCATGAAGGTCTTCGCACGGCCTGTGATCAGCACGCGATCTCCGGCCAGTTTGCATAGCAAATGCCCGCCGCGCTGCGAGCATTGGAATGCCGACAGATGCGTCTTGCCGAGTTTTTCAGCCCAGTAAGGTACCAGCGTCGCATGAATGGAGCCGGTAACCGGATCCTCGGGAATGCCCGCCCCGGGCACGAAGTAACGGGAGACGAAATCGTGGGCTCGCCCAGGCGCGGTAATAACCAGGCCGAGAGGATGAAAACGTTCGATCCTGAGCAGATCGGGAACGAAAGATCGCACGGTTGTCTCGTCGGCAAGCTCGACAAACAGGTTCTCGAAATTGCGGAAGCTCGCAACCGGCCGCTGAGGCAATATCGCTTGCAGCGCCGGGTTCAGCTCTTCCTCGACGGGCTGCGGCGGAAAACAAGGCAGATCGAGCTGATAGCCCCCTTCCCACCGGGAAACCCGCAGCTCGCCGACCCGGGTGGCGAAGGCCATTTCGCCCTGACCATTGTATTCCGTAGCCAGCACATGGGCGGCCGCAAGAGTGGCGTGGCCGCAGAAGTCGACTTCGTGGACCGGCGTGAACCAGCGCAAATCCCAACCTTTGCCATTCGGCCGCACAAACGCGGTTTCAGCAAGATTGTTTTCGTTGGCGATGGCCTGCATTACCTGCTCCGACAGCCATTCCTCTAAAAGGAGAACGGCGGCAGGGTTACCCTGGAAGGCCCGTTCGGCAAAGGCATCGACCTGATACATCGTCAGCGTCGGCATATCGGCCCTCAAAGAGATCCACTGGGCGACGCGCCATTTCGGCCGTGCCGCCCCCGGTGCAGGTTCACGCCGCTTCGAGAGCCGCCTTCACCGCAGCGATCGCGTCTTCGGCCTTCGAGGCGTCCGGGCCGCCGGCCTGAGCCATATCGGGTCGCCCGCCGCCGCCCTGCCCGCCCAATGCCGCGGACGCGACGCGCACCAGATCGATGGCGCTGAAGCGGCCGGTCAGATCATCGGTGACGGCGACGACGACGCTTGCCTTGTTGTCCGCGCCGGCGCCGACAAAGACGACGATGCCGGAGCCGAGCGACTTCTTGCCGGCATCGGCCAACGGCTTAAGATCCTTTGGCGAGACGCCCGATACCGCCTTGCCGAGAAAACCGACACCGGCAATGGTTTCGTTTTCCGCCGGCACACCGGCTGGCGAGCGATCGCCCAGCGCCAGCTTCTTGCGCGCCTCTGTCAGCTCCTTTTCGAGCTTCTTGCGTTCGTCGAGCAGCGCCTCGACGCGGGCCGGCACATCGGCCGGCGAAATCTTCAGCGCGGCGGCGGCCGCCTTCAGCCGCTTGTCCTGTTCGTCGAGATGCTTTCTGGCCGCCTCGCCGGTCAACGCCTCGATGCGGCGAACGCCGGCAGCGACCGCGCTGTCGGACAGGATGCGCACCAGGCCGATATCGCCGGTCGCCCTGACATGCGTGCCGCCGCATAGCTCGACCGAATAAGGCCGGTTGGCCTTGGCGCCATGCAAGCCCGTGCCCATCGAAACGACGCGCACTTCATCGCCATATTTCTCGCCAAACAGCGCCATGGCGCCTTCGGCAATGGCGTCGTCGACAGACATCAGCCGCGTGGTTACAGGGCCGTTCTGAACGACGATCTCGTTTGCCATGCGCTCGACCTCTTCGAGCTCGTCAGGCGAGATCGGCTTGTTGTGCGAAATGTCGAAGCGCAGACGCTCGGGCGCGACCAGCGAGCCCTTCTGCGCGACATGGGCACCCAGCACCTCGCGCAGCGCCTCATGGATCAGATGCGTGGCGGAATGGTTCGCGCGCAGCCTGGTGCGCCGCGCGTGGTCCACCTTCAGCTCGACGGTCGCGCCCGTCTTGACCGTGCCGGTAGCCACCTTGCCCAGATGGACGAAAAGCCCATCGGCCTTCTTCTGGGTATCGGATATTTCGATCGAGAACCCGTCGCCCGAAATGACGCCGGTGTCGCCCATCTGGCCACCGGACTCGCCATAGAACGGCGTCTGGTTGACAACCACGGCAACGGCGTCACCCTTGCCGGCGCTGTCGACGGTTTTGCCGTCCCTGACCAGCGCCTGGACGAGGCCTTCGGCCTGCTCGGTCTCATAACCCAGGAATTCGGTGGCGCCGGTCTCCTCACGCACCGCGAACCATATCGTCTCGGTTGCGGCCTCACCGGAACCAGCCCAGCTTTTGCGCGCCTCCGCCTTCTGCCGCTCCATCGCCTCGGTGAAGCCGGCAAGGTTGACCGAGATGTTGCGCTGGCGCAGCGCATCTTGCGTCAGATCGAGCGGAAAGCCATAGGTGTCGTAGAGCTTGAACGCTGTCTCGCCATCCAGCATGTCGCCGGAGGCCAGCGTTTCCGTCGCCTCGGAAAGCAAGCCCAAGCCGCGCACCAGCGTCTTGCGGAAACGAGTTTCCTCAAGCTTCAGCGTTTCGGTGATCATCTGTTCGCCGCGCACCAGTTCCGGGTAGGCTTGGCCCATCTCGCGGACCAGCGCCGGCACCAGGCGCCACATCAGCGGATCGTGGGCGCCGAGCAACTGCGCGTGGCGCATGGCGCGGCGCATGATGCGACGAAGCACGTAGCCGCGGCCTTCGTTGGACGGCAGCACGCCGTCGGCGACCAGGAAGCAGGACGAACGCAAATGGTCGGCGATGACGCGGAACGATGCGGCGGTGCCCGCATCCGGACCTTTGCCAAGCGCCGAAGACGCAGCGTCGATCAGGTGGCGGAACAGGTCGGTTTCGAAGACGCTTTCAACCCCTTGCAGGATAGATGCCATGCGCTCGAGACCCATGCCTGTGTCGATCGACGGACGCGGCAGGTCGACGCGCTCGTCCTTCGTCACCTGTTCATACTGCATGAACACCAGGTTCCAGAATTCGAGGAAACGGTCGCCATCCTCCTCGGGGCTGCCGGGAGGGCCGCCCCAGATATGCTCGCCACGGTCGATGAATATCTCCGAACACGGCCCGCAAGGCCCGGTGTCACCCATCGCCCAGAAATTGTCCGAAGTCGCGATGCGGATGATGCGATCGTCCGAAAGGCCGGCGATCTTCTTCCAGTACGAAGCCGCCTCGTCGTCGGTGTGGTAGACGGTGACCAGCAGCTTGTCCTTCTTCAGCCCGAACTCCCTGGTGATCAGGTTCCAGGCAAGCTCTATGGCCCGCTCCTTGAAATAGTCGCCGAAGGAGAAATTGCCGAGCATCTCGAAGAAGGTCAGGTGGCGCGCAGTGTAGCCGACATTGTCGAGGTCGTTGTGCTTGCCGCCGGCGCGAACACTCTTCTGGGCGGTCGTGGCGCGCGAATACGGCCGCTTCTCCAGACCGGTGAAAACGTTCTTGAACTGCACCATGCCGGCATTGGTGAACATCAGCGTCGGGTCGTTGCGCGGCACCAGCGGGCTTGACGCGACGACCTCGTGACCTTCCTTGCGAAAATAGTCGAGAAATGCCGACCGGATCTCGTTGACGCCACTCATGAATACTGCCTTTTCGAGAGAACCGCCGGCTGCCGGCGGAAAATAGACATGGCCTTTTAGCGGTCGCACCGCAGCCTGTCCAGAAACACCAAATGGGCTCAAATCCCGGCTTTCACCAGCGCCTTGAAATGCGTCTGCCTCGCCGTCAAACGCGAACCGCCGGCCCTGGGCCGGCGGTTCGAAACGCATCGATTACGCAAACTCAAAATCAAAACATCAAATCGAAACCTGGCTGAGGCTCAGCGAGGCGTCGCTTGCCCTACATCACCCCAGCGTCGTCCTCGAAACCGTCATCGCTGCTTTCGGAGCCGCCGTTCTCAAGGAATTTCTCAGCGATCAGCCCGGCATTCTGCCGTAGCGCCAGCTCGATCTCGCGCGCCGTGTCGGGATTGTCGCGCAGGAACAGTTTTGCGTTTTCGCGGCCCTGGCCAAGACGCTGCGAATTGTAGGAGAACCAGGCGCCCGACTTTTCGACCACGCCCGCCTTGACGCCGAGATCGACCAGCTCGCCGGTCTTCGAGACGCCCTCGCCATACATGATGTCGAACTCGACCACCTTGAAGGGCGGCGCCAGCTTGTTCTTGACGACCTTGACGCGGGTCTGGTTGCCGACGACCTCGTCGCGATCCTTGACCGAGCCGATGCGGCGGATGTCGAGGCGGACCGAGGCATAGAATTTCAACGCATTGCCGCCGGTCGTCGTCTCGGGCGAACCGAACATGACGCCGATCTTCATGCGGATCTGGTTGATGAAGATGACCATGGTGTTGGAGCGCGAGATCGAGGCGGTGAGCTTGCGCAGTGCCTGGCTCATCAGGCGGGCCTGCAGGCCGGGCAGCGAATCGCCCATCTCGCCTTCGATTTCCGCCCGCGGCGTCAACGCCGCCACCGAATCGACCACCAGCACGTCGATGGCGCCGGAGCGCACCAGCGTGTCGCAGATCTCCAGCGCCTGCTCGCCGGTATCGGGCTGCGAGATCAGCAGGTTTTCGAGATCGACGCCGAGCTTGCGGGCATAGACCGGGTCGAGCGCGTGCTCGGCATCGACGAAGGCGCAGATGCCGCCCTTCTTCTGGGCTTCGGCCACCGTGTGCAGCGCCAGCGTCGTCTTGCCCGAGCTTTCCGGCCCGTAGATCTCGACGATGCGGCCGCGCGGCAGGCCGCCGACGCCAAGCGCGATGTCCAGCCCAAGCGAGCCGGTCGGCACCGTTTCGATCTCGACGACCTGCTCGTTCGCGCCGAGCCGCATGATCGAGCCCTTGCCGAAGGCACGCTCGATTTGCGACAGCGCCGCATCCAGAGCCTTTGATTTGTCCACCGCTTTGTCCTCTACAAGCCGCAAAGAATTCTGAGCCATGATACATCACCCCGTGGTCGTCAATGGAGGCCGGACAATCCCGCAATCCTTAAAAGAATGTACCTCATTTGTTCTCATTTGTCAATGAGCACCAAGGGTTTGAAAAATAACGCATATCCCTATTTGTTCTATTTTTGTTTCGCAATTATTGCTTCGGATGTATCTCACCTCGCATGCGGCGCCGTTGCCGTTGCCGACCGAATCGGACCCGCGATTGCAGGGTTCCGCCCGGCGACCTAGTCTCCCCGGGCAACAGCTAAAGGGCATTTTGACGGCATGATCAAATCCCCGACGATCCTGGCCGTGGGCGGCGCCTATATCGAGCGGCGCGGCCGGGTTGCCGGCGCCTTCGTGCCAGCAGCGTCTAATCCGGGCACGATGCGCGAGCATGTCGGCGGCGCCGTCTTCAACGCCTTGCGCTGTGCGGTGCGCCGCGGCGTCTCGGCCTCGCTGCTTTCGGTGCGCGGCGGCGATGCCCTTGGCGACACGGTTTTACGCGCCGTCACCGAGGCCGGCGTTGCCGACCTGTCGGCGGTGTTCCTCGACCGAGCAACGCCAAGCCATACGATGCTGATCGACAGCGACGGCGGGCTGATCGCCGGCCTTGCCGACATGGTGCTCTACGAGCTGGCGCTTCCCAAGCAGATCCGCCGTGCCAAGGTGCGGGAAGCGATCGGTTCGGCCGACGCGGTGCTGTGCGACGCCAACCTGCCGTCGACCGCGCTGGAGCGGCTGGCGGCACTCGCCGCCGGCAAGCCGGTGTTTGCGCTTGCGGTCTCGCCCAACAAAGCGGCGCGGCTGACGCCGGTGCTCGACCGTCTGGCGATGGCCTTCATGAACCGGCGCGAGGCCGGCATGCTCGCCGGCGTCCAAATCGATCAAGGCATCGTCGACGGCCTGAGACGCGCCGGGCTGAAAAGCGGCGTGATCACCGCCGGCGACGAACCAGTGCTCGGTTTCGACGAATTGGGCGCGTTCTCGATCTCGCCACCGCCGCTGCAAAAGCGGACCGATGCTGCCGGCGCCGGCGACGCATTGGCAGGCGCCACGATCGCTGCCCTGCTGCGCGGCCTGACGCTGTGCGCGGCACTGCGCGAAGGCATTGCCGCAGCTATGCTCGTCGTCGAGAGTGCCGCCTTCACCAGCGCTGGCTTTGCCGAAGCGCTGGCGCTCGTGCCCGAGGCGCGGGACCTGGCATGAAGTGCGGCCCGGAATTGCCGAAGCATGACGCAGCCTATTTGCCGGCGCGCCGTCCTGCCTCGTAGGCGCGGCGCGCCCAGATCGCCATCTCGTCGGGATCGTCGAACGCGCTGTCGGGAACGCTCCAATAGGGCATCGACACGAGCTTGCCGTGGCGCGAGCCGGTATAGGTCCATTGCCGGCAGCCGGCCGCTTCGAATTCCGGGGCGCTTTCGGCGTCGGCCTTCAGCATCAATTCGCCACCGATGACGATGGCGACGATGACGCCGTCGAAATAGATGCCCCTGCCGCCGAACAGCTTGCGGATACTGACCGGGCCGAGGCCTTCGAAAAGCTCTTCTATGCGCTCGTTGTCCATGCGGCGATCATGTCACCCGGATTTCCCCTTGTCATCGCCGCAACCGGCGCCATCCTGACAAAGTTCAAATCACTTTCGTCGGAGTTTCTCATGCCGCTTCTGCTCAAAGGGTCCTGCCGGTGCAATGCCGTGCGTTTCGAGGTGGAAAGCCACACGCCGGTGCCGTTCATGCTGTGCTACTGCTCGATCTGCCGCAAGCAGCAGGGCGGCGGCGGTTTTGCCATCAATCTCGGCGCCGATTACGAGACGCTGAAAATCCAGGGCAAGCGCCATCTCGGCGTCTACCGCGCCGAGATCGAGGACGACGAGCACCCGCAACGCGAGACCTCGACCGGCGAGCGGAACTTCTGCATGAAATGCGGGACGGCACTCTGGCTCTACGATCCGACCTGGCCGGAGCTGGTGCACCCCTTCGCCTCGGCGATCGACACAGACCTGCCAAAGCCGCCGGAGAAGGTGCATCTGATGCTGAAATACAAGGCGAACTGGGTCGAGCCCGACATCGGCAAGGGCGACAAGGTTTTCGATGTCTACCCGGAGGAGTCGATCGCAGACTGGCACAAGCGAACGGGGATGTGGGTGGATTAGCGTTCTTCTCCCCGTCGCTATACGGGGAGAAGATGCCGGCAGGCAGATGTGGGGCGGCGCAAACATTGCGAACGCTCGGCCCCTCATCCGGCCCTTCGGGCCACCTTCTCCCCGTATAGTGACGGGGAGAACGAAAACGTCAGGCCGAAGCGCGCGCCTCGGCCAGTGCCTTCAGATCAGCCGGCTTCAATTCGACCGATTCGCCGCAGCCGCAGGCCGAGCTCTGGTTCGGATTGCGGAAGGTGAAACCGGTGCGCAGCGTCGTCTGCTCGAAATCCATCTCGGTGCCGAACAGGAAAAGTGCCGCCTCCGGCGCGACATAGACATGGGCGCCATCGCGCTCGATATGGTCGTCCTTGGTGTTCGGCTCGGTCACCAGATCGACCGTATATTCCATGCCGGCGCAGCCGCCCTTCTTGATGCCAAGGCGAATGCCATGCGCATTCTCACGGGTCGCGACGATCTCGCGCACCCGGTCGGCAGCCTTTTCGGTCATCGTGATGACGGCGAAGCGTCCCATGTCTTTCCTTCTCCATTCTTTGCAGGTTCAAGGCCTGCCGAATGATTCCTCACCTAAAATGGTGAAGTTTTGTACCCGGCGCAAGTGCGCCAGCCTCTGTCTGGTCGGATGCTAATACCAGCCCACCGCCACCTGTGCCTCTTCCGACATGCGGTCGGGCGACCAGGGGGGATCGAAGGTCATGTTGACCTCGACGCCGGAAACGCCTTCGACGGCGCCGACGGCATTTTCGACCCAACCCGGCATTTCGCCGGCCACCGGGCAGCCGGGCGCGGTCAGCGTCATGTCGATCTTGACCGAGCGGTCGTCCTCGATGTCGATCTTGTAGACCAGGCCGAGCTCGTAGATGTCGGCCGGGATTTCCGGGTCGTAGACCGTCTTCAGCGCCGAGACGATGTCGTCGGTCAGCCGCGCCAATTCGTCGGCGGGGATTGTCGATCCGGAAACCGCCGCATTGGTCGTCGCTTCCGAATTGGTCTCGGCGGTGTGGCTGGCATCATCCATGATCGTCACCCGAAGAATTTTCGCGCTTTTTCCAGCGCATCGGCCAAAGCATCGACTTCGGCCCTGGTATTATACATGCCGAACGACGCCCTGCATGTGGATGTTACGCCGAAGCGTTTCAACAGCGGCTGGGCGCAATGCGTGCCGGCGCGGACCGCCACGCCCTGCCGGTCGATGACCATCGACACGTCATGGGCATGGATACCCTGCAGCTCGAACGAGATGATGGCGCCCTTGCCGGGCGCATCGCCGAAGATGCGCAGCGAGTTGATGGCGCGCAGTTTTTGATGCGCATAGTCCTTCAAATCGGCCTCGTGCGCGGCGATGCGCTCGCGGCCGATCTTTTCCATGTATTCGAGCGCGGCACCAAGCCCGATTGCCTGCACGATCGGCGGCGTGCCGGCCTCGAAACGGTGCGGCGGATCGTTGTAGGTGACGATGTCTTGCGTCACCTCCTCGATCATCTCGCCGCCGCCCATGAACGGGCGCATGCGCTCCAGAATATCCTTCTTGCCATAGAGCACGCCGATGCCCGACGGGCCATAGACCTTGTGGCCGGTGAAGACGAAGAAATCGCAGTCGAGATCCTGCACGTCGATCGGCATATGCACGGCGCTCTGGCTGCCGTCGACCAGCACCGGAATGCCGCGCGCGTGCGCGATGCGCACGATCTCCTTCATCGGCGTCACCGTGCCCAGCGCGTTCGACATATGGGTTATGGCGACCAGTTTTGTCCGATCGGTCAGCCGCTTTTCGAATTCCTCGATGTGAAAAACGCCGAGATCGTCGACCGGTACCCAGACCAGCTTCGCGCCCTGCCGCTCGCGGATGAAATGCCACGGCACGATGTTGGAATGATGCTCCATGATCGACAGCACGATCTCGTCGCCTTCGCCGATATTCGGCATGCCGAAACCATAGGCGACCGTGTTGATCGCCGCCGTGGTATTCGAGGTGAAGACGATGTTGTCGGTGCTCGGCGCATTGAGGAAACGGCGCACCGTCTCGCGAGCCTTCTCATAGGCGTCGGTCGCGGCATTCGACAGGAAATGCAGGCCACGATGGACGTTGGCATATTCCTGGGAATAGGCGTGCTGGATAGCGTCGAGCACCGCCTGTGGCTTCTGCGCCGAGGCGCCATTGTCGAGATAGACCAGCGGTTTGCCGTAGACTTGCCGCGACAGGATCGGGAAGTCGCGGCGGATCGCCTCGACGTCATAGGGGATGTTTTCGACTTTCTGGTCCATTACAAGCTCTCTCGAGGCACCGCCTCATTCTGTCCAGCACCCCTCATCCGACCGAGCTTCGCTCGGCCACCTTCTCCCACAAGGGGAGAAGGAAGAGCGCCTCTCCTTCTCCCCTTGTGGGAGAAGGTGGCGCCGAAGGCGACGGATGAGGGGTGTTGGCACCAACCCCTCAGTCACCTCTACCCGTGCGTCAAAAACCAATCGTCGAGCCGTGCTTCCAGCGCCTCGACGATGGCCTCGTCGTCCAGTTCCTCGATCACTTCGGCGACGAAGGCCTTGACCAGCAAGCCGCGCGCGGTCTTCTCGTCGACGCCGCGCGCCATTAGGTAGAACAGATGGCTGTGGTCGATCTCGGTGACGGTCGCGCCATGGCCGCAGACGACGTCGTCGGCGAAGATTTCGAGCTCCGGCTTGGTCGAGAACTCGCCGTCGTCCGACAGAAGCAGCGTGTTGCAGGCCATCTTGGCGTTGGTCTTCTGCGCATATTGGTGGACGTTGATGCGGCCCTGGAAGACGCCGCGCGCCTTGCCGGTCACCACATTGCGGATGACTTCGGTCGAGGCTGTGTGCGGTACGGCGTGGTCGAGCACCATAGTGACATCGGTATGGGTATCGCCGGCGAGCAGATTGATGCCGCGCAAGGTGAATTCGGCGCCCTCGCCGGTCGTCTTCACAACGACCTCCTGGCGCACCAGCTTGCCGCCGGCATTCATGACGAACAGCGTCAGTTTCGAATTCTTGCCGAGATGCGCCTTGAACTGGGCAAGGTGCGTCGCCGTATCCGGATGCTCCTGCACGATGAGCCATGTCACTTCGGCGCCCTCGCCAAGCACAAGCTGGCTGACCGAACTGACCAGCGCCGCCCCCTCGCCTGCCTGGCGCTCGACGACGACAGCCTTGGCGCCGGCGCCGACACGGACGGCCAGGCGTACATGCGTCTGTCCACCGGCCTGCAAATTCTGCAATTCGATCGGCTTTTCCAGTTGGGCACCGTCGGCGATGTCGACGAAATAGCCGTCGGCGACAAAGGCAGTGTTGAGCGCGCCGATGGCGTCGTCGCTGCCATAGGAATCCAGCCCCGGGGCGATGCTGCCGTCGGTCAGCTTCTCCGACAGGCGCTGCACGGCAACGCCTTCGATACCGGGCAGTTTCGTACTCGAAACGCCGTTCAGCACCGGCAAAACCGAGGAGCCTTCGACGATCGGCGCAATGGCTTTCGCGACCGCTGCCGGATCGAAGTCCGGCACCGAGGTCAGCAGCCGGCGCAGGTCCGTATAGTGCCAGGATTCGATGCGCCGCGTCGGCAGGCCGCTCTTGATCGCCTCGATGGCGTCGTCGCGCTTCAGCATCACCGCGCCGTCGCCAGGCAGCAGCGACAGCCGCTCGCCAAAGGCGTCGATCAGCGCCGTTTCGGCCAATGTTCGCTGGGGTGTCGTGTGCATATTCATCAGTTTCGTCCCGCCTTCCGGCATCTCACGCGGCTTGCCCGATCACGCCGGCATAGCCATTGGCCTCGAGATCGAGCGCCAGCGACTTGTCGCCCGACTTGATCACCTGGCCCCTGTAGAGCACGTGCACCGTATCCGGCACGATGTATTGGAGCAGGCGCTGGTAGTGGGTTATGACGACAATGGCCCTATCCGGCGAGCGCAGCGTGTTGACGCCGTCCGCGACGATCTTCAGCGCATCGATATCGAGTCCGGAATCGGTCTCGTCGAGGACACACAGCTTCGGCTCGAGCAGCTTCATCTGCAGGATCTCGGCGCGCTTCTTCTCGCCGCCGGAAAAGCCGACATTGAGCGGCCGCTTCAGCATCGCCATGTCCATGTTGAGCGAGGCGGCCGCTTCCTTCACGCGCTTGAGGAATTCCGGGATTTTCAGCGGCTCCTCGCCGCGCGCCTTGCGCTGCTCATTCATCGCAACTTTCAGGAATTCCATCGTCGCCACGCCCGGTATCTCCATCGGATACTGGAAAGCGAGAAAGATGCCGGCGGTAGCGCGCTCGGCCGGATCCATGTCGAGGATCGACTGGCCGTTGTAGAGGATGTCGCCCTCGGTGACCTCATAATCCTCGCGCCCGGCAAGGATATAGGACAGCGTCGATTTTCCCGAGCCGTTCGGCCCCATGATGGCCGCGACTTCACCGGCCCTGACCGTCAGGTTCAGGCCGCGAATGATCTCGGTGCCGTCATCGACGATACGGGCATGGAGGTTTCTGATTTCAAGCATTATTTTCCACTTTCTTGTTCGCGGTGCCCGGCCTGCGACGGAACTTTTCTAAAAGCTCGAAAAGCGCGTACAAACTTGCTGGTGACCAACATCCAGCTAAAAAACCCAGCCGCGCTTAAGCCTGCAATCGAACCACCAATAGTTTTTGTCGAACTCAAGCCAAACACTGCGCCTATCAACGCCATCACAGCACCACCAACAGCCAATGTCAGCAAGAGCATCAGAACGGCAAATATCAAGCCTTCTATCCGCTTGAACAAATCCATGATCGCCGTTCCAGTTAACTCACCCAACACTCCCCTCAAGACTAATCCCGATCAGCTTCTGCGCTTCGACCGCGAATTCCATCGGCAGTTGCTGGATGACGTCCTTGACGAAGCCGTTGACGATCAGCGCAATCGCCTCTTCTTCCGGGATGCCACGCTGCATGACGTAGAACTTCTGGTCCTCGGAAATTTTCGAGGTCGTAGCCTCATGCTCGAACTGCGCCGTCGAGTTCTTGGCTTCCATGTAGGGCACGGTGTGTGCGCCGCACTGATCGCCGATCAGCAGCGAGTCGCAATTGGTGAAGTTGCGGGCGTTGGTCGCCTTGCGGTGCGCCGAGACCTGGCCGCGATAGGTATTCTGCGAGAAGCCGGCGGCGATGCCCTTGGAGATGATGCGGCTGGACGTGTTCTTGCCGAGATGGATCATCTTGGTGCCGCTGTCGACCTGCTGGTAGCCGTTCGACACGGCGATCGAATAGAACTCGCCGCTGGAATCGTCGCCGCGCAGGATGCAGCTCGGATATTTCCAGGTGATGGCCGAACCGGTCTCGACCTGCGTCCACGAAATCTTCGAGCGATGGCCGCGGCAGTCGCCGCGCTTGGTGACGAAATTGTAGATGCCGCCCTTGCCTTCGGCGTCGCCGGGATACCAGTTCTGCACCGTCGAATATTTGATCTCGGCATCGTCGAGCGCGATCAGCTCGACCACCGCGGCATGAAGCTGATTCTCGTCGCGCTGCGGCGCCGTGCAGCCTTCGAGATAGGAGACGTAAGCCCCCTCCTCGGCGATGATCAGCGTGCGCTCGAACTGGCCGGTGTTCTTCTCGTTCATGCGGAAATAGGTCGACAGTTCCATCGGGCAGCGCACGCCCTTGGGCACGAAGACGAACGAACCGTCGGTGAACACGGCCGAATTCAGCGTTGCGTAGAAATTGTCGGAGGTCGGCACGACCGAGCCGAGATACTTCTTCACCAGCTCCGGATGCTCGCGGATGGCTTCCGAGATCGAGCAGAAGATGACGCCGGCCTGCGCCAGCTCCTTCTTGAAAGTGGTGACGACGGAGACGGAATCGAACACCGCATCGACGGCGACGCGGCCCGACTTGTAGACGTTGTCGCTGGCTTCCTCGAGCTCCGACGCATCGGTCTTCTGCACGCCGGCGAGGATTTCCTGTTCCCTGAGCGGAATGCCGAGCTTCTCATAGACCTTCAGCAGTTCGGGATCGACCTCGCTGAGCGAAGTCGGCCCCGGCGTGCTCTTGGGCGCCGCGTAATAGTGGAGGTCCTGGAAATCGATTTTGGGATAGTGGACGCGCGCCCATTTCGGCTCGTCCAGCGTCACCCAGCGGCGATAGGCTTCCAGGCGCCATTCCAGCATCCAGGATGGCTCGTCCTTCTTCGCCGAAATGAAGCGGATAATGTCTTCGCTCAGGCCCTTGGGGGCCTTGTCCATCGCGATTTCGGTCTGGAATCCGTATTTATACTGGTCGACATCGATCTTTCGAACTCGATCGATCGTCTCCTGCACAGCAGGCATCAGCGTTCTCCATCCACGCCGGGGTCAAGGCCCGGCAGTTTTCAAACTATGGCACCGCAAACGAGCACCCATCAGGCACCCGAGGCGGCGTAAGCTTCATATAGTGCGTTCATGCCGGAAATTCACCCGGCCAAATTCGAACGCACGGCTTCTACCAGGCCGCAAGCCCTACATTTCGTCTGCCGCGCTCAGGCGGCTCGTTCCCTGCTTGCCTTTTCCTTACCGGCTTGGCGCGCGACGATCGTCGCCAGCGCCGAACGGAACAGCTCAATGTCTTCAGCGCTGGTCGCGTGGCCGACGGACACGCGCAACGCGCCGAGGCTGTCGCCATAACCCATGGCTTTCAGCACGTGACTCGGGCCGACCTTGCCCGACGAACAGGCCGATCCCGCCGACAGCGCCACACCGGCCAGGTCGAAGGCAATCTGCGCCGTCTCGGCCTTGATGCCGGCAATAGCGAAGAATGTCGTATTGGCAAGCCTTGGCGCGCCGGTCCCGAAGATTTCGGCGTCCGGAACAAGCGTTTTCACGATCGCCTCGATTTCGTCGCGACGCTGCCGCACCGTTTCGATCGTTTGCAAGCCGGCAGACGCCTCGCGCGCCGCCGCGCCAAACCCGGCAATCGCCGCCAGGTTTTCGGTGCCGCCGCGATGGCCTTTTTCCTGGCCACCGCCGCTGACCAGCGGTCTTGGCATCATCAGGTCCGACGCCGCGACCATGGCGCCGACGCCCTTGGGTCCGCCGATCTTGTGCGAGGAGAGAATCAGATAGTCTGCGTAACCCGCTGACATATCGAGCGGAATGCGGCCCGCCGCCTGCACGGCATCGACAACCAGGATGCCACCCGCCGCCTTGACGATTTCGGCAATGCGGCCAACCGGCTGGATGACGCCGGTCTCATTGTTGGCGGCGTGGATCGCCACCAGCGGCAAGCCTTCGGCCTTGTCATGCTGGACGAGAGCCTCGGCCAAAACGTCGAGCCTGACGACGCCGTCGGCGTCGACGCCGATCCGCGTTACCTGCCCCGTGGGGAAACGCCCGCCGTTCAGCAGGCAGGGATGATCGGACTCGGACACATGGAGCCGGCTCATGCGGACAGCGCCGCGCCCCATCTGCCAGTCCGGCGTCAGCAGCGTCGAGGCCGCTTCCGTCGCGCCGGATGTGAATACGACATGCTCGGCCCTGGCGTTGACCAGTCGCGCCACGTCGCGCCTGGCGTCCT
The DNA here is from genome assembly GCF_040319815.1 of Mesorhizobium sp. M0854. Lineage (NCBI taxonomy): Bacteria > Pseudomonadati > Pseudomonadota > Alphaproteobacteria > Hyphomicrobiales > Phyllobacteriaceae > Mesorhizobium > Mesorhizobium sp. M0854. Next base: position 67,682 of record NZ_JAMYOL010000014.1, read on the forward strand.
CGATCAGCCGCCGTGCAGCGCGGCCCTCGGCATGAACCGAGGACGGGTTGGCGGCAACGTCGAGCGCAGCCACCACCGCCGCGCGCGCCGAGGCAAGCAGCGGCGCGCTGGCGTTGTAGTCGAGGTAGGCGCGTGCTCCGGCCATTTCCGTCCAACTGGTCCCTTCAAAAGCCGTTCCGCGAAGATAGCGCGTTATTTCCTTGAAATTGCAAGGCAAGACGTCCTATTTACGCGGCTTGCGGCGCGGGTGGCCGAGCCACAATTTTTGGCCGCCCAGTTTTGAACAATTCTAAACTAGCTTCTAGAAAGACGCTCGCCCTGCGTCAAGTCCTAGGGAAGACTGGGGCCAGAGGAAGAGTTGTTCCGGGCGCCGCGCAATTTATGCCAAGTGGAGTATTTCATGCCTGAGGTCATTTTCACCGGTCCGGCCGGCCGCCTGGAGGGTCGTTATCAGCCCTCGAAGGAAAAGAGCGCGCCGATTGCCATCGTCCTGCACCCGCACCCCCAGTTCGGCGGGACGATGAACAACAAGATCGTCTACGACCTCTTCTACATGTTCCAGAAGCGCAATTTCACCACGCTGCGCTTCAATTTCCGCGGCATCGGCCGCAGCCAGGGCGAGTTCGACCACGGCACCGGCGAATTGTCCGACGCCGCCGCGGCGCTCGACTGGGTGCAGTCGCTGCATCCGGATTCCAAGAGCTGCTGGGTTGCCGGCTATTCGTTCGGCTCGTGGATCGGCATGCAGCTTCTGATGCGCCGGCCGGAGATCGAGGGCTTCATCTCGGTCGCGCCGCAGCCCAATACCTATGATTTCTCGTTCCTGGCGCCATGCCCGTCGTCCGGCCTGATCATCCACGGCGACGCCGACAAGGTCGCGCCGCCCAAGGACGTGCAGGGCCTGGTCGACAAGCTGCACACGCAAAAGGGCATTACCATCACACAGAAGACCCTGCCCGGCGCCAACCATTTCTTTGCCAACCATGCTGAGCTTCTGATCGAGGAATGCGCGGACTACCTCGATCGCCGGCTGGCCGGGGAACTGTCCGACCCACGGCCGAAGCGGCTGAGATAATCGGCGATGTACCAACCGCCTCACTTCCAGGAAACACGGCCGGACGTCCTGCACGGGCTGATCCGGGCGCATCCGCTTGGCCTGCTGGTGTCGAACGGCGTCGAGGGGCCGGTCGCCAACGCGATTCCCTTTGTTCTTGATGCGGATGTGCCCCCGAACGGCAGGCTGCGCGCCCATTTGGCCAAAGCCAATCCGCAATGGCGGCTTTTGGCCGACAATCCCCCGGCGCCGGTGCTGGTCGTCTTCCAGGGCGCCGATGCCTATGTGACGCCGTCCTGGTACGAGACCAAGCGTGAAACCGGCAAGGTGGTACCGACCTGGAACTACGCCATCGTCCAGGTGCGCGGCAGCGTCACGGTGATCGAAGACCAGGATTGGCTGGCCGAGCAGATTTCCGATCTGACGATGTCGCAGGAGGGCAGCCGCTCGGCGCCGTGGGCGGTGACCGACGCGCCGGCGCCCTTCATCCAGTCACAGATCAAGGGCATCGTCGGCCTGGAGATCGAAATCACCGAAATGAGCGGCAAATGGAAAGTCAGCCAGAACCGCCCGGCCGCCGACCGCGTCGGTGTCGCCGAGGGGCTCGAGAGCGAGACTGCCGATTCGGCCGACATGGTCCGGCTGGTAAGGTCTTACGGCGGGCTGGACGGCAAGTAATCTGGATTGCTTGCTCGACCGGTTCAGGCCGGTGGCGGGTTCAATCGACCTTGGTCATCGCCGCCTTGCGCTCGTTGGCGATCAGCCAGAGATTGCGGATATAGATCAACAGGCCCATGGCCTGGCCGGCGATGAACACCGGATCCTGACGCTGGATGGCGTAGATCAGCAGCAGGCCGCCGCCGAACAGCGAAAAGAACCAGAAGGCGATCGGCACGACGCTGCGCTTGGCCTTTTCCGACGCCACCCACTGCACCAGAAAGCGCATGGTGAAGAAGAACTGGGCGACGAAGCCGAGCAGAACCCAGGCATCGAATTGCTTGACGAAAACATCGTGAAGCCAGGTCGCCAATTCCTGAAGCACGTTACCCATGCCTGATTTCCTCTACTTTGGGCATTCTGCGGCGCCTGCGGCGCAGCCACCAGACGCCGGCAAGATCGAGCACGCCCTGCAGGCCGCGATCGAAGATGCCGTAATTCGATTTGCCGTGACGGCGGGAGCGGTCGACGACATCGCAATGGACGACGCGGTAGCCCTCCTGGATGACCAGCGCCGGAACAAAGCGGTGGGTGCCGTCGAAGAACGGCAATTTCCGCAAAATGTCGGTGTAGATCGCCTTGAGGCCGCAGCCGGTATCCCGCGTCTCGTCGTGCAGGATGGCTTTTCTCAGCCCGTTGGCGAAACGCGACGCCAGTTGCTTGATCTTGCTGTCGCGGCGCTTCAGACGCTGTCCCTGCGCGGCCCCGACTTCGGGACCAGCCTGCCGCAGCGCGTCGATCAACACCGGGATGTAGCCGGGGTCGTTCTGGCCGTCGCCGTCGATGGTGGCGACGATATCGCCGCGCGCCGCCCAGGCGCCTGAGCGCACCGAGAGCGACTGGCCGGCGGATTTTTCATGCCTGAGATGGCGCAGCGGAAACCGGCGAAGCGCTGCCTCTGCGGCAAGCACCGAAGGCGTATCGTCTGTCGAGCCATCGTCGACGACGATGACCTCGAAGTCCCGCCCGGCCATGGCAGTGCCGATCTCGTCGAGCAGAAGCGGCAGGTTCGCCGCCTCGTTCCGGCAAGGAATGACGATGGATATCTCCGGCATCTCGACTCTGTCACAGGATATGGCATTCGATCGATGCCGCGCGGTCCAGTGGAAGAGCCCCGCTGGCGCGGCGCCTCATTACGCCAGCCGAAACAATGACGCAAGCAGGCCGCACGCTTGGGGTTCTCCCTTCTCCCCTTGTGGGAGAAGGTGGCCGCGCGAAGCGCGGTCGGATGAGGGGTGTTCCAGCTTGGCAACGACGGCACTCCGTCCAACACCCCTCAACCGTCTCGGCGCTGCGCGCCAATCCACCTTCTCCCACAAGGGGAGAAGGCAAGAGGGTGTCGCAAAACCGGATTCCACTTTTGCTGATCGCGCTTGAGTGCTAAACGCCCGCCTTCATGCATAGCCGAGCCGCGTTCGGCCGGAAGCTTTTCGGGAAAGAAAATGTCCGCCTTCAAATCCGATTTCCTGCGCACGATGAGCGAGCGCGGTTTCATCCACCAGACCTCGGACGATGCCGGCCTCGACCAGCTTTTCGCCACGGAAACGGTGAGCGCCTATATCGGCTTCGACGCCACCGCCAGGAGCCTGCATGCCGGGTCGCTGATCCAGATCATGATGCTTTACTGGCTGCAGCAGACCGGCCACCGGCCGATCGCGCTGATGGGCGGCGGCACCTCGATGATCGGCGATCCGTCGTTCAAGGACGAGGCGCGCAAGCTTTTGACGCCGCAGGACATCGAGGACAATCTCGCCGGCATCCGCCGCAACTTCACGCCCTACCTCAAATTTGGCGGCGGCCCCAACGACGCCGTCATGATCAACAATGCCGACTGGCTGATGGACATCAACTACGTCAATTTCCTGCGCGATGTCGGCCGGCATTTTTCGGTCAACCGCATGCTGGCCTTTGATTCGGTCAAGCTCCGGCTGGATCGCGAGCAGTCGCTGTCGTTCCTCGAATTCAACTACATGATCCTGCAGGCCTACGACTTCGTCGAGCTCTACAAGCGCCTCGGCTGCCGGCTGCAGATGGGCGGCTCCGACCAGTGGGGCAACATCGTCAACGGCATCGATCTCGGCCATCGCATGGAAGGCGCGCAGCTCTATGCGCTGACGACGCCGCTGCTCACCACCTCGTCCGGCGCCAAGATGGGCAAGTCGGCCTCGGGCGCGGTCTGGCTCGATGCGGAGATGCTGAGCCCGTACGAGTTCTGGCAATACTGGCGCAACACCGAGGATGCCGATGTCGGCCGTTTCCTGAAGCTCTACACGACCCTGCCACTCGCCGAGGTCGCACGCCTCGAACGGCTCGGCGGCTCGGAGATCAACGAAGCCAAGAAGATCCTCGCCACCGAAATCACCGCCATGCTGCATGGCCGCGAGGCGGCAGAGGAGGCCAGCGAAACGGCGCGTAAGACGTTCGAAGAAGGGGCGCTCGCCGAAACACTGCCAACCGTCGGGGTGGGCAGGGCCGATCTTGAAGCCGGCGTCGGCATATTGTCGCTGTTCGTCACCGCCGGGCTGGCCGGGTCCAACGGCGAGGCACGGCGGCATATCCAGGGCGGCGCCGTGCGCCTCAACGACCAGCTCGTGGCCGACGATCGCAGGATGGTGACGCTGCAGGATCTTGGCCCGGAAAACGTCGCGAAACTGTCGCTCGGCAAGAAGAAACACGTTCTGGTGCGGCCGGTCTGACCAGGGCCCGGCACTTCCTGTTAGATCTTTTCCGAAACCGGTTTCATCTTGCGGCGCTGACCTTCGGTTCGGAATCACCGCCGAGGTTAATCAGCTAGCTCCCGAGAATGGCCGAGATGCCATTCGTCTCATCGATCGGAACGAGCAGGTAGCGCAAATAGCGGACGTTCTGCGGCGCTTCGATGAACGTCTTGTTTCGGGGCACGGAAGCGGACTTGCGGCTTGGGGGCTTGGAATGTGAGAAGCGGACGTTCAGGCACCCCCATGCATCGACGCGATCTGACCCATTCACGACAGTCGAAATCACGGTGAATGGGTCCGCTTGCGCCTGTAAAGCGAACGTACGACGTGCTACGAATCTCGCCTGGCTGGTCCTGGGCGGACCAGAGGAGCTAACGTCTATGCTATAGCCCTCCATGGCCCTCCTGAATCCCTAGGTTTGGACACCAGTTCGAGCGGAACGCCAGAGGGATGCCCTGAGGCGCTGCTGTCACGTGGGATGGCTGCCTCGCAGGCGCCGCCCTCCGATAGCTCATGGGCGGCTTGAGGCGGCGATCGCGGGATAGTCGGTATAGCCAGCGGAGCCGCCGCCATAGAGCGTCGCCGAGTTGAACTCCGTCAGCGGCGTGCGCGTCTTCAGCCGTTCCACAAGGTCGGGATTGGCGATGAACGGGCGCCCGAAGGCGAAGAGGTCCGCCTTGCCCTCGGCGAGCCGCGACGCCGCGAGGTCGAGGTCATAGCCGTTATTGGCGATATAGGTATTGTTGAAGCGCCGGCGGAGCGATCCGAAGTCGAACGGCGCGACATCGCGCGATCCGCCAGTGGCGCCCTCGACGACATGGATATAGACGATGCCCAAAGCATCGAGTTGATCGACGATATAGTCGAACTGCGCCTGGGGGGCGCTGCTCGAGACGCCGTTGGCGGGCGAGACGGGCGAAATCCGGATGCCGGTGCGCTCTGCGCCGATCTCCTCGACCACCGCAGTCGCAACCTCCAGCATCAGCCGGGCGCGGTTCTCGACCGATCCGCCATAAGCATCCGTGCGGACATTGGCACCGTCCTTGGCGAACTGGTCCAGCAGATAGCCGTTGGCGCCATGAATCTCAACACCATCGAAGCCGGCCTCAATGGCGTTCGCGGCTGCTTGCCGGAAATCGTTGACGATCCTCGCAAGCTCGTCGAGCGCCAGCGCGCGGGGCTCCGAAACCTCGACAAAGCCGTTGTTCACGAACGTCTTGGTCGCGGCCCGGATTGCCGAGGGCGCGACGGGCGCGGCGCCGTTCTCCTGCAGATCGACGTGCGAGACGCGGCCGACGTGCCAGAGCTGCAGGAAAATCCGCGCGTCCTTGGCGTGCACCGCGGTCGTGACCTTTCGCCAGCCGTCGATCTGAGCCTGAGAATAGATGCCGGGCGTGTCCTGGTAACCTTGTCCCTGCCGCGAGATCTGCGTGGCCTCGGAGATCAGCAGGCCGGCGGAGGCCCGCTGGCCGTAATACTCGGCGGCAAGATCGCCCGGAACGAAGCCCGGGCCAGCGCGATTGCGCGTGAGGGGCGCCATGACGATACGATTGGAGAGCGTCAGCGAGCGGAGAGAATAAGGCTCAAAAAGTGCTTTGTTGGTCATAGGTCACCTTGTTTGTCCCCGCCGCGACGAGGTCGTTATCAAATGGATTCGTTGGTGCTCAGGCGACCTTGCGGTACCGCTCGGCGGGATGTTCGTTCCGATAGTTCGGAAGCATGGCCTGGCGCGCGGCCTGAAGCGCATCCCACTGCCCGGCATCGGGAAGCGGCGGGATGGTCACCGGTTCGCGGCGGTCGAAGCCGACCAGCGCCGCATCAACCAGATCGTCCACCTCCATCACGTTGGAGAGCGTGTTGATGTCGGCGCCGACGTGGTCCCAGATCTCCGTACGCGTCGTGGCGGGCAGCACGGCCTGGACGTAGACACCCTTCGGTGCGAGCTCGAGGCTGAGCCCCTGCGACAGAAACAGCACGAAGGCTTTGGTTGCGCCGTAGACCGTCATCCCGAACTCCGGCGCCAGGCCGACCACGGAGCCGATGTTGACGATCGACCCTTCGCCAGCTTTCGCAAGACGCGGGGCGATGGCGCTGGCAAGTCGCAGAAGCGCGGTCGTGTTGAGCGCAACGAGCCGGGCGACGTCATTGGTACTCTGCTCGATGAAGCTTCCGCCGATGGCTGTTCCGGCATTGTTGACGAGAATCCCGATGCGGACGTCATCGCGCAGCCTCGTCTCTACCGTTGCAAGCTCGGCAGGCTGCGTAAGATCAGCCTGGATGATGTCGATCGCAACGCCAGTTTCCTGACGGAGCCGGGCTCCCAGTGCCTCCATTCGTGCCACGTCACGGGCAACCAGCACGAGGTCGTGTCCGCGGCGGGCGAACCGTTCGGCATAGGAAGCTCCGATGCCCGTGGAGGCGCCGGTGATGAGGACTGATGGAATGGTGGTCATGGCATTGCTCTTTTCTCTGATGGAACCTATATTCATGACGATCATCATGATTGCGGATAAATATGATGGGCATCATGTAAATGTCAACTGGGCCGACGGAGAATTTTGAAATGAAGGTCAGTCGAGAGCAGATGGCGGAGAACCGTCACCGGATATTGGATGCGGCCAGCCGGCTGTTTCGCGAGAAGGGGTTCGACGCGGTCAGCGTGGCGGAAGTGATGAAGGCCGCCGGGCTCACCCATGGCGGCTTCTATGGCCATTTCAGTTCGAAGGACGACCTGATCGCGCAGACCCTTGCCCACGTCCTCGCCGCGGACTCAGGCGGAGGGGGCGATCTTCGCGCTTATGTAGGTTCCTATCTTTCGCCCCGGCATCGCGACAACTGCGCCGGTGGTTGCCCGACGGCGGGCCTTGCCGCAGCCATCCGCCATCAGACCCCGGCTGCACGCTCGGCCATGACGGAAGGCCTACGATCGCAGATCGACCGTATCGGCAAGGCGCTCCCGGAGTTGGATCCGGCAGACAGACGCCGCGCGGCGATCGGAAGCTGGGCAGCGATGGTGGGGGCAGTAATCCTCGCCCGGGCGATCGACGATCCCGCGCTGTCGGATGAAGTGCTTGAGCAGACGCGCGCCTGGGTCGATGCCGGGATCAGCCAAGTGTCTGCCAGCTAGGTGGTCTGCGGCAGGAGTGCTCTTGTCGAGAGCAATGCGGCTATCGGCGTTGGTTGGGTGGCTATCTTGCAGAATATCGCACGGCAGCGTGCAATCAGCGGGATCCGCGGACCAAGAGGGTTTCGAACTTCCCTGTTGAGGCAACCATGCTGTCGCGCAATTTCCGCTAAACTGGCGAATGAAGCCGTTCAACGGCAGAACATCGAATGACCGCGCCTGGCGCAACTACGCCCTCAACCGCGATCGCCGGTGATGTCCGCTGTAAGGCGGTGGCACAACTAACTTTAACGGCCGACATTAGGCGCAAAGCGGCCATTTAGGCCCGGGCGGACGTCAGTCGCCTTTGGATCATGGGCGTGAATTCGCGGGGCGGACGAGCGGCCGCTTAAGATCAAAACTCGGTCGCTCGAGGTAATTGGGTTTTGACCTCACCGATACTCGAAGATCGACCTGAAAATCCCGGGCGCTATCACCGATAGCGGATTGACCTCCAGGTTCGGCTTGTTGGCGTTGCCCTTGAGCCTGTAGGTGACGCCGATCAGGCCGCGGTCGCGGCCGTTGCCGAGCAGTGCGCCGATCAGCGGCAGTTCGCCGAAGATGCGGTTTACGCCGTAGGCCGGCATGAACGTGCCGGTCATGTCCATATTGTTGTTCTGGTCGTAGAGCGTGCCCTGGAAGGTGGTGCCGATGCGCGAGCCGCGCAGCACGCCGTTGCGCAGCTTGAGATAGCCGCTGCCCTTATCGATCTCGCTGAAACCGCGCTCGAACTTCACCCTCGACGTGTCGAGATTGCCTTTGACCGCCTCGTTGAGGCTGCGGTTGTCGCCGGCCGGCGTCGTCGACACGATCGAGGCGAGCTTCGGCTCGTTGACGATAAAGAAGTTCTTGGCGTCGACCTGGCCTTTCATCGGACCGTCGCCGGCCCCGGTGAGCGCCAGCGTGATCGAGCCGCCTTCCATATGCTCGTAGATATTGAGGAAGCGCAGTATGGCGCCGGCGTCGGCCGACTTCATGTTGAGCGTGCGCAGGCCGCCGCCGGCCGTGTTGCTGATGGTGATGGCGGCTCCCGAACTTGCCGTGGCGCTCACCTTGAGCCCGTTCACCCGGGAGCCTGCGGCGCTGTAGTCGAGCTTCAGATTCGACAGCACCTCGTCGTGGAAGCCGGTCAGGGAGCTGACGTCGGCGCTGACCGAGATCGCATCGACGCCGGTGGTCTTGGTGGCGGTGTCGACATCGGACGTGAATTGCTTGATCAGCGAGCGTGCGTCCAGCGCGCTGCCGCTGACCTCGACAGCATAGGCCTTGCCCGACCGCTTCACCGAGACGGCGACGTCGTCGCCCCTGTTCAAGGTGACCTTGCTGAACTGGGCCGAGGACAAGGCGCCCTTGACCAGCACCGCGCTGCCGTCGATGGAAAAGGTCTTGCCATCGAGTTCGAAATTGGAGAGCGTCGTGGTGTCGCCGGTCTTCGCCATGGCGAAGACGACCTTGGCGGGAATGCCGGGGCCCTTGCTCCAGCCGGCCCAGGGAATGTCCAGCCTGGCATTGGTCAGGTCGGCCGACACGTTCTGGTTGCCGGTGCCACTCTTGTCGATCGCCACCTTGATGGTTCCGGAAAGCAGCGTCGACAGGCCAGGCATGGCGGTGGCGCGCGTCTTGTCGTCGAGCACCAGCGCCACTTTACGACTGCGCGGCGGGCCGCCATCCCTGAGCGGCTCGATCAGGTCGAGCTCGGCCGGAATGCCGTTGAGCAGCGCCTTCGCCGAGATCACCGCCCGGTCGGGCGCGACCGTGATCGAGCCGTCGGCATGGCTGACCGTCTGGCCCTCGAACGGCTTGCCCAGCGACAGGTCCTTGTAGTCGAGCGCCACCAGCCAATCGAGTTTGGAAGAGTCGACACCGGACTGCAGCGGAATATCGGCCTTGACGTGGCCGGTCACCGTGCCGGACAGGTCGTCCGGCAGCAGGCCGACATGGCGCATGGCGTTGATCGGGTCAAACGATGCCAGCTCGGCGATTGCCGGCGCCTCGCCGGCGACGTCGATGTCGAGCGCGCCGATCACCGGCGGATGGTTCGCCGCCTTGACGGTGAGCGTGCCGTTGCTCGCCGCCACCGTGCGGCCGCTCGGCATATAGACGCTGCCCGACGACAGCGCGACGTCGACGTCATTGCCGTGGAAGCCGACGACGCCGACGGCATCGCGGATCGGCGGAATGCGGCCGGCCGTGTCGAAGCGCGATCCTTCGACCTGGAATCGGCCGAACACTTCATCGGCGGAAAGCGGCACGCCGTTGCCGAGCCGTCCGGGCACGACCTGGAACTGCAGGCTGCCATCGACGACGCGGCCGCCGAACAGGTTCTTAAGCACCCACAGCCTGGCATTGCGCGCCGAAAACCAAGGCCATAATTGCTTGACGTGCGAGACCGGCATGTCGTGGACATTGAGCGCCACCGATATGCCCGGCGCCTGGTTGGCGACGAATGAAACCGAAGCCGTGCCCAGCACTTCGCTGCCCGGTCCGGACCGGACGCCGATCTGCTCGGCGACCAGCTTTTGGCTCGTCGGCTGGTAGACGCCGGCAATACGGGCAATGAAGCTGAGCGCCGGCTCCGGCGAATCCGAAGGCGCCAGGGTCGAACCGTCGCTGGTCAGGTCGTAACGATAGGATGGCTCCTCGCCCGCTGCGCCGGTAGCGGGCTTCGGGCCGATCGAACCGGCGAAATCGAAGGTCGAGCGGCCGGTTTTCACCAGCAAGCTTTCGACCTGGATCTTGTTCGACCCGGCGACGAGCGTCGCATCGAGATCGATGTCGGCCGGAAGCAGGCCGCGCGAACCAAGATCGAGCACCGACCCGGTCAGTGACAGGGCGGCGGTCAGCCGCGAACTGTTGTCGCCGGTCCCTTCCGACCCCGCCAGCTTCAAGGCGATCGCGCCCAATTTGCCGCCTGCTGCCGCAGCTTCGGCATCCGCCGCCTGGATGCTGGCGTCCAGCGTGGTGATGCGTCGCGTCGCCGGATCGCGGGTGGCGGAAGCGGCGATGGTAAGCGCCCTGCCGTCGACATCCGCATCGGATGAAAACTCCATGCTTCCCGGTCCCGTCTGCGACACGGAGGCGTCGGCGATGGTGACCGACTTGACCGATCCGGTCTCGGGCAGTTCCAGCTCGACGTTGCGCAGATCGATCTGGCGCATCGAATCCTCGCGCACCGCATCGAGCGCGCGGTTGACGTTGGCGAAGACGGCGGCGGAAAGTTTTTCCGGATCGATGAGGCCATCCTGGTTGCGCAGCCCGGCCGTCCAGTCGCCGCCGGACGGCATCGCGGCCATGACGATGTGCGCGTCGGAAATCCGGGCGCTGGTCAGCCGTACCTCGCCCGAAAGCAGCGGGATCAGCCGGATGCCGAAGCGGACCCGGCCGGCATCGGCCATCGGTTTGCCGTCGGCGGTCTTGAGGCTGACGTCGCTGACCTGCAGCGCAATGAAGCTCGACCCGTCAAGCGTCAGCCGGGCTGGCCCGACGGCAACGTCGACATCGAAGCCGGCCAATCTCTCGATTGCCGTTTCGGCTTCCGCGCGAAGCCGCTCCGAGCCGAAGCCGGACACGCCGATCGCGTAGACGCCGGCGCCAGCCAGCAGCACAAGGGCGACAAGGCCGGCAAACAGCCGCGCCATCAAACGGCCGCCGCGACCGATCGACGCCTGGCCGAGCGGCGGGACGCGGCACGCGGACGGAAAGGTTCCCAGGTCGGTGATCTCGTCACGCCTGAACCTGATCTTCTCGTGCTGCGGTAGCTCCTGATCCACGCAATCTTCCGTTGAAACGAATTCGATCGTGGACGAATCCCCGCTCGACATTATATCGATGCAGCCTGGCGCGTAACTTCAAACAAGGGCATCGGTATGGCTGACCTCGACGTGGGCGATGTTGCGCCGCAGTTCGATCTTCCGCGCGACGGCGGCGGTTCACTCAGCCTCGCCGCATTGCTGGGAAAACCCATCGTACTCTATTTCTACCCACAGGACGACACCACAAGCTGCACCAACGAGGCGATCGGCTTTTCGCAGTTGAAGCCGGAGTTCGAAAAGGCCGGCGCCGTCGTCATCGGGCTCTCGCCGGACAACGTCAAGAAACACGACAAATTCAAGGCGAAATACGATCTGAGCGTCAACCTTGTCGCCGACGAAGAGCGCAAAGTGATCGAGGCTTACCATTTGTGGGTGGAAAAGAAGCTCTACGGCCGCACCTATATGGGCGTCGAGCGGGCGACGTTCCTGATTGGCCGGGACGGACGCATCGCAAGGATCTGGCGCAACGTCCGCGTCAAGGGGCACGCCGAAGAGGTGCTGGAGGCGGTTCACGCCCTTTGAGAGCTGCGCCAGGCCGCTGCAATTCGATACCCGTTTTGCGCGAAGACCTTTGCCTGTCCTTCGATCCGGCAAAACTTTGTTAACCCTAATAATGTGTAATCAGGCTCGTCGTTGGTGTCGTAACGAAAGCTTGGTCCCGTGAACGTAGCCAGTCAGTCAGCGGTCTTCGGCAGACGCAGAGAGCCCCACACGGTCATCATCGCCCGGGGCGACCAGATAAGGCATTTCACCATACGCCCGTGGCTTGCGGCATTTTGCGGCTCGGCGCTGGCGGCGATCGTCATCGGCTACCTGCTGGCGACCTCCTATCTGGTGCTGCGCGACGATCTGATCGGCGCCACGACGGCGCGGCAGGCGCGCATGCAGCAGGCCTACGAAGACCGTATCTCGACACTGCGCAGCCAGGTCGACCGCATCACCAGCCGCCAGCTACTCGATCAGCAGCTGATGGAAACCAAGGTCAGCGAGCTGCTGGAACGGCAGAGCCAGCTCAGCCTGCGTCACGGCCGTCTCGGCCCGATCCTCGAACGAGCCGAAAACGAGGTCGCAACGCCGCCCGTGCCGGCGGCAAAGCCGGACGAACATGCCGACGCGACCGGCAGCATCCAGCCGACGGCCTATTCCGTCGCCAGCCTTGCCGCCCCCCTTGCCGCTCCTGTGGGCGTTGACGACACCAGGCCGTTCTCGCTGTGGTCGACCCGCGCCGATCCGCTGCCGAGCGAAAGCGCGGCCGACCGGGCAGACAAGCTCTTCGTTTCGATCAACAACTCGCTGAAGGCCATCGAGAGCCAGCAGCTCACCCGCATCGCCACACTTGCCGACAATGCCTACAAAAGCGCCGACGCGATCTCGCAGGCGCTCGAGGCCGCCGGCCTGCCCGTTGATAGCGAATTCGAAAAGAGCGACGTTGGTGGCCCGCTGATACCACTCGACAGCTCGTTGGTCTTCGACAGCAAGGTCAAGGAGTTGGACGAGGCTCTTGACGCGCTGGATCATCTTAAAAAGGAAGCGCGCCGGCTGCCGCTCGCCAACCCCGCCCCCGGCCGCAGCGTTACCAGCCCGTTCGGCGTGCGCACCGACCCCATCCTCGGCACGGCCGCCTTGCATTCCGGCATGGATTTCAGGGCGCCGGTCGGTATGCCGGCCAAGGTCACGGCAGGCGGTGTCGTGGTCAAGGCCGGCTGGAACGGCGGCTACGGCCGCATGATCGAGGTCGACCACGGCAACGGTTTTGTAACGCGTTACGGGCATCTCAGCGAAATCGACGTCGCCGTCGGCCAGAAGCTCGATGCCGGAGACGTCATCGGCAAGACCGGCAACAGCGGCCGCTCGACCGGCCCGCACCTGCACTACGAGGTCCGCCACAATGGCGAGGCGATCGATCCGCTGCGGTTTTTGACCGTCGGCAAGAAGGTCGAGCGGTATCTGTAGAGCCGGCGATTGATTCGGCGTGAAGCCGGCGCGCGGCCAACCGCCCGCCAGGCAATATCAAAGATAGATCGCCTTCAGCCCTCAGCAGCGGCCATGAACGCGCCGAGCCGCCGGTTGAACGGCTCACCGGTCTGCTGAACGCTGTGCCCCGCGCCGGCGATCACGGCACGATCGGCACCAAGCACGTTTTCGAGCACGTCGCAGACGGCGTCGAATGCTGCGCTGTGCCCGCCGGATACCACCAGTTTCGGGAACGGCGCATCGGCAAGTTGCCGAAGCGGAATTTCGGCCTCCCATGGCCCGCGTTCGACGACGAGCATGGCCGCGCCTTGCGCGAGCGGGGGCGGCAGCGGGTCTGGCAATTGTGTCGCCGAGCCGACCAGATGGAGGAATTGGCGCAAGAAAAGCGCGGGATCGTCGCGAGGTCCGCTTTGCCAGTGGGCCTTCAGGCGCGTCACGAGTTCATTGACGGCAACATCCCCGCGCGCAAGGTCAAAGGCCGGCGGCTCGATCACCGTGAGCGAACGGATTGCTCGCGGGCGCATCGCTGCTGCAAGAAGAGAGATGACGCCGCCATAGGAATGCCCGACCAGATGGACGCGGCTTTCGTCCCAGAGGTCATGCGTCCGATCGAGGAATCCGGCAACCAGTCTGGCGTCGATGACGAAATCCTCGCGTTCGGCAGGGGAACTTGATCCGTATCCGGGCCGGTCGACCACAACCAGCTTCCAGCGCTCCGCAAGCGGTAGCTGCGCGGACCATGTCATCATGCCGTTCGTGACGCTGCCGTGGACGAACAGAACCGGCGGCCCGTCGCCCCGCACCTCATAGCCGAGATCAATCCCGTCGAGGGTCAGCTTCGGCATCGCATCTCCTCCCGCAGACCGGCGAGAGGAAGCATGCTCCCCGCAACGGAAAGGCGCAACGAACTCCGATCCCTGGCCGGCTCACAGCCGGTTCCGAAATGGGCTTCAGGGCGCTGATCGGAATGCCGGCCAAGGTCATACCCGGCGTCCCGTCCAGCCGGTGGCGCTTCATGCTGGAAAATTGCCTGAGTTGGCCCATCCGCCGGCGGGCGCGAATCCGCCGGCGTTAGAAGGCCTTGGCCACAGGCGAATTATTTTTGAATTCCATTTGACTGAATAAATATTCGGTGCGAACCTCTGCTCTCTCGAGAGGGCGCCAGACATGGCATTGCGCGGGACCAATCAGGAGTTCGGGCGGCCGTATAACCGGCGCATCGTGCTCGAATCCATCCGCCTTCACGGACCGATCGCCCGCGGCGATATCGCCAGGCGGGTCGGACTCACCGTGCAGACGGTGTCAACCATCGTTCGCGAGCTGGAAGAGCACGGTTACGTGCTGTCGTTGCGCGAAGAGCCCAAGGGGCGCGCCTGCCACCGGCAACGCTGCGCATCAATCCGGAAGGCGGCTATGCCGTCGGCATCCACGTCACCCCGCTGGGCATCAATGCCGCCCTGATCAACCTAAGCGGCGATGTTATCGAGAGCACCTACCGCGAAGCCCCAAATGCAACGCCCGACCACGCTTTCGAGCTGATCGGCGCCATGGTGCTCGAATTGACGGCATTGCGGCCCGGTGGCCGCGTTCTCGGCATTGGCATGGCGCTGCCCGGACCGTTCGGCGTGGAGTCCATGAGCTTTGTCGGGCCGACCACCATGACCGGCTGGAAGGATGTGGCGCTGCGCGAGCGGCTGGCCGCCTCGACCGGACTGCCGGCCTTTTTCGAAACCGATATGGCGGCGGCTGCTATCGGCGAGCGCCTCTACGGCCTCGGAACGGCATATTCCGAGTATTACTATCTTTATTTCGGCGTCGGTCTCGGCGGCGTCATGGTGCATGACGGGGCGGCATTGCGCGGCGCCTGGGGAAACGCCGGTGAAATCGGCCACATTCCCGCAGTGCCAGGCGGGGAGCCCTGCCCGTGCGGCAATCGCGGCTGCCTCGAACGGTATCTCTCGCTCGAGGCGCTGCGGCGCCGCAACATCGCCGACGCCGAGTGGGTGAGCGAGATTGCGCCGATCTTCCGCAACGCCGTCACCATCATCGAAAACCTGTTCGATCCCGAAACCATCATCCTCGGCGGGCTGGCGTCCACCGAGCTGCTCGAAAGGCTTGCCGGCGCGGCCGCGCACCTGCCCAATTCGGTCTCGGCGCGAAGCGATCGCACGACGCCCCGCGTCAGCGTCGCGCGCGGCGGCCAGCATGCGGTGTTGCGCGGCGCCGCCGCGCTTGCCGTTTCCGGGGTGCTTTCGCCGCGCTTCGGCCAGATCTTCACCGCCGAGCGCGAACGCGGGCGAGATCTCTTGCATAACAAGGGGATCGCGGCATGAGCGAACCGCTGCTGGTGCTCGACAACGTAGCCAAGAATTACGGCGCCATCGAAGCGCTGAAAGGCATCAGCTTTTCGATCGACAAGGGCGAAGTGGTGGCGCTTCTGGGCGACAACGGCGCCGGCAAATCGACGCTGGTCAAGATCATTGCCGGCGGCCTGGAGCCGACCTCCGGCCGCATGCTGTTCGAAGGCAAGGAATTCCTGGCCAAATCTCCCGCCGAGGCCAAGGCCGCGGGGATCGAGACGGTCTACCAGGACCTGTCGCTTTGCACCAATGTCGACGTGGTCGCCAATTTCTTCATGGGCCGCGAGATCACCAGGAAGGTTCTCGGCATTCCGGTGCTCGACGAGCGCGCCATGGAGCAGGTGGTGCAAAAGGCGCTGGCCAGCGCCGGCACCCGCATTCCCTCGCTTCGCACCAATGTCGAGCACCTCTCCGGCGGCCAGCGGCAGGCCATCGAGCTCAACCGGTTCGTGCATTTTGGCGGCAAGCTAGTGCTTCTCGACGAGCCGTTCGCGGCGCTCGGTGTCGAGCAGACGCGGCGCGGCCTCGACATGATCCGCCAGGTGGCGAGCCAGGGCATCGGCGTCGTCATCATCACCCATATCATGCAACAGGCCTTCCAGGTCGCCGACCGGATCGTGGTGATCCGGCAAGGCGTCGTGGCGGGCGATGTCGCACGCAACAAAACAAGTCCCGACGCGGTGATCAACATGATCACCGGAGAGACGCTCGCCGGTGCCGGACCGGCGAACTGAGGGACAAATGAGGGGTCCGGCGCAAGAGGAGCGAACGACATGAAGAAAATACTTCTTTCCGTCTTCGGTATCCTGGCACTGGCCTTTGCCACGCTCACGCCGGCATTCGCCCAGTCCAAGGGCACCGTCTACTACATGGTGCCGACATTGCTCGATGAGTTCCAGACCGGCTCGGTGAGCGCGCTGGAACTGTTCCTGAAGCAGGTCGGCTACGAGATGAAGACGTTGAACGCCGACAACAAGACCGACGCTCAGCAATCGCAGATGAACGACGTCATCGCGCTGAAGCCGGCGGCGATCATCCTTGCCGCCGTCGATTTCAATGCGCTGAAACCGTCGATCGAGGCGGCCCGTGCCGCCGGCATCCCGGTCGTCGAGTTCGACCGCCAGATCACCTCGACCCCGTCCGACTTCACCTCGGTGGCCGGAACCGTCGAGATCGGCTACGTCGCCGCCGACCAGGCACAAAAGCTCCTGACCGCGAAGAACGGCTCGGTGAAGGGCAAGATCCTGCAGGTGCTCGGCGATCCGGGCGATCCCTACACGCTCGACATCCAGAAGGGTTTCGAGGAGAAAATGAAGGCGTTCCCGGACGTCAAGATCATCTCGCTGCCGGCCATGCAATGGGAGGCCAGCAACGCCGGCACCATCGTTGCCGACCAGATGCTCGCCAACCCCGACATCGACCTGATCTTCAGCCATGCCGCGCATCTTTCGGTCGCTGCCGTCGCCTCGCTCGAGGCCGCCGGCAAGAAGCCGGGCGACGTCATGCTGATGAGCTCGAACGGCGCTCCGGTCGGCCTCGACCTGATCCGCAAGGGCTGGCTCAACGTCGAAGTCGAGCAGCCGCTCTACGCGCAGGCCGCGGCGGTCGCGATGTTCATGGACAAGGTGGTCAACAAGCAGGAGATCAAGCCCGGCGAATATGATGTGCTTGGCCTGAAATCAACCCTGACCAAGGAAGCGTGGGGACCGAACATCAAGATCCCCGGCGCTGCGATCACCAAGGAAAATGTCGATAACCCGGCCTTCTGGGGCAACATGAAGCCGCCGACCGAAACCATAAAGCCGGTCGAATAGCGAACTCGCCAGAAGCTCCGGGCCATGCCGGCCCGGAGCCCAGCCCTGCAGCCCGGGTGCGTTCAAACGGACGCGCGCGGGAATGCTGCAGCAATTTTCAACCACGCCTGATAGTCCGAAAACCGAGTGGTTTTTCGGGGTCGGCGCCAACCGGATCCTGAGATGAACCCCCGCACGCGCCAAACCCTCGAGCTCATCCTCGACAATCTTGTCTGGTTCATGCTGGTCTTCGTGCTGGTGGTCTTTTCCATCCTTATCCCGAACTACTTCCAACTCGGTATCTTCGCCAACATCATCGAGGCGTCGAGCGTGCTCGGCGTGATGTCGATCGGCCTGGCGCTGGTCATCATCGCCGGCCATATGGACCTGTCGGTCGAATCGGTGGCGGCGCTCAGCGCCATGGCGGTCGGCATCCTGTTCTGCTCGTCCGGCATCGGCCTTGGCGTCCAGTTGCAGCCGCAATGGCTCATGGTTCCGGTTTCGCTGCTCATCGCGCTTGCCATCGGCGGCCTCATTGGCGCCTTCAACGGCTATCTGGTGGTCAGGGTCAAGATGAGCGCCTTCATAATCACGCTGGCTTCTTACATCTGGGTGCGCGGCCTGGTGCTGGTCATTTCCGGCGGCCGCTCGGCGCAGGACCTTGCGCCGGCGATCCGCTGGTTCGCCATCCAGCGCCTGCTCGGCCTGCCGCTCACCGCCTGGATCGCGATTGCCTGTTTCGTCATCTCTTCGCTGGTCATGGCCAAGACGCCCTTCGGCCGCCATCTGGTCATGATCGGTGGCAACGAGACGGCGACCTTCCGCGCCGGCATCCGCGTCAACCGCAACCTCGTCATAGCCTTCGTTCTCGCCGGCGCCATCGCCGGCCTTGCCGGCTGGCTGCTGGCGATCCGCACCTCCGGAGCCAGCGCCAATCTCGGTGCGGGATTCTTGTTCAACGCCTTTGCCGCCGTCGTCATCGGCGGCGTCAGCCTGAAAGGCGGTGTCGGCACCCTGCCCGGCGTCTATGCCGGCGTGCTGCTACTCTCGGCGATCAACACGGCGATCAATTTGATGGGCCTGCCAGCCAATTTCACCCTGGTGATACACGGCCTGCTGGTGCTTGCCGCCGTGCTGCTCGACGCATTCAGGCAGACAATCCGCCAGAGGCTGGCATGACCGGCCGTCTGAAAGATAAGGTCGCGCTGATCGTCGGCAGCGCACGTGGCATCGGCAAGGGCATCGCACAGCGTTTTGCCGAAGAGGGCGCGACGCTTGTCCTGGCCGATACCGAGGCTGAGGTCGGGCAAGCGACTGCGGACGAGCTCGGTGCCGCCTTCATACGCACCGACATCTCGCAGATGGCCGATGCGCAGGCCGCCGTGGCGCTGGCCCTCGACCGTCACGGCCGACTCGATATCATGGTGCAGAATGCCGGCATCTATCCCTGGCAATTGCTGGAAAACACCAGTTCCGACGACTGGGACCGGGTCATGGCGGTGAACTTGCGCGGCAGCTTCATCGCCGCACGCGCGGCGCTGGTGCCGATGAAGGCGCAGCATTTTGGCCGCATGCTGTTCACCTCCTCGATCACTGGCCCGCATGTCACCAGCCCCGGCCACGGCCATTATTCAGCGACCAAGGCCGGCATCAATGGGCTGATCCGTTCGGCTGCGCTCGAATTCTCGGGCTACGGCATTACGGTCAACGGCGTCGAGCCCGGCAACATCCTCACCGAAGGCATAGAGCAGCATCGCGGTGCGGCCTTCATCAAGAACATGGAAGACGCCATTCCGCTCGGCCGGCTCGGCAGCCCGCGCGACGTGGCCAACGCCTTCCTGTTCCTGGCCTCTGACGATGCCAGCTACATCACCGGCACGACCATCATCGTCGACGGCGGGCAGCTTTTGCCCGAGGGCAAGGATTTCCGGCTGCTGCCGCCATGATCCTCGATTTCGGCGGCGGTTTCTTCCTGCGCCGGGCGACCACCGCCGATCATGCAGCGCTTGCGATGATCTGTCTCAAGACCGGCGATGCCGGCAAGGATGCCAGCGGCCGCGAGGACGACCCGGACCTGCTCGGCCTCCTCTACACTATTCCCTACCAGGTGCTCGAACCCGATCTGGCCTTCATTATCGATAGCCCCACAGGTGCGGCCGGCTATCTGCTTGGCGCAGCCGATACGGGCGCTTTCAATGCCAGCCTGGCATCAGACTGGTATCCGGACCTGCAGCGGCGCGTGGTAGACCCGGGACCCGACAACTCGCGCTGGCGCGGCAGCGACTGGGCGCGGTACCGGATCCACCACCCCGATTTCGCTGTTCCGCCTGCGCTGGCGGCCTACCCGTCGCATGGCCATATCGACCTGTTGCCGCAAGCGCGCGGGAAAGGCATCGGCAGGCGCGCGATGGCCTTCCTCGAGCAGCGCCTTGCCGCGAGCGGCTCGACCGGCATCCACCTCGAAGTCATGCCGGAGAACGATGGTGCGCTAAGGTTTTATAGGACGATCGGATTTCGGGTGCTGCAGCACCCGGACCTGCCGATGCATTGCGTTTACATCGGAAAACGGCTTGCTCATCGGGCAGAAGCTGCACGCTGAGCCGCGGCAAGCAATCGCACAACCTGCATGGACACTGACCGGGAGGATTATGGAAGTACAATGCTGCGGTGCTGCAGCAACCATGTGCCTCCGCGTGAACACCTTTGCCGCACCAACCGAACCTTCTGGAAGGCGCCAGGCCAACACGGTGCGGGCTAATCAGAGTGTTGGCGGAGCGTCTACTAGTGCAGTATGGGCGGCAGGGGAACATCCGCGACCGTTCCCCCGGCCACAATCGAGAGCACATAAAGCAGATAAATGGCTAATACCAACAGGGCGAGGAATGAACCGCTGGCAAAGACTCCTGCAACCGCGGCGTCGGGATAAGCTTCGACTTGTTCTTTCTTGAAGGTGTCTTCTTCGTTACGGGTTGTCTTCACAACCCGATCGCCTGGAAGCCGGTTTTTTTCAGCTTCCTTCGATATCTTATCCGCGAGATCTCCTGCGATCACGGGATCGTCCGGAAGATGACTCGCAAGCCATCCAGGAATATTTTCGCTCCCGCCCATGCCCATACGCAATTGAGATACTGCAAGTTGTAGCTTTCGGCAATCGTTTCCCTCATGAGAGGCAAGCAGATCAGACTTAAGTCCCTGCGGAAAGACAGTTTGAATCAGACCAAAGTCCGAGTAGCACAGTGGTCGGATGCGTCTCACCTGGCGATCAGCTTGAGCGGTGTAGCCCAAACTGAACACATCGAGGAAAATGGTGGGCGATGACGGGCTCGAACCGCCGACATCTTCGGTGTAAACGAAGCGCTCTACCAACTGAGCTAATCGCCCGCTCCGGGCCGGACCTTTAAGCAGTTAGGACCGGCTTCGCAAGGCCAAATGAGCGGCCAGTGGCTTGGCCGGGAGCCGGTTTCGGCAACAAAGTTCGGCTTGTCAAAAAACCTTCTGCTGTTTGCTGTTATGCTGTCCGGGTCCGCTTGACACCCGGTGGCTTACCCCTTATCCACCGCCCCAACGACGAACACGGCTGACACGTGCTCGTCCATGCGCGGGTGTAGCTCAGTTGGTTAGAGTGCCGGCCTGTCACGCCGGAGGTCGCGGGTTCGAGCCCCGTCACTCGCGCCATTTCTCCTTTGGGGTCACGTCCCCTGGTGTCGGAGAAATGTCGACGTTGATTTGTCAGAAACCGTCGTCGTTCATGATGTAATCCATACGGTCTCACCTCTTGGCGAGCAGCGCCTCGATTTCCTGCAGCGTCGGCATGGACGGGGCGGTGCCTGGGCGCGTCACCGAGATGCCGGCGACGGCGCAGGCGAAGCGCACCGCTTCCAGAGGTTCGATCCCCCTCGACAGCGCGGCAGCCAGGCCGCCGTTGAAGGCGTCGCCCGCGCCTGTGGTCTCGACCACCGGGCCGGCGGCGACCGCTGCGACATGCTCGGAACGGTCGGCCGTGTGCAGCAGCGCACCGTTTTCGCCAAGCGTCACGATGACTGCCCCAACGCCCTTCTCAAGCAGGCTGTCGGCGGCACGGCGGGCGTCGTCGATCGAGGACACCTTGATGCCGGTCAGTTCCTCGGCCTCGGTTTCGTTCGGCGTGACATAGTCGCAAAGCGTGTAGATGCGGTCCGGAAGCCTGGCCGCGGGCGCCGGGTTGAGGATGGTGGTCACCCCTGCCCCGCGCGCGATCTCCAGCGCCCGCAGCGCCGCCTCGATCGGCTGTTCGAGCTGGGTGACGAAAACGCCGGCCGCGCGGATCAGGCCGGCATTTGCCTCGATATCGGCGGGCGAGATCAGCATCGCCGCACCCGGACTGACGATGATCGCGTTGTTGCCGCTCGTCTCCTCGATGAAGATATAGGCGGCACCGGTGTAGCTTTCCGGTGTGTCGATGACGGCGCTCTTCACGCCGGCGTGCGACCAGGTCTGTCTCGCCATATCGGCAAAGGGGTCGACGCCGAGGCGGGTAAGGAAGGTGACGTCGGCGCCGAGCCGGCCGGCCGCCACCGCCTGGTTCGAGCCCTTGCCGCCGGGGCCGAGCGTGAAGGACGTGCCCAGGATCGTCTCGCCCATGCGCGGCTGGCGGGCGGCGCGGTAGGCCGTATCGGCGACGAAGACGCCCAATATGACAACCGGCTTCATGACGATCGGATTCGCCGGCATCCCGCTACTCCGCATCCGGTGGCACGACGCCCTTGCGGAACGCAAAACAGCCATAGAAGCGGCGCTCGCCGGTCTGGATGACGCAATAGGCCTTCTTGGCGCGTTCGTAGAAGGCGTAGCGCTCGACCGAGATCATCGGCCAGGCCTTGCCCTCGGCGGCATCGATCTCTTTTTGCACTTCCTTCTGCACGGCGGGAATGTCGTCCGGCTTGCCGACGATCTCCATGCGCGCGGCGGCATCGTCGACGAAGGTGTCCAGCGGATAGAGCGACAGTACCGCCTTGACCACGTCGGCCGCCGACGCATCGATGCGCAGCAGCCGGCCAAGCACGGTCTGGCGCGCCACCGAATCGGACGGGAAATTGGTGTCGGCGATAATCAGATCGTCACCGTGGCCCATCGCCCGCAGCGCCTGCAGCACATCGGCATTGAGCAGCGGATTGATTCCTTTGAGCATGGTATTCCTCGCGAAGTTTGCTGGGGCGAAATCAGAGACGCTTGCCGGTCTCTGCGTCGAAGAGATGCACCTGGTCGAGCCGCGGTTTCAGGTGCAGTGTGTCGCCCGGCTTGAAGTCGTGGCGCTCACGGAACAGCGCCACCATCTCGCCCTCGCCGAAGCGCAGGAACACCAAAGTCTCGGAACCGGTCGGCTCGACCACCGAAATCTTCGCCGGAACACCATCGGGATGGATTTCGAGATGCTCGGGCCGCACGCCGTAGACGACATTACGGCCATCCTCGACGGCACTGGTCGCCGCAATCGGGAACGGCGTCCCGGCGATCTCGACGACAGGCTTGTCGCCCTTGCGCACGACGCCCTTGAGCAGGTTCATCGAGGGTGAGCCGATGAAGCCGGCGACAAACAGGTTGGCCGGCCGGTCGAATAATTCCAGCGGCGCGCCGACCTGTTCGATGCGACCGTCGCGCATCACCACGATCTTGTCGGCCATGGTCATCGCCTCGATCTGGTCGTGGGTGACGTAGATGGTGGTGGTCTTCAGCCGCTGGTGCAGTTCCTTGATCTCGGTGCGCATCTGGACACGCAGCTTGGCGTCGAGATTGGAGAGCGGCTCGTCGAAGAGGAACACCTGCGGGTTGCGCACGATGGCGCGGCCCATGGCGACGCGCTGGCGCTGGCCGCCAGAGAGCTGGCGCGGATAGCGCTTGAGGTAGGGATTGAGGTCGAGGATGTCGGCGGCGCGCTTGACCCGCTCAGTGACCACCGCCGGGTCGGTTTTGCGCAGCTTGAGAGCAAAGGCCATGTTCTGCTCGACCGTCTTGTGCGGATAGAGCGCGTAGTTCTGGAACACCATGGCGATGTCGCGCTTGGCCGGCGGCAGATGGTTGACGATGCGCTCGCCGATGGCGATGGTGCCGCCGGAGACCGTCTCCAGCCCGGCCACCATCCTCAGCAGCGTGGACTTGCCGCAGCCGGAAGGCCCGACCAGCACCACGAACTGCCCGTCGGCGATGTCGACGCTGACATCGTGCAGAACCTTGACGGTTCCGAACGCCTTGGCCACATTGCGGATCGCGACTTGAGCCATCATTCCCCCTTCAGTTGCCGTGAAGCTAAACAACGCAAACGGCGAGGGCAAGTCAGTCTCTTATAGATAAAAAACCCATTCACGTTGACACCGCACTTCGTTGTGCGAATAGTGACAGTGTCCGGCTTATGACCCTGTTCCGGGCGCACCGGTACGCTTGTCCGGCACTGAATGCCAAGCGTCGCGGGAGGGAGAATTCGGGCCGCTATTTACCGGAGTCGCTGTCGTTGGGGAACATAATCGGCGCTCCACCATCTGAACCAATTCACAATTGACCTTCTGGGAGGAACGAAATGAAAGTCAGCCTTTATAACCAACTTGTCCGCGCCGGGGCCACCCGCCGCGACGTGCTGAAGGGAGCGGCCAGCATGGCCGCCCTCGCGGCGGCCTCAAGCGCCGGACTTGGTGCGCTGACGCGCACGGCTGCGGCCGCCGACGACCTGCGCGCGCAGATCCTGCAGATTCCGGGTGTCGGCAAGGGTCAGCCGACCGATGCCGACTTCCAGCAGGTCGGCGAGCTTTGCCTTGGCGCCACCAAGGCCAATGTCAAGGAAGGCGAATTCGCCGGTGTCGAACTCACCTTCATGGGCCTCAACAACCAGAACCTGCACAATGTGCTGTTTCGCGGCTTCCTGAAGCCGTGGGAGACCTATACCGGCGCCAAGATCAACTGGATCGACCTGGCGCAGGCTGACTACAACGCCCGCCTGCAGCAGTCGATCGCGACCGGCACCGTCGATTTCGACATCATCGAAATGGGGGCACCGTTCGAAGGCGACGTCTGCGGCAAGGGTCTCACCTCCGAGATGCCGGACTGGGTCAAGGACCAGATCGACATGAAGGATGTCGTGGCCTATCTGCAGCCGCCGGTGGGCACATGGGACGGCAAGCAATATCGCGTGACCGTTGACGGCGACGCACATAATTTCAACTACCGCACCGACGTGTTTGCCGATGCCGACCTCGCCAAGGCCTGGAAGGACGGCGGCGGAGAAGGCGAATGGGGCGTGCCGAAGACCTGGCAGCAGGTGCAGGCGGTGACGAAGTTCCTCAAGGGCAAGCAGGTGAAAGGCCAGGACGTCTTTGGCTATCTCGATGCGCCCAAGCCCTGGGGCGGTTTCGGCTTTTATTTCCTCGGCAGCCGCGCCAGCGCCTACGCCAAGCATCCCGATGACAAGGCCTGGCTGTTTGATGCCGACACGATGAAGCCGCGCGTTAACAATCCGGCATGGGTGCGGGCGATCCAGGACGTCATCGATGCCCTGCCCTCCGAACCTGCCGACCAGATCAACGCCGACCCGAACACCACCGCCTTCCAGCAATTCCTGGCAGGCACCGGTTCGATGGTTACCTGGTGGGGCGACGTCGGTTCGAACGTCAAGACCAACGATTCCTCGGTCGTCGGCGACATCACCGGCTTCTCGATCCTGCCGGGCTCGGACGATGTCTACAACTCCAAGACCGGCCAGTGGGACAAGCTCGCCAGCGGCCCGAACCATGCGCCGAACTGCGCCTATCTCGGCTGGGGCGTTTACGTCATGGCCCGCGTCGACAGCGACGAAAAGAAGAAGAAGGCGGCATGGTCTGCCGCTGCCCACCTCGGCGGCAAGGACCTGTCGCTCTGGTGCGCGGCCTATCCGTCGGGTTTCCAGCCCTATCGCAACTCGCATTTCAACATTCCGGAATGGGTGGCGGCGGGCTACGACGAGGCGTTCATCACCTCGTATCTGAAGTCGGAAGCCGACAGCTACAACCATCCAAACGCGGCGATCGAGCCGCGCATCCCCGGCATCTTCCAGTACTACAGCGCCGCCGAGGACATTTTGGCCAACACCTTTGCCGGCAAGATGAAGGCGCAGGAAGGCGCCGACGCCATCGCAGCCGCCTGGGAGAAGCTGACCGACCAGATCGGCCGCGACAAACAGGTCAAGCTCTACAAGGCATCGCTCGGCATGTAGGCTGAGATCGTTAAACCTGGTCCGGCGGCGCACAGCCGCCGGACATCCGCTTTACCGGCCCGGCCTCGATCGGCTCGGCCGGTCATCGAGCCTCCTGTGAACAGGCAAGACGCGTGGCTGACCGGACCCTGGCTGACCAGACTTTGTCGACAAGTGAATGGCCGGCAGGCGCCGTGCCATCCGACCTGATTCCGCGGAGCCGCAAACGGCTTGGCTGGGCGCTGATGGCTGCTGCGACGCTCGGCCTTCTGGCGGTGATCGCGCTGCAAATCCTCTACAAGAGCGAGGTCGACACCATCGGCTTCGACACCTGGCGGCCGGTGGTCTACGCCTACGTGCTGTGGGGTGTCGCGCTCGGCATCGGCCAGGTGCTGACGCGCGGCGAGGACGGCCAGCGCGCGCTGTTCCTGCTGCCGGCGCTGCTGTTTACCATTGCCATGGTGATCTTCCCGACGCTGTTCGGCTTCTACATCGCGCTGACCGACTGGAACCTCAGTTCCTTCAGCGGACGGCAGTTCAACGGGCTCGACAATTTCTGGCAGATGCTGAACGACGCCTATTATCGCAACGCGCTGTTCAACATGGTGCTCTACGTGCTGGCGGTGTTCGTCGAATATGTCATCGCCTTCGGCCTGGCGCTGCTGCTCAACGCGCAGATTAGGGCACGAAAATTCTTCCGCGTCGTGTTTCTCATGCCGCTGATGCTGTCGCCGGTGGCGGTGTCGTGGATGATCGGCAAGTCGCTGATGGAATACCGCTTCGGGCCCGCCGCGACGCTGGCGCGGCATCTCGGCTGGGAAAACCCGGCCTTCTTCTCCAACCCGATCACCGCCCGCATCTCGATCATGGTGCTCGACGCGTGGACGTTCATCCCGTTCATGATGATCATGCTGCTCGCCGGCCTGCAGGCAATGTCGCGCGAGGTGCTCGAGGCAGCGCGTGTCGATGGCGCCACCGCCTGGCAGACCTTCTGGCAGGTCACCTTCCCGCTGATGCTGCCGGTGTCGGTGACAGCGGTCATCCTGCGCATCATCTTCAAGCTGAAGCTCGCCGACATCATCATCACCGTCACCTCCGGCGGGCCGGGCGGCGCGACCGATTCGGTGTCCAGTTTCATCTACCGCGAATATCGCGACCGTTCGAACGTCGGCTACGGCACGATGCTGGCGATGGCCTATTTGATCATCATCATCGTGTTCGTGACCTGGCTGCTGAAGTTCGCCAGCCGCTTCGTGCGCAACGTCAACTGATCGGGCCGGCAAGATGAGCGTTCAGACCACCGACTATGCCGCTTCCGAAATCCGCTCGCCGGCGAGCTTCCTCGCTAACCGCGTCTTCATCTATGGCGCGCTCATCTTCTGGGCTTTCATCTGCCTGTTCCCGATCTATTGGACGATAACCACTTCGTTCAAGACCGCGGTCGACGTCACCCAGGGCCATCTGATCCCGTTCGTCGACTTCCGGCCCGACTGGAAAGGCTGGCGTTCGCTCGGCCTGTCGCCGGACTCGATCTTTCGGACGTCGACGGTCCGCGACGAATTCATCAAGCGCTTCATGAATTCGGTCATCACTTCGGTCGGCGCGTCGAGCCTCGCCATCGTCATCGGCAGCCTCGCCGCCTACGGGCTGACCCGCTATCGTTACAAGTTTGCCTGGTTCAGGAACGAGGATATTTCCTTCTTCTTCCTGTCTCAGCTGATCCTGCCGCCGGTGGTTTTGGCCTTGCCCTTCCTCGTGCTTTACCGGGAGGTCGGCCTGCTCGACACACGCGTCGGGCTGATCCTGCTCTATACGCTGATGGTGCTGCCGATCGTCATCTGGATCATGCGCGACCAGTTCAACTCCATCCCGGTGGAGCTGGAGGAGGCAGCACTCGTCGACGGCCTGTCGATCTGGGGCGCCTTCTTGCGCATCGTCATGCCGATCGCCCTGCCGGGCATGGTCGCCGCCTTCATCCTGGCGATGGTGCTGTGCTGGAACGAGTATTTCTTCGCCGCGCTTTTGACCTCGACCGACGCAAAAACCATTCCTGTCATGGTGGCCAGCCAGACCGGCTCACAAGGCATCAACTGGTGGTCAATGGCGGCGCTTGCCACCGCCGCCATCACACCGCTCGCCGTCATCGGCATCGCGCTCGAGCGTTACCTGATCATGGGCATGACAGCGGGCGCGGTGAAATAACTGCGCCGGCTCTCCCTTCTCCCCTTGTTGCGGGAGAAGGGAAAAGCGCGCTAACCTGAAAGTGTTGCCCGCAAATGCTCGAGGATCATGGCAACCCCTTTTTGCCCCAACTCCACCGAGGCTTCGGGCGCACTTGCCGTGTACCAGCCGGTGTTGTCGGCGAAGCGGCCGGCATCCACCGCCTCCGGGCACAGCGCCAGCATCAGCGACGTCTCGCCGATGCCGGCATGGTCGAACGGGTACTGGCTGTGCATTGAGGCCGGCATCAACGGATGCACCTGCACCCAGTTGAAGAAATTGCTGCCCTCGGCGTGTTCGGCATAATAGTCAGCCATCGCCGCAGAGCCCCACCAGCCTTCGCCACGTTCTTTCTCCAGGAAGCGGAAGATCGCCTGCCGGCCGGCGGCCTTGAAGGCGAGATCGGTTGGCATGCCGGCGGCAAAATTTTCGGTCTGGTGGTGAATGATGGCGTGGATGTTGCGGAAGCCGATGCGCAGCAGGCTATAGAACAGTTCTTCCGCGAATGGCGCCAGCACATTGCCGCCGACCTGCAGCGAACCACTGCCCTCCGGTGCTGCAACAGCATAGCTCGCCGCGCCGTAATAGAAGGGCGGCAGAATGACGATCTCGGCTTCTTTTTCGAACAGTTCCAGGCTCTTGACCACCGCCAGCGTGTCCATGCCGACGGCCATGTGCTCGCCGTGATATTCAAGCACACCCAGCGGCAACACGACCGGCCAGTTTTCGGCGATCACCTTGCGTATCTGATGCGGCAGCATCAATTCGTAGCGCATGACACCTACTCCATATTGGTGTGGCGGGCGCGCATCGCTTCCGCCGAGACGCCGGTCAGGTCCCTGAGCTTCAGCACCATCACTTCGAAGAGGACGAACAGCGCGCCTTCGAACACCGAGCCCATCGGCAGGACGGATGTCTTTTCGGGACCCTGGTCGTCGGCCATGGTCTGAGCCGGGATAAGCAGTGTGAAGTCGGCCAGCTTTGCGGCAGTGCTGTCGGCTTGCGCGGTGAGCAGCAGGACTGTGGCACCGGCCTCGCGCGCGGCCTGCATCAAGGTCAGCACCGTCGACGTCTCACCCGGGCCGGAACTGGCGAGGAAGACATCGCCCTCGCCCAGCGGCGGCGTGGTCACGTCGCCGACGACCGACACCGGCAGACCGAGATGATAGAGCCGCATGGCAAAACCCTTGACCTGCAGCGCCTCGCGGCCGCAGCCATAGGTGACGATCTTTTTCGCACCGGCCAAGATGGCGCAAGCGGCGTCGATGCGGCTTGCGTCGATACGCTCCAGCACGGTGCCAAGCTCGTTCAGCGCAATCCCAAACAGGTTTTCGCCGGCGTCCGTCATGACATTTGCACCAGCCTGCCGGTGCCGGAGAACCATTTGAATATCTTAGTCACCTTTGCCCCGAACAGCTTGTTTTCATTCATGCTATCACCGCGAAAATCGGTGTCCAACGACACGCAGTGCTTTTGATGCGCTACAGCCGTGATAGTGTCACGGCAAATCGTGAATGAGGAAACGACGACATATGAAGACACGGCATTTCGACCGCATCGGCAATGGCGGCATCACCTTCACCGAGCTCGGCTTCGGCACCGCACCGCTCGGCAATCTTTACCGCGCCGTCTCCGACGAGGATGCCAATGCTACGCTGGAGGCGGCATGGCGGGTCGGCTGCCGCTACTTCGACACCGCGCCGCTTTATGGGCTAGGCCTAGCCGAAACGCGGCTCAATCCGTTCCTGCGTTCGAAGAAGCGCGACGACTACGTGCTGTCCAGCAAAGTCGGGCGCATAATGCGCGCCTGCCCGCCGGAACAGCGCACCGGCATCGGCAAATTCTTCGACACCCCATCGCGCCGAGAGGTCTACGATTACAGCTATGACGGCGTCATGCGCTCCTTCGAAGCCTCGCTGGAACGGCTCGGCGTCGACCGCATCGACATCCTCTTCGTGCACGATGTCGACATCTTCACCCATGGCAGCAAGGAAGCCTCGGACCAGCACATCCAGGAATTCATGAGCTCCGGCTACTACGGATTGCTGGCATTGCGCGACCAGGGCGTGATCAAGGCATTCGGCGGCGGCATCAACGAGTGGCAGGTTGCCCAGACGCTGGCCGAGCGCGGCGATTTCGATCTGTTCTTGCTTGCCGGGCGTTACACGCTGCTGGAGCAGGAAGCGCTGCAGTCTTTCCTGCCTCTATGCCAGCAACGCGGCATCGGCATCGTTCTCGGCGGGCCTTACAATTCCGGCATCCTGGCAACCGGGCCGAAGCCCGGCGCCTACTACAATTATTCGGAGGCGCCGCAGGACATCATCGACCGCGTCACCCGCATCGAGGCCGTCTGCAAACGCCACGGCGTGCGCTTGATCGAGGCGGCGCTGCAGTTCCCGCTGCTGCATCCTTCCGTCGTCTCGGTAATCCCGGGCGGCCAGCGGCCGGGCGAAGTCGAAAGCAATCGCTCGCTGCTCGACGCGAAGCTGCCGTCGGCGCTGTGGGCCGATCTCAAGACAGAAGGCTTGATGCGCGCGGATGCGCCGACGGCATAGTGCCGCCTTTCCAACGACGCTGCGGGCACAGAAAAGAAAAACCGGACATACCGGCTTTTCTTTTCTCTGAAAGACTTAAGGAGGCGCCTAGTTGACCGCGTCCTTGAGGCCCTTGCCGGCCGAGAACTTCGGCACGGTGCGCGCCGGGATCTTCACTTCCGCACCGGTCTGCGGATTGCGGCCGGTCGACGCGGCGCGTTTTGACACGGTGAAATTTCCGAAGCCGACAAGCCGGACATCGCCGCCCTTTTTCAGTTCGCCGGTGATCACGGAAAACACCGCATCAACCGCCGACTGCGCGTCACCCTTCGAAATACTCGCGGCATCGGCGACAGCGGACACCAGTTCGTTCTTGTTCATAAAAATTCCCTTCCATGAGAAAACCGGAACACTCGACTCATCCGGCAGGAAACGGACTTTAGAAAGAAGCGCTCCGGCAACCAAGTCGAAAAGCGCCAGGAAAGTCGAAAAAAGCCCGGAAATCCGCGGTTCTTCACATGAAAAAGCCGGGCTCAAGGCCCGGCTCTCTCTTTGTGCATTGCAACTTTAGCAAGCACTAATGCGCCAGCGATTTACCAGCCTCGTCTCCGACATCGACCACGGCCGGCGCATTGACGGGTTCGACCCACTGGATCGGTTCCGGCATGCGCACCAGCGCATGGCGCAACACTTCGCCAACCCGTGAGACCGGAATGATCTCCATGCCGCTCTTCACGTTCTCCGGAATCTCCGCCAGATCCTTGGCGTTCTCTTCCGGGATCAGCACCTTCTTGATGCCGCCGCGAAGTGCGGCAAGCAGCTTTTCCTTAAGGCCGCCGATCGGCAGCACCCTGCCGCGCAGCGTGATCTCGCCGGTCATCGCCACATCGGCCCTGACCGGGATACCGGTCAGCACCGAGACGATCGCCGTCGCCATCGCCACGCCAGCCGACGGTCCGTCCTTCGGGGTTGCACCCTCCGGCACGTGGACGTGGATATCGCGCTTGTCGAACAGCGGCGGCTCGACGCCGAAATCGATGGCCCGCGAGCGGACATAGGACGCCGCCGCCGAAATCGATTCCTTCATCACGTCGCGCAGATTGCCGGTCACGGTCATGCGGCCCTTGCCGGGCATCATGACACCTTCCACCGTCAACAGCTCGCCGCCGACTTCCGTCCAGGCGAGCCCGGTGACCACGCCGACCTGATCGTCGCTCTCGACCTGGCCGAAGCGGAAGCGCGGAACACCAAGGTAATCGGCAAGATTGTCCGCCGTGATGTTGATCGTCTTCTTCTTCGTCTTCAGGATCTCGGTCACCGCCTTGCGCCCGAGCTTCATCAGCTCGCGCTCCAGGCTCCTGACGCCCGCTTCACGGGTGTAGGTCTGGATGATGCCGCGGATCGCGTCCTCGCCGACGGAGAACTCCTTCGGCTGCAACGCGTGGTCGCGGATCACCTTGGGCATCAGGTGACGCTTGGCGATCTCGATCTTCTCGTCCTCGGTGTAGCCGGCGATGCGGATGATCTCCATGCGGTCCATCAAAGGCGCAGGGATGTTCAGCGTGTTCGCCGTCGTCACGAACATCACGCTCGACAGGTCGTATTCGACCTCGAGGTAATGGTCCATGAACGTCGAGTTCTGCTCGGGATCGAGCACCTCGAGCAAAGCCGATGACGGATCGCCGCGGAAATCCTGGCCCATCTTGTCGATCTCATCGAGCAGGAAGAGCGGGTTGGATTTCTTCGCCTTCTTCATCGACTGGATGACCTTGCCAGGCATCGAGCCGATGTAGGTGCGGCGGTGACCACGGATCTCGGCCTCGTCGCGCACGCCGCCCAGCGCCATGCGGATGAACTCACGGCCGGTCGCCTTGGCGATCGACTTGCCGAGCGAGGTCTTGCCCACGCCGGGAGGTCCGACGAGGCACAGGATCGGCCCCTTCAGCTTCTTCTGGCGGCTCTGCACAGCGAGGTATTCGACGATGCGGTCCTTGACCTTGTCGAGGCCGAAATGATCGGTATCGAGCACATTCTGGGCAAAGGCCAGGTCCTGCTTGACCTTGGAGTTCCTGCCCCACGGGATCGACAGCAGCCAGTCGAGATAGTTGCGCACGACGGTCGATTCAGCCGACATCGGCGACATCGTCCGCAGCTTCTTCAGCTCGGCTTCCGCCTTTTCGCGGGCCTCCTTGGAGAGCTTGGTCTTCTTGATCCGCGCCTCGATCTCGGCGGCTTCGTCGCGGCCGTCCTCGCCCTCGCCGAGCTCCTTCTGGATCGCCTTCATCTGCTCGTTGAGGTAGTATTCGCGCTGCGTCTTCTCCATCTGGCGCTTGACGCGCGAGCGGATGCGCTTCTCCACCTGGAGCACCGAGATTTCGGCTTCCATGAAGCCCATCGCCTTTTCCAGCCGTTCCTTGACGGACAGCGTGGCGAGCATCTCCTGCTTCTCGGGGATCTTGATGGCAAGGTGCGAAGCGACCGTGTCGGCGAGCTTGGAATAGTCGTCGATCTGGCTGGCAGCACCCACCACTTCGGGCGAGATCTTCTTGTTCAGCTTGACGTAGTTCTCGAAGTCGGTGACCACGGAACGTGCCAGCGCCTCGACTTCGACCTCTTCCTCCTCCGGTTCGACCAGCGCCGCAGCACGGGCCTCGTGGAAGTCGGGACGGTCGGTGAACGCGACGATTTTCGCGCGCGAGGCACCTTCGACCAGCACCTTCACGGTGCCGTCCGGCAGTTTCAGCAATTGCAGCACATTGGCGAGCGTGCCGATGTCAAAGATGGCATCGGGCTCCGGATCGTCGTCGGCGGCATTCATCTGGGTCGCGAGCAGGATCTGCTTTTCCTGACCCATCACTTCTTCCAGCGCCTTGATCGACTTTTCACGCCCGACGAAGAGCGGAACGATCATGTGCGGGAACACCACGATGTCGCGCAGTGGGAGGACTGCGAAGACGCCGTCGCTGGGAGCCTTGGATAATTTGGCCATTGTCCAACCTTTCATGTCGCGGCCGCCAATCGGCCAACCGCGAATCTCATATTAACGACCGGGGATCGTTCCGCCTACCACCGTTTGTGACGGGAGTTTTACAGCACAGAATTCGGCACCACGGCCTTCCGCCTTTAGTTGGAGGCACAGGGGGTAAAGATCAAGGGTCAACACTGTCCGTCCCTCCAATCCGCACCCAGCACGCG
Source organism: Mesorhizobium sp. M0854 (assembly GCF_040319815.1). Lineage (NCBI taxonomy): Bacteria > Pseudomonadati > Pseudomonadota > Alphaproteobacteria > Hyphomicrobiales > Phyllobacteriaceae > Mesorhizobium > Mesorhizobium sp. M0854. The sequence goes on from NZ_JAMYOL010000014.1 coordinate 101,415, forward strand.
GCGCCGTACGCGGGGTGCGACAGCAAAACGGCGCCCTGCGGCGCCGTTTCAGAAAAATCCATTGCCGGCTCACGTCAGGCGCTGACGTTGCCCTTCTTTTCCTTCTGCTCGGAATAGATGTAGAGCGGCCTGGCGTTGCCTGACACCACCTCTTCCGAAATAACCACTTCGCGCACGCCTTCCAGTGCCGGCAGCTCGAACATGGTGTCGAGCAGGATCGCTTCCATGATCGAACGCAGGCCGCGTGCGCCGGTCTTGCGCTCGATGGCGCGCTTGGCGATCGCCGACAGCGCGTTCTCATGGAAGGTCAGGTCGACATTCTCCATCTCGAACAGCCGCTGATACTGCTTGACCAGCGCGTTCTTCGGCTCGGTCAGGATCTGGATCAGCGCCGGCTCGTCGAGATCCTCCAGCGTCGCCAGGACGGGCAGACGGCCGACGAACTCGGGAATGAGGCCGAACTTCAACAGATCCTCAGGCTCGACCAGGCGGAAAACATCGCCGGTGCGGCGATCCTCGGGCGAAGCGACGATGGCGCCGAAACCGATCGAGGTCTTCCTGCCGCGATCCGAGATGATCTTGTCCAGGCCGGCGAAAGCGCCGCCGCAGATGAACAGGATGTTGGCGGTGTCGACCTGCAGGAATTCCTGCTGCGGATGCTTCCTGCCGCCCTGCGGCGGCACGGAGGCGACAGTGCCTTCCATAATCTTCAAAAGTGCCTGCTGCACGCCCTCGCCCGACACGTCGCGGGTGATCGAGGGATTGTCCGACTTGCGCGAGATCTTGTCGATCTCGTCGATATAGACGATGCCGCGCTGGGCGCGCTCGACATTGTAGTCGGCCGACTGCAACAGCTTCAGGATGATGTTTTCGACGTCCTCGCCGACATAGCCGGCCTCGGTCAACGTCGTCGCGTCGGCCATGGTGAAGGGGACGTCGATGATGCGGGCCAGCGTCTGCGCCAGCAACGTCTTGCCGCAGCCGGTCGGGCCGATCAGCAGGATGTTCGACTTCGCCAGCTCGACGTCGTTGTTCTTGCCGGCATGGGCGAGGCGCTTGTAGTGGTTGTGGACGGCCACCGACAGCACGCGCTTGGCGTAAGGCTGGCCGATGACGTAGTCGTCGAGAACCTTGAGGATTTCCTGCGGGGTCGGCACGCCCTCGCGCGACTTCACCATCGAGGTCTTGTTCTCCTCGCGGATGATGTCCATGCACAGTTCGACGCATTCGTCGCAGATGAACACCGTCGGCCCGGCGATCAGCTTGCGCACTTCGTGCTGGCTTTTACCGCAAAACGAGCAATAAAGCGTGTTCTTGGAATCACCGCTGTTGTTGCCGACCTTGCTCATTTTCATGTCCTTTCATGGCCGCCCGCCGATGGTCTGGTTGAAAGGGCGCATATTCAATCTATCGCGGGAATCCGCTGCCGCCAGTGCCCCGGCTCCCGCAACGCATTCCGTACGAAACACAAATCGGAAAACGGGGCAATGATTCGAACAACCCCACGCAAAGCTAAGCCGTCGAAAATCAACATAGCCTTAACGTAGGCAATTGCACCCGTCGAGGGAACAGCCAATTGTGGCCGAAATGCCGCAAGCTGCGCCAAAAGCGCGTGATCCCGCCACTCATTGCCACCGCGGGGCCACCGCGGGCCTATAAGGCAATACCTTCGACCGGCTCACGTGACGAAATGACCTTGTCGATGAGGCCGAAATCCCTGGCCTCGTCGGCAGTCATGAAATGGTCACGGTCGAGCGTTTTTTCAATCTCATCATAACTCTTGCCGGTGTGCTTGACGTAAACCTCGTTGAGGCGGCGCTTCAGCTTGATGATGTCCTGGGCATGGCGCTCGATGTCGGAAGCCTGGCCCTGGAAGCCGCCGGAAGGCTGGTGGACCATGATGCGGGCGTTCGGGGTGGCAAAGCGCATGTCCTTGTGGCCCGCCGTCAAGAGCAGCGAGCCCATCGAGGCGGCCTGACCGATGCAGAGCGTCGACACCGCAGGCTTGATGAACTGCATGGTGTCGTAGATCGCCATGCCGGAGGTGACGACGCCGCCGGGCGAGTTGATATAGAGGTTGATTTCCTTCTTCGGATTCTCCGCCTCGAGGAACAGCAGCTGCGCGCAGACCAGCGTCGCCATGCCATCCTCGACCGGGCCGGTGATGAAAATGATGCGCTCCTTGAGGAGCCGCGAGAAAATGTCGTAGGCCCGCTCGCCGCGATTGGTCTGTTCGACCACCATCGGAACGAGGTTCATGTAGGTTTCGACGGGGTTCTTCATGGACTATCCCTTTTTGAGGATGGGATTCCGGCGCCGGAGATTTGCAATCGGGCAGAATCGGTTCTGGATCGTTATTGTGTAAATAGGATGCCGGCTCACCCTAGCGCAAGGCCGCCTCTCCTAGCCACTTGGTTAAAACGAATCAAGCTTGCCGGACGGTGCCCGGAGGACGCGGCACGGATCCTGGTGGATTGACTTCACCTCTTTGATCCCACGGTTTCGCGCGGCCATGGTGGCACTGGCGTTGCTCGCAACGCGAAGGGCCTGGAACGTCGTATCGGGCGAGGAAGATTGACTGCGTTCCCGGGACGGCTAAGTAGCTGCCTCCGCAGGATTAAGCAGGCATTACCTGGCCCAACAGAAGCCGAACGCGCAACCACTCACTGATACTTTTTGCGAGACCGCGAAGGAATTCGCCTCATCGAGTGCGATACGGATCAGCCTTGACCTGTCGCGGGGCCGGAACATGTTCTGAAACTCGTCCGGCAACGCGTCGGCGACCGACAGAATCTTTTCGACTGTTCCTCTTGCACGCTCGGTTCCGTTACCCACGTCGACCGCCATTCCTTCGCGCAGCGAAAACAGATAGTTGTCCGGCAGATAGGCGAGGACGTAGGACTTGCCGCCGTCGATCTGTAGAAGCGGATCGCCGAACCGCAGCACCTGGCCAGGGACCGGCACCTTCGCGCCAACGACCCCCTCCGTGACCGAGCGGATGTTTCCGCCGTCATATATGGCCTTTACCTCATCCATAGCCTCGCCCGATCTCGCACGGAATTGCGCCACCAGGGCGAGTTCGGATTTGGTCGCTTGCAATTGACCGGTCAGATCAGCCAGATGTTCGGCGGCCTGGAAGCTGCCACGAACGGCTTCGTCCTTCGTCGAAGTCGAGACGATGCCTGCCGTGACGATGGTGTCGATTCTCGCAAGTGTCGTCCTGGTTTCACGCGCTGTCCGCTCGGCCAGCGGCATCACGGACTGGATCGCTTCGTGTCGGCTGTGGAGCTGGCCCTCGCGAACGGCGAGTTCACCCTGTCGCAACAGCAGCTCCGCGATCTCCTTGACCATGTCGAACGATTGAAGCTCGACGAGCAATGTACCGGGCTCGACCTTGTCTCCCGCCTTGACAAAGACATGCGTTACCTTGGCCGGATAGGCGGCATCGACGGCATACCGATCCTTCAGGACAATACCGTCCGCTGACAAGACGACCGCATCACCAATGAGGTAGTAGACGATCGAAGAGGAAAACAAACCGAGGAGAGCGAGGTAAACGATGCGACCCCAACTTCCCACACTCGCGCGCTGCTGTTTTCCCAGATTGTCCACTCGGACATGTTTTCGAATGTATTTCATCTGAAACTCGTTCTCTACCAGGGCCGCTCTAGCCGAACTTTGATCGGCGTGTAGTTGTCGCGATGTGAACCTGAGAACACCCATTCATCGATATAGGCGATCAATCGAACGGGTCTCATCACATAGGTCATGAACAGGGAGTAGCCGGGCAGGAACCATATGCTTCGCCAGAACCCCCGCCGCTCGGTGGTCCAACTGGCCAGCGCCAGCACAAACACGTCGAGAACCAGGAGGCCGCACTGCATGCCGATGAGGATCGCGGGCGTGAAAGAGCCGTACTGGAGGGCAAGCCAGACGAGATAGAGCGGGAATATCGCGGCACCAACGACGTTGAAAAGGAGGAAATCCCATTGGTGTAGGGCCTCCGGAAGCCGGAAACCCGAGTCCGAGACATGAAACAGGCGGTAGTGTTTGCGAAAGCGTAGCCAAATGGCATCGCGTTCCCAGCGCAATCGCTGGCGGATATATTGGTATGCGGTTATCGGGACGTCCGTATAGCAGATCGCATCCGGTACATAGGCCATGCGCCAGCCCGCCCGCCGCAATCTCAGCGTGACATCCAGATCCTCGCCACCGCCTACGTCGAACCCCCCAACCCCCAAAAGGGCTTTGCGCCTGAAGGCGCTGAACGCTCCCGAAATGCAAACGACCTGATCGAGAGCTCCAGCAATACGCTTTCCGACCGAAATCGACTGCAAATATTCGATCTCCTGAAACTGGGCGACGATAGTCGCGTGGCCGTTGCGCGGTGCAATATCGCCGCATGCCGCTCCAACCGCTGGATCCGAAAAGGGGCCGAGAATATTTTCGATCGCGTACCGATCAAACGAACAGTCGCAATCGACATTGATCAGTATGTCGCCTTTGGCTACGCGGCACGCCAGATTGATCCCGCTCGCCTTGCCGCCCCTCAGATCCGTCGAAATGATGCGCGAGGCATAACCTTTCTTGACCAGAGCTTGCGAGACCCTGCTCATCCGATCGGTCGAACCATCACTGACAATGACAACTTCGAAGTCATTGAAAGACTGTTCCCGCAACGAGCGGACGCAGGTTTCGATGGACTCAGCCTCATTATGGCCAACCAGAATGATGCTTACATTGGGCCGTAATGGTCGCTCATGCTCAATCGAACCCGCGGCATCACGCGAACGCATGGTCACAGCGGCCGCGACGAACGGAATGATGTAACGGGGGAACTCAAAGACCAGCGTGTACCAGAAAACGGAGGCCAGGCTCGCCGTCGATTGAGCTAGCAGGAATGCAAATCCGAGTTCGAGATCATTCAACGCGAGGCTTGCCCCGTTTTGGTCGCCACCCGAGGGCGAGGGTCAAGCTTTTCGCCCAAAGACGCCTCGCAGATTGAAAGCATTGCCGATATCTGCTCCGACAATGTCTCGTCGCCCTTCGCCGTCATGATGAAATAGTCGGCGGCGGCGCCTTTGTGCACCGATCCTGTCTCCGCAAGGTAATTGCTCAGGTTTTCGATGAAGAGACGGCGCAGTTTCTCAAACACGTCCTGGCCCTTTGATTTTATGAGCGACTCTCGTGCTCCGTAACGCAATTCCGTGACCGCCAACGGCGGGCCCTTCGCTCCGGTCATGCGTGCGCGGTCGAGTTCCTGAACCAGGGACGGCGGCAACCCCAACAAGGACGTTGGCAGCTTTTTCTCCGGACTGGTGAGCAGAGACAGCGCCTGATCCGTGAGTGCGTAGGAAAAAAAGTCGATACGTTTAACGCTGTCGCCATCAGCCCGCGCATCACAATCCTGGCAGACGAATCCAACAGCCGGCTCCGATGTCGAATCCTTGCACCTCCTGCAGATTTGCGAGTGGCCGGGCTTGTCATAGTCCTTTCCATAGTGACGCAATTGCTGGCTGCATTTGGGGCAGACCAGTGCGCTTCCCTGCCGAAAATCGCCTTCAGGACGAAGAGCCGCGCAACGATAATGATGAATAAGCTCGGCCTCGAACATATCGGCCGAACGGCAGGAGGGACATTCCTCGCGAACGGTAAGCCGCCGCGACCCGCAGGCGCCGCACTCATGCACGCGGTCGAAGAAGGTCTTAAGCAGAAGTCCGCGATGGGAGAGATCTTCGGCGATCGGGATCGTCTTGGCCGCCGACGGAAAGCCCGGATAGCTTATGGAGGCCGACGTCATCGGATAGCGCTTGGCTTCGATGCTTCTGCCGGCGACGAAGGCATGCGCAAGAAAGCGCGTTTCGGGCGTATTTGTCGAACGGATGTGCGCGGCAAGCTGTTCGCGGCGGCGGCGAAAATCGAGTATGCATTTTGCCGTCTCCGCCCAAGTCGTTTGCTGCATCAGATCGAAATGTACATCCGCGAACCGGCCGGCACGGCCGCCCAGATCGATGACAGGCACCATCGCCAGCGGAATGTGGTCACGCAGGTTGTCCAGCGGCGAGTTACGCCGCTCATCGGCCAGAAGAACGGCATCGATGTCCCCTTCCGACGAGGAGTCGAACATCGTGCGGTAGATCGCCGAATGCAGAACGACCACGCGTGGGAACCATTCGACGGCAGGCTTCCAGGACAATCCCATTCTGGCCCAGAGTGCCAGGCAAAGGTCGGTGAGTTCATGGCTTGCGGTGGAAGCCGTCGGTGCCGGCAGTTGCACAACGGATTTCGGAACAAGTTCTGCGGGCATGTCGGCCTCCATTTGCCCGGCGCTCGCAAAGGAACGCCGCCACAGGTACGACTTGCAGCCTGGGTGGAGAATCCAAGGGCAACGTCACATTTACTGAAAGGATTATTGCAGGACGAGATATGCGGAAAACGCGGGATCGCATGCGACACCGGATGGCCAGATACGTCCCCCCACGACGTTCCTGACCAGCGACCAAGTCAATCAACTCGAATACGTCAAATGTTATTCGTTGATTGTTAGCGGATGCTTAACCGACAGCAAGAATTTGTGTGTCGGACTCAGGTAGTCGAATTAACGAAGTTTGATGAATCGCCTTTTCCACGACATGGCTTTCCCTACAGTTCAACGTTGAACCCGCTTCATGCGGTTCAAACAGGGGGAGTTCCATGACCAGGAAAGCTTCTTCCTTCGCCATTGCCGGCCTGACCATGCTCGGCACAATGTCGGAAACGGCGGCCGGCGGACGCGCGGTCGAATGCTACGAGCAGGTCAATCGGCCGGCCGTCTACGACACCGTCTACGAGGATGTGCTCGTCAGCCCAGCCGGCCAGCAGGTGGAATACGAGGCGCCAATCTACGGGACGCGCGAGCGCGTGGTGCAGATCGCGCCGGCGCGCGTCAGCTACGAGATCGTGCCCGCCATCACCCGCACCATCTACCGGTCCGTGAGGGTCGATGACGACGGCTATTCCTGGGAATGGCGCATCATCAATGGCCGCAAGGTGCTGTGCAAGGTCAGGCACAAGGCGCGCTATGAACGCGTGGCCGAGATCGTCGTGATTGAGCCGGAACGCCGGCGGCGCGTTGTGCTGCCCGCCGAATACGAGAGCGTCGCCGAAGAGGTTCTCGTGCGGCCGGAGCAACGGCGCATCGTCGACATTCCGGCGTCTTATCAGACAGTGGCTCGCCGCGTGGTGGTCAGGGAGGGCTCATCCAGCTGGCGGCGCGTGCACATCCCACGCCACTGCCGGTACTAGCAGCCGCTCAGGCCACCTCTGCCCTGAGCCATTTCTTCAGGCCGTCGACATCGCCATTGCCGACGCAGGCCGCAACCCTTCTGCCGACTGCCGCGCCGAACTTGTAGCCGTGGCCGGAGCAGGCCGAGACGACCAGGCATCTGCCTTTCTGGTGTGCCAGGAATTTCTCGTCGGCGGTGAATGTGTAGGCGCAGGTGACCACCTCGGTGACCTTATACTCCTCGATACGGGCAAGCGGCGGCGAAAACAGGTTGCGGATCGCCTCACCCTCGCCCGGCACCGGCTGACGGTTCCAGTCGGCATCGCTGGTCGGCACCCTGTGCAGGCCCGAGCCGAATTTCATGCCGGCGCCGCCTGTCGGCGGGATTGCGTAGCCGTCGACAGTGCCGCCAATGTCGAGGACAACCGGCGCTGCCTGCCAGGCTGCCTGCAGATCCGCCGGCGGTTCGACATAGGCGAGCGCGGTGCGCCAGGTTTTCAGCTCGCCGTCCAGCTCCGGGAACAGTTTCAGCACCCAGGCGCCGGCAGCGACGACGATCCGGTCGGCCTGCATCGTTTCGCCGCCTGCCAGCACGATATGCCCGGCCTCGGCGTCGATCTCGACCACCTTGCTGTTCTCGTAGACATTGGCGCCGTTCGCGCGCAGCCACCTGGCGAGGCCGGCGGCGATCTTGCGGCAGTGCAGCGCGCCGCCGTCCGGCGAAAAATACGCATAGCGGAATGAACCAGGTTCCAGGAACGGCCAGCGTTCGACCGCGGCATCCGGCTCGAACAATTCGAACGGGTAGTTCCCGGCTTCCATGCCTTCTCGGTATTCCTCGGCCTCATCTCCCGGCTGGCGCGAAATGCAGATGAAGCCGCGCGGATCGAGATGGCTTTCACCGAGATCGGCCCACATCTCATCCCAGGCTTCATAGGCCTCGGTGATCAGCCGGCCGTAGCCCGTTCCGGCCCGGTAGGCGCGGCGGATGATGCGGTGATGATCGCCCGAGGCGGCGAGCGGATTGGGGATCGGTCCCTGCTCGACGATCGAGACGAGGTGCCCGGCCCTGACCAGTGACCACGCCGTGGATAGCCCGGCAATGCCTGCACCGACCACGATCACATTCATGAAAACCGTCCTTCCGCAACCGCTTCGGCGGCTCACCTCACTGGAGGGCCAACATACGGTCTGGCACCAGACTGGCAAGCCGCGCTAATGATCTGGCATGACCGAATTGAAGCCGCCCTACCTTGCTTTTGATCCAGCCACGCGTCGCCTGCGGCTCGATCCACACGAGCCGGCGTTCTTCCAGAATCCGTACGAAGCCTACGCCTTCCTGCATGGCGCATCGAACGCCTTCTTCTGGGAGGAGTTTGGTTTCTGGTGCTTTGGCGGCTTCGACGACGTCAACCGGCTGCTGCGCGATCGCCGCTTCGGCCGGCAGAACCCGGCCGGCATTCCGGACAGCCGAGGCATCGGTCAGGACCGCACGCACCTCAGCGCCTTCGACGGCATCGAGGCCAATTCGATGCTGGAGCTGGAGCCACCTGTCCACACACAGCTCAGAACGCTGGTCAACCGCGCCTTCGTCTCGCGCCAGGTCGAGCGGCTCAGGCCACGTGTCGAGGCGCTGGCCAACGAACTGATCGACCGTTTCGAACCAGGAGGAGTCGACCTGCTGCCGGCATTCGCAGCTCCCTTGCCGATCACCATCATTGCGGAAATGCTCGGCGTGCCGGTCGACATGGGGCCGCAGCTCCTCGACTGGTCGCATCGGATGGTCGCCATGTACATGCATGGCCGCACCCGCGGGACGGAGGACACGGCCAATCGCGCCGCGCGCGACTTTTCCGATTTTCTGCGCGGCTACGTCGCCGAGCGGCGAAAGAGGCCAGGCGAGGATCTTCTGTCGCTGCTGATTGCGGCACAGGAGGACGGCCAGAAACTGTCGGAGGACGAGCTGGTATCCTCGGCCATCCTTTTGCTCAATGCCGGCCATGAAGCAACTGTCCACCAGACCGGCAATGCGGTGCGCTCGATCCTTGCGCAAGGCGGCGACCCGCGCCGCTTCTTCGCCTCACCGGAAGCAACAGCCGCGACGGTCGAAGAGTGCCTGCGCTTCGACGCGCCGCTACACATGTTCACGCGCTACGCCTATCAGGAGGTCGAGGCCGGGCCGGGGATCATCGTCCAGCCGGGCGAGACGATCGGTCTGCTGCTCGGCATGGCCAATCGCGACCCTACTGCGTTTGCCGAGCCCCTCGCCTTCAGGCCGGACCGTGCCGACCAGAAGAACGTATCGTTCGGCGCCGGCATCCATTTCTGCATCGGCGCGCCGCTCGCTCGGCTCGAATTGCAGGTGTCGCTGAAAACCTTGTTCGAACGCCTGCCGCGGCTCCAAATGGCCGAACAGCCGCGCTTCCGTGACACGTATCATTTCCACGGGCTGGAAACGCTTGCCGTCAGAATCTGAGGACGGCTTCCGACGACAGGCTTCGAAGCCGGCTCCGGCGAATTCCGGTCAAATAGGTAACATCTCAAGGGTCGCGAGTGCCAAATAATCGCTGATCGAACGATGAAGCTACCGGAAGCAGGACCTCACACTAACAATCCCGGATGCCTATAGAAATTCGGTCATGAAGCTTGAAGAGAGACGGGATTTGAATCTTTTTGCGTCGTCTCGCGGACGATGTCGAGGAAGGCATTCAGCACCGGCGAGGGTTGTTCATGCCGGTAGATGATTGAAGTGTCGATAGACAAGGTTCGTCCCTGGATAGGGCGATAAACGACGCCGCTCCGGCGCAAATTTTGCAGACAGGCGGGCAGCAGCGAGACGCCCAGCCCGACGGATACAAGTCCGATGATTGTCTGCTTCGGCGTTGCTTCTCGAACGATCCTCGGGCTGAACCCGGATGAACGGCACAACCCGACGATCTCGTCATAGAGGGATGGATTGATGCTGCGCGGGAACTGAATCAACGCTTCGGAGGCCAAGTCGGCTAGCGCGACCTCTGCTTCCGAGGCCAGCCGATGCGTTTCCGGCAAGGCCACGATCAGGGGTTCGACCAGTATGCTTTCGACCTTCAATGCGTTGTGAATGACGGGAGGATGAACAAAACCGATATCGAGCTGGCGTTCGGCCACAGCCCTGACTTGATTGGGAATGCGCAGGTCGGTCAGGCTCAACTCGACCTCGGGATAGCGCTTGGTGAAGCGTTGGACGACAGAAGGCACCACGCTGTAGATAGCCGCGTCGATGAATCCGACAGCAAGATGGCCGGTTTCGCCACGATCGGCTTTGCGAGCAAGCTCCACCGCCTGCTCTGTCTGCTGAAGCACGGCCCTAACCTCATCAAGGAACACACGCCCCGCCGCAGTCAGTTCGACCTTGCGCTTGGTGCGCTCCAGCAAGCGCACACCCATCGCCTGTTCCAGTTGCTGGATCTGCTTTGTCAGGGGCGGCTGTGAGATATGCAAGCGCGCTGCCGCGCGCCCGAAATGCAGCTCTTCGGCGACGGCCATGAAGGACTGCATCAGCTTGTGGTTCATCTTCAGCCTTTAATTTCCCAAATAGAATTACCCATGGCTCAAACGATATTGGACGGAAAGTATCGGAATCTGCAAAATCCAGAAAGCTGCAAAATCCGGGAGACGCGCTTTGAAAAATTCCGAGATTTCACGCCGCCAGATGCTGAAAGTGCCGCTCATCGGCGCGACGATCGCCGCGACATCTCAATCCGGTCTTGTCTGCGAGGCCCTTGCCCAGCCCGTTCCAGCTTCGTCGCCAGCGCCCCCTGGCGCTTTCGCCCACAATGTCGAAGCAGTGGGCTATACCGATCTCGATCATCGCCCAGCCTTCAAAATGGCGATCAGGCAGGTTGGCGAACGTTGGTATCTCTACACTGGGCACTTCTGGCACTCCGGCTGGAGCATCGTGGACGTGACCGACCCGGCCAAGCCCGAGACGGTCAAGTTCGTGCCCTATCTCGGCACGAATACTTGGACTCTACAAATAGATTTGTCCGGCGACACGATGGTGACCGCCCTCGAAAAGCCCTTTGCTAATTTCGGCGGTGACCCCGACGCACCGTTCGGCGAAGGCGTTCTGATCTGGGATATCGCGGACCCCATCAATCCGAAACAACTCAGTCACTACCGCACCGGCGGAAACGGCACGCATCGCAACCTCTATCCCGGTGGACGTTATGTCCACCTTGCCGCCGGCATGCCGGGTTACAGGGGCAACATCTACGTCATCCTCGATATTTCGGATCGCTCGAATCCGCGCGAAGCCGGACGCTGGTGGGTGCCGGGCCAGCACGAGGCCGGCGGCGAGAGCTTTGCGGCTGCGAAGCCCGCCGCCGACCAGGAGACCGTCGATCGCTACCGGTTGCGACTGAAGCCGCAATGCATGTGCGGCGCCTTCTGCGCCAGCACGGGCGAGGATGTCTCGCTGCACGGCCCGCCTTATGTCACTGGCGATCTTGTCTATTTGCCTTATGGTGCGGCGGGAATCGTTGTGCTCGATATTAGCGATGTCTCCCAGCCGAGGCAGGTCGGCGGCCTGAGCTTCAGCCCTCCGTTTCACTCGCGCTTCGGTGTGCATAGCGTGCTGCCGATTCCAGAGCGCGGCATTGCCTTCGCCAATTCGGAGAACGTCACCTATGGACTTGGTCCGATGCATCACGCTTCGATCGTCGATATTTCCGATTCCAGTGAACCCTTTCTGCTGTCGCTGTTGCCCGAACCAGTGCCACCCGAAGGCGCTCCCTATTCGGATTTCACAACTCGTGGCGGCTGGCGCGGACCGCACAACATCAACCACCACCAGCATCATCCCGATGTCCAGAAACAAGGCGATCTGTTCTATATCGCGCACTTCAACGCTGGGCTCAGGGTCTATGACGTCTCGAATACTCGGCTTCCGCGCGAGGTCGGCTACTTCATCCCGCCGGAGCCAGTCCGACGCTACGGCCCTATGCCGGAAGACAAGCTGGTTGTTCAGACCGAGGACGTGGTCGTGGACCGGCGCGGCTTCATTTACATAACTGACAAGAACCAGGGGCTCTGGATTCTCCGCTACACCGGCCCGCGGCCGGAAACGGATCGAACGTGACGGTCACATTCACCCTGAATGAAGCCTTAGTCGGAGCGCGGAAGCGGAGGCAGTCATGATTTGCTGGGAAAGTTTCATGGCACCGCGGCATTATGAGCCGATACGGATTTTCCGACACGGACATCGATCGCCTTTTGTAAAGTCCGGCGCGATGCGAGATCAAAGCTTGATCACATACTCCTTGCGCGTCGTTTCAAGCACTTCCCAGCTTCCTCTAAAGCCCGGCCTGAGCACGAAACTGTCGCCTGCCCTGACGGTGCGCGCGTCGCCGCCGTCTTCGGCGATCACCGAAACCCCTGACAGGATGTGGCAGAACTCCCACTCATCATATTCGATGCGCCATTTGCCTGGCGTTGCTTCCCAGACGCCGGCATAGAGGCCGCCGTGCTGTTCCTCGACATTCCAGGTGCGGAATTTCGGATCGCCCGAAATCAGGCGATCCGGCGCTGGTGCGCCAAGTTCCGGTTCGACGGCGTCGACGCCGACGGAAAGAAATTTCGGCGTGGCCATGGCGATCAAACCTTGGCGAGAGCCTGTTCCAGATCGGCGACGATGTCGTTGACGTCCTCGATGCCGACCGAAAGCCTGACCGTGTCAGGCCCTGCCCCGGCGTTGATCTTCTGCTCGTCGGAAAGCTGGCGATGCGTGGTCGATGCCGGGTGGATGACCAGCGACTTGGTGTCGCCGACATTGGCCAGATGCGAGAACAGTTCGAGCGCCTCGACGAACTTGATGCCCGCCGCATAGCCGCCCTTCAGCCCGAATGTGAACACCGCGCCGGCGCCAAGCGGCGAGTACTTCTTCTGCAACGCGTTGTTCTTGTCGCTGGGCAGGCCGGGATAGGAAACCCAGGCGACCTTGGGATGGTTGGAAAGCCATCCGGCGACCGCCGCCGCATTGTCGCAGTGGCGCTGCATCCTGAGCGGCAAGGTTTCCAGACCGGTCAGGATAAGGAATGCGTTGAACGGCGAAATCGCCGCGCCGATGTCGCGCAGGCCGAGCACGCGAGCAGCGATGGCGAAGGCGAAATTGCCGAAGGTCTCATGCAGGACGAGGCCGCCATATTCGGGGCGCGGCTCCGACAGCATCGGATACTTGCCCGACTTCGACCAATCGAACGTGCCGCCGTCGACAATGGCGCCGCCGATCGAATTGCCGTGACCGCCGATGAACTTGGTCAGCGAATGCACGACGATGTCGGCGCCATGCTCGATCGGCCGCAGCAGATAGGGCGAGGCCAGCGTGTTGTCGACGATCAGCGGCAGGCCGTGCTTGCGGGCGATGTCGCCGATCTTCTCGATATCGACGAAGACGCCGCCGGGATTGGCTAGGCTCTCGATGAAGATTGCCTTGGTCCTGTCGTCGATCTGGCTCTCGAAGGTCGAGATGTCATTGGTGTCGGCCCAGCGCACCTGCCAACCGAAATTCTTGAAGGCGTGGCCGAATTGGTTGATCGAGCCGCCGTAAAGCTTTGTCGCTGAAACGAAATTGTCGCCGGGCTGCATTAGATTGTGGAAGACCAGCACCTGCGCGGCATGGCCGGAGGCGACCGCAAGGCCTGCCGTGCCGCCTTCGAGTGCCGCGATGCGCTCTTCCAGCACCGCCTGCGTCGGGTTCATGATGCGGGTATAGATGTTGCCGAACGCCTTCAGCCCGAACAGCGAGGCGGCATGGTCGGCATCGTCGAAGACGAAGGAGGTGGTCTGGTAGATCGGCGTCGCGCGTGCGCCCGTCGCCGGATCCGGCTTGGCGCCGGCATGGACGGCGAGCGTATTGAAACCGGGCGTGCGGGCCATCGAAAAACCTCCCTGAATGGTGAATGGTGAATGGTGAATGGTGAATGGTGAATGGTGAATGGTGAATGGTGAATGGTGAATGGTGAATGGCAAAGTCGGCCAGCCCCACCCTGATTGCAAGCGGCTCATATGCCGCCTTGCCGGCCTTCCAGAAAAATCTTTCTATTCACCATTCTCTATTCACTACCTACTTCTGGCGAACGCCGAAACTCTGGAATCCCGGGCGCATCAGCGGCTTCTTCGAGGACAAGACGCCGGAATTGACGCCGGTCCAGCCGATCTCGCCGGACAGCTTGCCATATTCGATCTTGGGGCAACGGTTCATCACCACCTTGATGCCGACAGCCTCTGCGCGCGTCGCCGCCTCGTCATGGCGTATGCCAAGCTGCATCCAGATGACTTTCGGCAGCGGATCGAGCCGCAACACCTCGTCGACAATGCCCGGCACGGCAGCGGAGCCGCGAAAGACGTCGACCATGTCGATTGGCTCTGGAACATCGGCCAGCCTGGCATAGGTCATCCGCCCGAGGATTTCCTTGCCGGCCTGGCCGGGATTGATCGGGAACACCGAAAACCCTTTGCCGAGCAGATATTTGAGCACGAAATAGCTCGGCCGCACGTCATTGGCCGACGCGCCAACCATGGCGATGGTCTTCACCGAATTGAGGATGCCGGCGATATAGGCGTTGTCGTAGGCGTCGTGGTTCATGCCTCGTCATACAGCGCTTCAGAGTGAGGTGCCAACAGCCGAGCAAGTGGCTTGCAATGGGCCAGGGAGAACGTCGTCAGGCCGGCAGCGAAATCGATCCGTCTTCCGCGATCGGAAAAGCCGGATTGTGCGCGACTTCCCAGACATGCCCGTCGGCATCGGCGAAATAGCCGTACCAGCCGCCCCAGAAGGCGCGCCCGGCCGGCTTGACGATCTTGCCGCCAGCCTTCTCAGCCGCCGCAAGCACTTCGTCGACCTCGGCGTCAGAGCGGGTGTTGTAGGCGAGGTAGACGGCCGACGGCGCCTTCGAGAAGCTGACGCCCGAATCCTCTTCGGCGCTTGGGCGCGGAAACAAGCCAAGAATGGCGCCGCCCATCTGGAAGAAGGCAACGCCGTCGGTGATCCCGGCATGGCGGGTCAGGCCCATCGCCTCATAGAAGCGCGTCGCACGGTCGAGATCGTCGGTGGCGATGGTGACGATGGAGATGCGCGGTTCCATATCCGCCTCCTACTCCTCCGGCCATTCCGGCTTGCGCTTGCCGATGAAGGCGCCAATGCCCTCTTCCGCATCGCGCGCCAGCATGTTCTCGACCATGACGCGCCCGGTGTAATCATAGGCCTCGGCCAGCCCCATTTCTGCCTGTTCGTAGAAGGCTTCCTTGCCGATCTTGACGACCAGAGAGGATTTGGACGCAATGGTTTGCGCGTATTTGGTGACAATCTGATTCAGATATTCGCGCGGCACGACGCGGTTGACCAAGCCGAATTCCTTGGCGGTTGCCGCATCGATCGTCTCGCCGGTCAAAAGCATCTCCATGGCGTGCTTGCGCGAGACGTTGCGCGACAGCGCCACCATCGGCGTCGAGCAGAACAGTCCGATATTGACGCCAGGCGTGCAGAAGGTCGCCTCGTGCGAGGCGATGGCGAGATCGCAGCTGGCGACCAACTGCAATCCGGCCGCCGTCGCCAGACCGTCGACTTCGGCGATCACCGGCTTAGGATGGCGAACGATCGCCTGCATCAGCGCGGCGCAGGCGGAAAACGTCTTTTCGAAGAAGCCCCTGCCGCGATCGGCATCGGCGCGGTGCGCGCTCAACTCCTTGAGGTCGTGCCCGGCGCAGAACACTTTGCCGGTCGCCCCAAGGACGATGACGCGGACGGACTTGTCGGCCTTGGCGCGGTCGAGTTCCGCCGTCAGCGCCGCCATCACTGCAAGCGAAAGAGCGTTGGCCGGCGGATTGGCGAGCGTCAGGCGCAGCACACCGTTGTCCAGCCTGGAGACGACCGGCCCTTCGGCAACGGCAGGCTTGATGGCGACGATTTCGGCCATAGGTCGTTCCTCCGCGATTCCGGATCGATGATGGACTAATCTAGTTTGCCGTGTCGCTTCGGCCATCTCCCTCGGCCGCTACTGCCC
>NZ_JAMYOL010000015.1:0-101294 GCF_040319815.1 Mesorhizobium sp. M0854
CGCTCCTCTTCATCGGCCCGGAAGGCATCTCCGCGAAACTCCGGAGCACCGTATGCGCGGCGCCGGCCTGCCTTTCATCGACGCGAGCAATCACCAATACGACACCCTCAGCGATCTTCGGCTTGCGAGGCTTCTGGGCAAAATTGGCAAAAGTTCCGAGAAGCACGCCGGCAAAGCCGCCCCAAGCCGCACCGACCAGGGCCATGCCGGTCATCCCCGCAGGATCAACGTCTTGAGCTCCAAAAGCGCTGAAGCCGGCCAACAGACCAGCCGTCGCGCCAAGTGCGGCACCAGCGACGGCACCTCGCCAGAGAGCGCTCATCTCATCTTCGTAATATCCAGCAACGCTGATCGGTTCATCATTG
Organism: Mesorhizobium sp. M0854; assembly: GCF_040319815.1. Taxonomy (NCBI): domain Bacteria; kingdom Pseudomonadati; phylum Pseudomonadota; class Alphaproteobacteria; order Hyphomicrobiales; family Phyllobacteriaceae; genus Mesorhizobium; species Mesorhizobium sp. M0854. The sequence goes on from NZ_JAMYOL010000015.1 coordinate 366, forward strand.
TCATTGTAAGATCCGACGACGCTGATTTGCCGGCGACGAATCCCGGCAGCCTGAAGCCTGGCAACGGCACGTGCTGCCTGGGCATGGGAATTGAACAGCCTGCTGATCGTTTGCATTTACGTCCAGGCCCGCCGCCCGTTCGGAGCGTCGGGGCCTCTCCTCCCTGGCTTGAACTCATCCGCCCGGACGCATCTTCGTCGCGCCAAAGCTCACCACAACGTGAGCCAGCCGGCTACGTTCCTCAGCCGGGGCTTCGGTCCAATCCTTGAGTATCTTGCTTGGGACCTAAGTCTGACCTGCTTGAATGCAACGGGCAGTGAGGCCACGCCGAGAGGGAGCCGTTGCCGAATCGAAGAGGTCGAGGAGAGGGCTAAGGCCTATCGCAGACCCAAAAAGCTCAAAATGGCGATTACGATCACGATGGCGCCGACCAGCCAGATAATGTTGTTCACGATTGCACTCCTTGCATCTGGGCTGGGCGCACGCCGGGGCGAAGCCCGCCACGCAAGTGGAACATTAGATGCGGCTAAAGGTTCCTCGCGGGCCTCGCTGTCGAAAGAGCCCACGGCACCAGTCGGCACGGCGGGCGACGCAGAGTTTCACCCCGGTGGTGGGCAGCAAACGGCATTGCATCCAAAGGCTCAGCTGATGCTTCTGGACCAGTTATCAACCTGGCGCTCCGCCTCTTCCTTGGCGATGCCATATCGCTCCTGGATGCGTCCCAAGAGCTGGTCCCTATTGCCCTCGATACGATCAAGATCGTCGTCGGTGAGGTCACCCCACTGCTCCTTCGCCTTGCCTTTGAACTGCGTCCATTTTCCCTTGATTTGATCCCAGTTCATATGTTCCTCCTTGCTTCCTGGGCCCGCACTGAAGCGGAGCGCGGACCGATCGGCATTTCAATGTTGGTGACGAATGAAGATTAGCAGCCGCTAAAAGTTCCAGTGCCGGCGCAAAAAGCCCGTCGTGCCCGTGCCGGACTGCGAGCTGATGTTGATGATGCCTGGAGCTTGATGCTCTTTCGCGGCACTGTCTTATGCCGTTGAAGGCGCTGAGCTTCTTGCTGGTTGGCCTTGGCTGGCTAGCCTCGACAGGCTGCCCGGCAGCATTGTTCTGTCCTTGCCGATCATCAGCACGCCGCTGTCGGGCGCCAACAGTGCCGAGAACGGCAGCATCGCCGCGCCGATCGGCGAAGCCTCGGGGCCGAATTGTCCCGAGACGATTTCCGGCGCCACGATGCCGATGGCGCTGATCCTGTTGAACTGGGTCTGCACCTTTGCCAGCAGCTCGAGATGAATCGGCCGCGGCAGGATGCTGTCGAGGACGATCGCCTCGATGTCGATGACGGAGGTGATGGCGATGATCGCCTCGACCAGCGCATTGGCACAATCGTCGATCCATTCGGACAGCGGCTCGCGCGCCCCTGGCGGCAAGGGGTCGAGTTCGCGCACGCGGTTGATCTCGATGCCGCGCGATTTGAGATGATTGACCAGCACATAGATCGAAGCGCGATGCAGCAGGCTCTGGTAGCGCGCCGGCTTGGCCGCCACCGAATCGAGGCTTGAAGGCGAGACCGGCAAAGGACCGAGCGCGGCGCTGTTGCCGTGCGGCCCGGTATGGACCTTGCCGCCTTGCACCAGTCCGCCGCCGACAAAGGTGTCGATCGAGATATGCATGAAGTCGCGGAACCGCGCGCCGGTCCCCTGGATGAGTTCGGCGAGTGCGGCCGATGACGCGTCGTTTTCCACGAAGACCGGGGTCTTCGGCTTTGTGGCGAAAAATGTCGTCAGATCGATTGCTTCCCAGCGGCTGCCGAGGTCGTCGGGAAAGCCGAGTTCCTCGCTCCAGCCGCCGAGGAAATATGGCGAGGCGATGCCGACGCCGACGATGCTGGCATCGCCAAGCCCCTCGACCAGCTTGTCGAAATTGGCCAGCGACATGTTGCCTGCCTTGAGCACCATGTCGGGATCCGGAAAGCGATATTCGTGCGACTCGCGCGAGCGGACCTCGCCGGCAAAGTCGACGAGCACGGCTTCCAGCGCGCGCCGGCCGATCTTGATGCCGACGCTGTAGATACGCTCAGGTGCAAGTCGGTAGAGAGTGGATGGCGATCCGCGTTGCCCGAACCTTTTTCCCACTTGCTTTACGAATCCGGACGATTCCAGCCCGTCGACAATGGTGGCGACCGCAGCCGGCGTCAGATTTGCGGCGCGCGCCAGATCGGACTTGGATGCCTCCTTCAGGCGGCGAATGGCATCAAGCACGAAGCGCTCGTTATAATGCCGAACCTTGACCGAATTGCTGCCTTTTCCGGACAAAACCGGCGCCTCCCCATTCATTCCCGCAGAGCCACTCCAGCCGCTTGCAGCTTTGAGGCTGCCGCGGGGTCGAGCACTCCAATCGCACCCGTGCGCGACGCGACAGTGCCCTTCGCGGCCATGGAAGTCAATTTTCCAGTTGCGGCATTCGGCCATTTAATATAGCAAATTGAAAAAACAGGACCAGGGAGGAAAGGTGCTGCACTTGGGCGCATTAGGCGAAGCCGACGCCATGGTGAAGAGCGACGCGGCTGTCCCCGTTGCCCTGGTTCAGGCGACAAAAGCCTTCGGCGGCACGATTGCCCTCAAGGACGCGTCCTTCGAATTGCGCTCAGGCGAGGTGCTGGCTCTGCTTGGCGAAAACGGCGCCGGCAAGAGCACCTGCGTGAAGCTGCTGGCCGGCGTGTATCTCCCGACCGGCGGCCATGTCGAAGTCGATGGCAAGCCTGTGGTCTTCCATTCGCCGCACGACGCCCAGGCTGCCGGCATCTCGGTCATGCACCAGCACCCCGGTCTTTTCCCTGATCTTTCGGTGGCGGAGAACATCTATCTCGGCCATATGCCGCGCGACCGCTTCGGCGGCATCGACAACGCCGCCATGCTTGCCGGCGCGCGCAGGGTGCTGGCGACAGTCGGCCTCGACGTGCCGGCCGAAACCCGGCTCGGAACGTTGCGCACCTCCGAACAGCAACTGGTCGAGATCGCCCGCGCCCTGTCGCTCGACGCGCGGGTGCTGATCATGGACGAGCCGACGGCCGCCCTGTCGCAGCGCGAGGTCGAGCGGCTGTTCACCGTCGTCGCCGACCTGCGGCTGCATGGCGTGGCGATGATGTTCGTCGGCCACCGCATGGACGAGATCTTCCGCATCGCCGACCGCATCGCGGTGCTGCGCGACGGGCGCCTCATTGGCGTCAAGCCGAAGGCCGAGCTTGGCCGCGCCGCTGCCATCGGCATGATGGTCGGCCGCGAGGTCACCGACCTCTATCCGCAACGAAGCCACGCCACTGGCGCACTGGTGCTGGAGGCGAGGGGGCTTTCGCACGCCGGCGGCTTTTCCAATATCGACCTCAAGCTCCATGCCGGCGAGGTGCTCGGGCTCGGCGGCCTGGTCGGCAGCGGGCGGACCGAGATCGCGCGCGTGCTGTTCGGAATCGACCAGCCCGATGCCGGCGAAATCCTGATCGACGGCGAGGCAGTGCGCTTCGCCTCGGCACGCGACGCCATGGATGCGCGCATCGCCTATGTCTCGGAAGACCGCATGGGCCAGAGCCTGGTGATGGATTTTTCCATCCTCGACAACGCTGTGCTGCCCGTCCTCGACAAGGCAGCCCGCTCCGGCTTCTACGGCACGAACCGCGCGATCAATCTGGTTTCGGACTGGCTGAAGCGCATGAAGCTTCGCTTTTTCGGCTACGCGCAGCCGGTAAAGGAACTGTCCGGCGGCAACCAGCAGAAGGTAGTGTTGGCCAAATGGCTGCGCACCGAACCGCGCGTCCTCATCCTCGATGAGCCGACGCAAGGCATCGATGTCGGCACCAAGGCGGAAGTGCATGCGATGATCGCCGACCTTGCCGCCCAGGGCATGGCAATCATCCTGATCTCCTCCGAAATGCCCGAGCTCATCGGCATGTGCGACCGCATCATCGTCCTGCGCGAAGGCCATCGGACGGCCGAATTTGCCAGGGGCGAAGCCACTCAGGAAAAGGTGCTGGAAGCAGCGACCAAGGCCGGCGAAAGCGCCGATGCGGCGGCACAGGCCGCCGGCGAGGAGAAGAGAAAAGGACCGCTCGACATACTGAAGCGGCGGGAGTTCGGTCTGCTCGCCGCGATGCTGGCGGTCGCCGTCCCGGTCACCATCATCAACCCGCGCATGGTGAGCGCTGCAAACCTGACCGCCGTGTCGATGGATGCCGCCCTGCTCGTCGTTGCAGCACTCGCGCAGATGCTGGTGCTGATCACCCGCAACATCGACCTTTCGATCGCTGCGGTGATCGGCCTGTCGGCTTACATGGCGGCCAGCATGGTCCAGGCCTATCCAGGGCTCGACATCGGCATTGGCCTGATAACCGCATGCGCCGTCGGTGGCGTCGCCGGCCTGATCAACGGCCTCGTCGTCACCAGGGGAAAGATCCCGGCGATCGTCGTCACGCTGGCCTCGATGTCGATCTTCCGCGGCTTCAACTCGATCTGGGCAGCCGGTGACCAGATCAGCGCCGACGAAGTCACGCAAGCCTGGCTCGACATGACCGGCCTGAAGATCGCCGGCGTGCCGCTGATCGTCGTCATCGCGATCGTTATCCTGTGCCTGGGCTACGTGCTGCTCTATCGCACAGCGATCGGGCGCGAACTGTTCGCCGCCGGCTCCAATCCCGACGGCGCGCGTCTTATCGGCATCCCCGTCGACCGCCGCATTCTGCTGGCCTTTGGCATGGCCGGCCTGCTCGGCGGCCTGTGCGGCGCGCTGTGGGCATCGCGCTATGCGACCATCGATGCACGCGTCGCGCTCGGCTTCGAACTCACCGTGATCGCGTCGGCGGTGGTCGGCGGCGTCGCCATCCGCGGTGGTTCGGGCACGCTGCTCGGTATCATCCTCGGCGCGCTCACGCTGCTCGTCATCAAGAACGGGCTGACGCTGGTGCGCGTCGACCCGCTGTGGCTGCAGGGCGTCTACGGCCTCGTGATCCTGGTCGCCATCGGCATCGACACCTTCATCGTGCGGCGGGCCGAGCAGGCAAGACAGGCGAGGGCGCGGTGAAAAAGTTCCTCCGTTCGATCGACTTCTGGGATCTGCTGCTGGCGACCTCTTGCGTGGCCATCTTCCTCTATGCCGCGATCTTCGTGCCGAATTTCGTTTCCGGCTTCAATCTCTCGCAACTGGCCGCCAGCGCCTCGGAAAAGGCATTGCTGATCCTGCCGATGGCGCTGCTCATCATCACCCGCGAGATCGACCTGTCGATCGCCTCGGTGCTGGCGCTGACGTCCGTCGTCTTTGGCTTGCTGGTCCAGGCCGGTGTGCCGACACTTGCCGCAATCCCGCTGACGCTCGTCATCGGCGGCCTGCTCGGCGCCTTCAACGGCTATCTGGTCTCGGGCCTTGGACTGCAGTCGTTGGTTGTGACGCTCGGCACCATGGCGCTATATCGAGGCATTGGCTACATCCTGCTCGGCACCGGCTCGGTCAACATCCTGCCGCCTGCGGTCGTCGATTTCGGCATCAACAACCTGCCTGGCACCGAGATACCGTGGACCATCGTGCCCTTCCTGGTGCTGGCGCCGGTGTTTGCGGTCGTGCTGCAGAAGACGCCGACCGGCAAGCGCATCTACGCGCTCGGCGGCAGCCCCGAAGTGGCGCGCTATTCCGGCATAAACACGCGCCGGATGGTGCTGAACCTGTTCGTCGTCTCGGGCGTCGTCGCGGCGATAGCCGGCATCGTCTACACCGCGCGCCTTTCCAACGCCCGCGCCAACAATGCGCTCGGCATGGAGCTCGACGTCATCACCATCGTGCTGCTCGGCGGCATCAGCGTCTTTGGCGGCAAGGGCCGCCTGACCGGCGTCATGCTGGCACTGGTCCTGATCGCCATCATCCGCAACGTGCTGGCGCTGAACCAGATCGGTGGCGACGCGCAGGGCATGATCATCGGCCTGCTTTTGATCGGCTCGCTGCTGGTCGGCAATTACTGGCGCTCCACACAGGAGATGCTCAGCAGATCCCGCGCAATGCGCGAGACAAAGGGGTGATCTCGGGCCCCTTCCTTCAAGCCCGAATTTTGACGGAGGAGTCACAATGAAAGCGTTTAGATTAGCCCTGCTCGCATCCGCGGTTCTGCTTGCGCAAAGCTCGCTGGCCTTCAGCCAGGAGTGCGCCAAGGAACCCGTAACGGTCGGTTTCCTGCCCAAGCTCGACACGGATCCCTACTTCAAAGTGGCCTTTGGAGGCGCACAAGAGGCAGCCAAGGAAATTGGCGGCACCGCTACCCAGGTCGCCCCATCGCAGGCGACCGCCGAGGCGCAGATCGAATTCATCAACAGCCTTGTCTCGCAGAAGGTCGGAGTCATCGCAATTGCCGGCAACGACGCCAACGCCGTCGCGCCTGCGCTGAAGCGCGCCGTTCAGCAGGGCGTCAGAGTGATTTCGTATGACTCCGATGTGGCCGCCGATGCGCGTGCGGTGTTCGTCAATCAGGTGAAGGGCGACAGCCTCGCCGAGATGATGCTCCAAAGTGCATTCGCCCTCAGCGGCGGTGAAGGCGAATTCGCGATCCTGTCGTCGACGCCGACGGCGACCAACCAGAATGCCTGGATCGACTTCATGAAGGCGAAAATGGCGGCCGAGCCGAAGTTCTCCAAAATGAAGCTGGTGCAGGTGGCCTATGGCGAAGAAAGCGAACAGATCAACCAGCAGCAGGCATTGGCGCTGGTGCAGGCGTTTCCCGATCTCAAGGTGATCATCGTCCCGGCAGGCATCGGCCTTCCGGCGGCCGCGCGTGCACTCGAGGAAGCGGGCATGATCGGCAAGGTCAAGCTGACCGGCCTCGCGCCGGCCACTCTGATCTCGAAATACATCAAGGACGAAGCGGCTCAGGATATCTGGTGGAACGTCACCGATCTTGGCTATCTTACCTATCAGACGGCCCAGGCGTTTGCGCAATGCAAGATCACCGGCAAGGAGGGTGAGAAGTTCACGGCAGGCAGGCTCGGCGAATACACGATTGGCGCCGGCGGCGAACTGATCCTTGGTCCGGCCAAGATCGTAACTCCCGAAAATCTGGCCGAATTCAAATTCTGATCCTGTAGGGCTTGAGTTCTAGGGGGCGCCGGTCCATCCGGCGCCCTTCCTAAAAACCTCTCGAATGAAACAGTGCGGGGCGGCAATGAAGATATTGCTTGCAGGCGAAACCTTTGCAGCGACGACCTCGGTTGCCATCGGCAGCGACGTGCTTACAAGTGCGACCTCGACAAATGGCGCGACGGCCTTCAATGCCGCGCTGACCACTGAAGGCATCGCGGTCACGCAGATCGGCGGCGAGCGTTGCAGCGCGGAGTTTCCCTATGACCTCGATGGGCTCGCCCAATATCAGGCGGTGGTGATCTCCGATGTCGGCGCCCTGACATTGCTGGTGACGCCGGATGCCCGCACCGGGCGTGTCGGCGTCAACCGCCTCGATGTGCTCAAGGCCTATGTCGAAGGTGGCGGCGGGCTGATGCTGGCCGGCGGTTATATGGGCTTTCAGGGCATGTTCGGGACGGCGCGTTTCCACGACACCCCGGTCGAGGACGTTCTGCCGGTCCGTTGCCTACCCTACTGCGACGGCATGGAGGTGCCGCAAGGCCTGCAGGCCTCCATCCTGCAGTCGTCACATCCGATTTTTTCCGGGGTGGAGGGGCCTTTGCCGCCGATTCTCGGCATGAACAAGCTGGAATTCAGGCGCGACGGTTCGTCCCGGCTTCTGGCGACCTGCCACCATCGCGGCACCGACTGGCCGCTCCTTGCCGTCGATAGCCATGGCCGCGGCCGCACGATTGCCTGGGCAACCGATATCGGCCCGCATTGGCTCTCGCAGGATTTCCTCGCGTGGCCGTTCTACGGAAGACTGATGGCGAATATGGTCCGTTGGCTTGCCGGCAATGAATGAGGAAGCCGGACACTAGGTTTGACCCAGTGCGGTTGTCCTGGCGCGGCCGATGCCGCGCGAGGCGCCGGTGACCACCACCACCTCGTCGGCTAGGTCGAATTTCGGCGTGAACTCATTTGCCATGCAATTCCACCTTGTTCTTCAAATCGGACCGGCTGCCATGTCGAACCGAATAGGCTCGCGTGAATTCGGCGCCCAGCAGAAATATCTCCGCTGAATAATAGACCCATAACAGCACGACGAGCAGGGCGCCGGCCGCGCCGTATGATGATGAGATGGCGCTGGTTCCGATATACCAGCCAATCAGCGACTTGCCGATGGTGAACAGAAACCCGGTGACCGCGGCGCCGATGCCGACATCGCGCCATTGCAGGCTGCGGTCCGGCAGCACCTTGTAGATTGCGGCAAACAGCAGTGTGATCAGGGCAAACGAGACGATCCCGTTGATGGCGCTCAGGATGATGGTGCCGAACGGCAGGTCGGCGTTGATGACCTCTCCGAGCGCCGAAATTGCAGCGCTTACGACCAGCGACACCAGCAGCAGGAAACCAAGCGCGGCGACCAGGCCCAGGCTTGCAATGCGTGCCCGCACCATTCGTGAAATCGTTGCCCCGGTCGGTTTGACTTTCCAGATTTCGTTCAGCGCCAGCTGCATTTCGCCGAACACGCCGGATGCGGCGACGAACAGCGTGACCAGCCCCAGAATGCTGGCAAGGGTTCCCGCTTCCTTCTGCGAGGCGCTCTCGATCGTCGCCTGCAGCAGCTCGGCACTTTGCGGCCCCATCAGGCCAGCGATCTGTGCCGAAAGGGCGAGTTGCGCCGCCTCGTGCCCGAAGGCCATGCCGGCAATAGCGACAACGATGAGCAGGATCGGCGCAAGCGAGGTCGTGGCATAAAACGCTATCGCCGCCCCATGGCTCAGCGCATTGTCGTCGATGAAGCCGATGACGCTCTGCTTGAGGAGCCTCCAGCCCTCTGCTGCCAAATTCCACATGTAGGCCTCGCATGCCTGTCAACAAACAAGTAGCGGCCGCGCAGCGCTGGGCGAGGGGTGGGGGCTCGGCCGGAACAAAGCCGGCAACGGCACGCTGTACAAGGCGATCGCCTATAAAGGCGGCGTGCAGCGAACATCCTGCGAAAGGTGGCCGCTCGACTGGCCGGGGACGTGCTCACGATGCAATCAGGGGAACTGTGACAGTTGTCTGATAATTTATCGGATATCGGTTGAAATACGGGAACTCGATCACGAACGCATATTGGGCGGTCAGATGTGCCATGCGAAAGCCGCCGCTGGGGGCGTCGATTGCTATTGTTACATCGACGTCTTTCAATCCCAAATCCAGTAATTTTTCCGTGGCAATGGCTTGGATCTGGGCCTGCGTCAGCGAGTTCTTCATTTGCAGCGCACGTGACGACGTTTCCAGCGTGTACCGAACACTCGACATAGCATTCAGAGCCCAGCCGAATGCAAAGATGCCGATCAAAAGCATTATCAGAAAAGGCGCGATCAGCGCGAACTCTAATGCAGCTCCGCCTGATGCATCCCCCGTGAAAGCTCTCGACTTAGCGGACACGAATCACCTGTTGATGACTGAGTTCGCGCGAGAGGGAAAACGCGCCAAAACTGAAGGGCGGTGACCAGGTGGCTGTCGCCTGTATTACGAGGAAGACCGAGGGGGCTTTCAAAGTGTCGCACAGGACCGATGGATCGGCCACGATGTTCCCGCACGTGTATTTCCGACTCACTGCCACCTGCGCGCCATCAGGATGGTTTTCCCAGCTCGAAAGAGCGACAGCTTGGATGGTCGTATCCTCGACTGCTCCTTGCATCACGAGGTTCGCCGCGGTTTTGACGCCTGCACGCATCGACAATGCGCTCGAGACAAAAGACCAGCCGTCGATGATGCCAAGAAGTACCAGGCAAAGGGCGGGCAGAACCAGCGCAAACTCTACCGCGGCAACACCCGAATCACTCCGGAGCATCCGGACTTGTAGCCGATCCACGAAAACTACTCGACAAGCTGAACGGTTTGCGTGGCCGGAATGTCTCGCATTCCAAGGCTCGTGCAATCCTGAATGATGTTTGCGTTGCCGGACCATTGCACGGTACTTGCGACGACCTGCGTGCAACCACCCTTGCCCGAGAAATTGCCGAGATAATTGACGCCCTGTGTTGGAAAATACAGAGCGCCTGTCAATAGCGAATCCGCCGTGCCATTAAACGTGTTGGATCCCGCCAGGTTGGCTCTGTCGCCATAGAACAGCACACCTGAATAGGTGCCCGACGTCGGTGCGCTGAGCTTGACGGTCGCCGTGCCGTTCATGCTAACGCCGGAGGTATCGGCCAGATAAATGACGACACCCTCGCCGGAAATATTTGCATTCGAGCTCGCTTTGAAATCGCCTCCCTCAATGACGTATATCCCGGGCGAGAGGGTTACATTGCCGCTCAAGCTGAGCCCCTTGCAGTATGTTCCAGGTTGCAAGGTTGACTGATTGCCGTTTTGACAAGGGTTCGTGGCCGGCGGCGCCGGCAGGTCGGCAAAAGGATCAGCAGCGGGCAGCGCCTGAGTTATCAGGCTGGCGCAAACGGTCTTCACGACGTTGCTCAACGAAACACCGCCTGCCGATATCAGGCAATCGACATCAAGGCTTGCCGATCCCTGAAGTTTGATGGCGTCCGGAGCTATCGAATTCGACATGACGGAGCAGCCTGTCAGTTTTGTGGTCGAACTGCCGGAAAAGAGCGCCGCTTTCGAAGCGGAAGGATCGACCGTCAAAATGCAGGCTTTTGAAGCATCCGTAATAAGAGCCACCGCCCTTGCTTGTGCGCCAACTGCGTTTTGCGTGAATATCGACGTAAAGAACCGATCGAGGTTCTGATGAACGACTACCTCAACCGCCTTTTTTCCGACATTTGGACCGGCTGACGGAGGCGAGAAGACCTCTATTGTACCTGCTGACGGTCCCCAGCCGTTCGTGGTCGCTGACGCTGTCGCTGCGGAGACAATCTTTGGCGTGTCGGATCCCGAAACCTTTTCCAAAGCGCCAGCATAGGCCGCCGCATCCGCCACCGCTTGTAGCTTCAGGCTGCTGTAATACCAATAGGAAGTCTCGATACCGAGGCCCGCACCGCCGACGACAATCGGCAAAGATAGAGCAAAAATAGTAGCAACGTTGCCGCTCTCGCCGATCGGTCGCATAGCGCGGAAAAAACACCTAAAAATGCGGGCACGCCAGTCCATTTCCCTATTAAAGCAGGATTGCATAAAAGAATGACTAAGAATTTCCGTACATTTCTTGGCTGCGATCCATCCGGGCTTAACGGCCCGTTCCGCCGCTTCAACGCGGGCCCTTGGCGCCACAGGACCCTCGTTAGTCCTTCGGCCGGGTGCATGTCTTCATAGGAACAATTCTGGTTTCCGGGGTCATGCGCAAGAAAAGACCGCCGCGGCCGGTTTCGATTGGCAATGGGTTGCCGTTCCCTGCTATTCCCGCTTCAAATCAAAAAGCAGTGGACGTTCCAGTATGACCAATGTCGCCTTGACCGGGCTTGCCCGCGATCTTGCCAAGCGCGCCGCGGAAGGCCGCCCGGTGCGCATCGGCGTTATCGGTTCGGGCGAGATGGGCACCGACCTGGTGACCCAAGGGATGCTGATGCCGGGCATTTCGGTTTGCGCGATCTCGACGCGCCGCCCGCATACGGCGCGTGACGCCATCCGCATTGCTTATGGCGACCAGGCGATGGCAGCCGAAGCGGACAGCACTTCGAAGGTCAGCCAGGCGATCGAAAGCGGCAAGATCGCCGTCACCTCGAACGAAATGCTGGTCACCAATCCGCTTATCGATGTCGTCATCGATGCCACCGGCAAGCCCGGGGTCGCCGCCGATTTCGACCTGATGGCGATGCAGCACGGCAAGCACCTGGTGATGATGAATGTCGAGGCCGACGTCACCATCGGCTGCTATCTAAAGCAGCAGGCCGACCGGCTCGGCGTCGTCTATTCGGTCGGCGCCGGCGACGAGCCGTCGAGCTGCATGGAGCTGATCGAGTTCGCCTCGGCGCTCGGCTACACCATCGTCTCCGCCGGCAAGGGCAAGAACAACCCTCTCAACCACGACGCCGTTCCCGACGACTACCGCGAGGAGGCGCTGCGCCGCAACATGAATCCGCGCATGCTGGTCGAGTTCGTCGACGGCTCGAAAACCATGGTCGAGATGTGCGCCATTGCCAACGCCACCGGGCTGGTGCCCGACGTTCCCGGCATGCACGGCCCCAAGGCCGATCGCGACGAGCTGGTCAAGGTGCTGATCCCGCGCGAGCAGGGCGGCATTCTGTCGAAGAAGGGCGTCGTCGACTACACCGTCGGCAAGGGCGTGGCGCCCGGCGTCTTCGTAATCGTCGAGGCGACCCATCCGCGCATCATCGAGCGCATGGACGATCTGCATATCGGCCACGGCCCCTATTACAGCTTCTTCAGGCCCTACCATCTGACCTCGCTGGAAGTGCCGCTGACGGCGGCTCGCATCGCGCTTTACGGCAAGCCCGACATGGTGCCGCTGCCGCGGCCGGTGGCCGAGGTCTGCGCCGTGGCCAAGCGCGATCTGGCGGCAGGCGAGGTTTTCGATGCGATCGGCGAGACCTGCTACCGCTCCTGGACCATGACCGTCGAACAGGCCCGCGCCCATCGCGCCGTGCCGGTCGGTCTGCTCGAAGGCGGCAAGGTGCTGAAACCGGTGAGGAAAGGCGAATTGCTCACCGCCGACAATGCCGCGCCCGACCCGACGACCAGGCTGTTCGCCTTGCGCCGGCTGCAGGACGAGATGCTGTATGGGCGTGACGCTGTCGACCGGTGAGCTGTCGCGGTGGCCTTTGGCCGGGCCCACTGGCATTGTCATTACAACTCTCTATATTGTATTGACGATGAAGGCGGAGGCGATCACATGAATCTTCAGATCAGGGACCCGCGCGCACGCGAACTGGCGCGAGAGCTTGCTGCCAAACGCAAGATTTCGATGACCGAAGCGGTCATCGAAGCGCTTGAATCCGAGTTGAAGCGGGAGAGCGGACGCATTCCCCTGGCTGAGCGGCTTGCTGCCATTGCCAACGACTTCAAGGCCAAGGCAGGCCAAGGTGGTCGGGCTGTGACGAAGGATGAGATCGATGAGATGTGGGGCCATTCCTGATGTTCATCGACACCTCCGTGGTTGTCGCGATTCTTTCAGGCGAAGAGGATGCCGGCGAGTTGAGTAACCGCATTGAGGCAGCGCCCGCGAGAATAACTTCGGCGTTGGTGGTGCTTGAAGCGGCGATGCGGCTTTCGACGATGCTTGCCGTGCCGCCGGTTGTCGCCGGAGATGCGATAGAGGCGTTTCTTCGCGAGGCCGAAATCGAAATTGTGCCGATCGACGCCAGCGATGCCAAGCTCGCGATCCAGGCGTTTTCAGACTACGGAAAGGGGCGCGGACATCCCGCCCAGCTCAACTTAGCCGACTGCCTTTCTTATGCCTGCGCAAAAAGTCACGGCTCCGCACTGCTCTACAAGGGCAACGACTTTTCGCATACCGACCTCGTGTAATCCGCAACCGGCTGTTACTTCCCCAGCTCTATAGACCGCAGCCGCGCCGCTTCCACCGCCTCGGTGAGCAGGCGCGTCAGCCGGTCCTCGCCCATCAGTACTGCAAGGGCCGCAGCCGTGGTGCCGTTGGGGCTGGTCACCTGCTGCCTGAGCACGCCCGGCTCCTCGCCGCTTTCGGCGGCCAGCGATGCGGCGCCGTAGACCGTCTGCATGGCCAAGAGCTTGGCAGTCCCGGTCGGCAGGCCGGCTTTCTCGGCGGCCACGGTCAGCGCTTCGATGAAATGGAAGATATACGCCGGCCCCGACCCGGAGACTGCCGTCACCGCATCCATCAGGGCCTCGTCGTCGATATCGGCCACCTGCCCGCTTGCCGAAAGCAGGTCGGCGACGAAGCGTTTAGTCTCGTCGGAAACCAGCCTGTTGGAAAACACCACCATCATGCCCTTGCCGATCGCCGCCGGCGTGTTGGGCATGCAGCGCACGATCGGCGCGCGGTCGCCGAGAATACCTTCAAACGTGGCCACCGGCGTTCCGGCGGCGATGCTGAGGAAGGTGGTCCGGCCATCGTTGAAGCGGATGTAGCCAGCCGTCACGTCGCGGATCACCTGCGGCTTCACCGCAATGACGACGACGGTCGGCACGGCGTCCGCCGGGATGGCGCCGGCATCCGCGGCAGCAGCGCAGCCCAGTGCTTCGGCACGCTTGCGCAACTCGGCATTGGGCTCGACCACGAACACCACCGCCGGAGCCAGCTTGCCGGCTTTCAGCCAGCCCGAGAGCATGGCGTAGCCCATATTGCCGCAACCGGCGAGAACAAGCCTGATCGTCATCGAAAGCCTCCCATAGAGATGGCTTCCCCATAGACGTTCGCGGCAGGGCGGGGAAGCCCTGTTGGGACCGTGATCAGGCGGAAACCCCGACCTTACGGTTGGGATGCGCATGTAGTTGCGCAGCCGCGCGGCGACCAAATTAACCTTTTATTTCCTATGCCTGTTTAGCATCGCTTAACCGGTGGCGGTCGCTACGTCCCAGCCCGAGGGGAAGGCTCCAGAAACCATGGCTTATAGGAAAAATCGTGAACACTGGAGGAACGAGCAGTCCTTGCTGTCGCTCGTCGAGGCGGTGCGCGGCGAGGACGAAGCATCGCTGGTTTCGCTAGAGGACCGCGCAGGCCCGTCATGGCGCGAGGATGCCGCCACACGCCATCGTCTTGCCCGCTCGCGCCGCGAAGCGCGTGCCAGTCCGATCCTGTTGGCAGCCTCCGGCATAAGCCAGCCCGATCCTGATGAGCCAAAGGCCGGCACCATACTGATGGAAGAGGCTGCAGCTGCCGATGGGTTTTTCGACCCCGCTGGCTCCCTTGGCGGCCCCGATGCCGGTTCCGCGGATCACGCAGCATACCGGGCAGCGCCGCCTCCCGCTCAGCCGGTCGAGATCGCGCGCACCAAACGTCCAGGCGCGATCGGTGCCGTGTTGTCGGCGCTGCGCCGGCTCGTGCCTGGCAGAGCGCCGGAGGAGATGGCGTCCGGTGAGACTTCCGCCGCGACAAATTCCACCGCAGCGATGCCGCCTGCGTTCCACCCGCAGCCGTTCTATGCCGGTCGGGCACCTTATCCGCAGCAACCCCCGCCGCCGCATTCGGCCCGTACTCAGGCCTGGTCGAGGAAGGCAAATCAGGCCTCGGAAGCCGCCGATCAGCAAAGCCAGATCGAGGAAATCCGCGCCAGCCTGCGCGAATTCCGCGAGGTCGTTCGCGAGCTCACCGAAAACCGCGCGCGCCCGCTATTTCTGAGCGTCGAATAAAACATGCCGGTTTCGAGTTAACGGCATGGGACGGCGCATTGACGGGATTGCCCGGCTCGATTTTCGTGAAAATGCCGAGCTGCATGTCCGCCCGCAGCGCATGGTTCTGGGCAACGGCCTGCATAAAAGATATCTGGAGCGCGCCGCATGGATGTTTTAACGCGGCAGGCTTACGCGATAGGCGTCGAGGGTGGTTCATGGCTGAGTTGATTGACGGAAAAAGCGTCGCCGAAGACGTGGTGCGGCGGGTCAAGGCCCTGACCGCCGAACTGGCGGAAAAGGGCGGACGGCAGCCCGGTCTCGCCGTGGTCATCGTCGGCGAGGATCCGGCGAGCCAGGTCTATGTCGCCTCCAAATCCCGCACCGCCAAGGAATGCGGCTTCCATTCGGTTCAGCACACGCTGCCGGCCGAAACCTCCGAGCCGGACCTGTTGAAGATCATCGGCCAGCTCAACGCCGATCCGGCCATCAACGGCATCCTCGTGCAGCTTCCGCTTCCCGGCCATATCGATTCCGGCAAGATCATCCAGACCATCGCGCCGGAGAAGGATGTCGACGGCTTCCACTTCATCAATGTCGGCAAGCTCGGCACCGGCGAACTCGAGACCGCCTTCGTGCCTTGCACGCCGGCCGGCTCGATGCTGCTGATCGAACGCGTGCGCGGCAAGGACCTGTCCGGTCTCAATGCGGTCGTCGTCGGGCGTTCGAACATCGTCGGCAAACCGATGGCCAATCTTCTGCTTGCCGCCAATTGCACCGTCACCATCGCACACAGCCGGACCAGGGACCTGCCGGCGCTTGCCCGCACCGCCGATATTCTGGTCGCCGCCGTCGGCCGGTCTGAAATGGTCCGCGGCGACTGGGTCAAGCCTGGCGCCACCGTCATCGATGTCGGCATCAACCGCGTCGCCGCACCTGAAAAGGGCGAAGGCAAGACGCGCCTCGTCGGCGACGTCGCCTTTGCCGAAGCAGCGAAGGCGGCCGGCGCCATCACGCCGGTGCCTGGCGGCGTCGGACCGATGACCATTGCCATGCTGATGGCCAACACGCTAGCTTCCGCCTATCTCGCAGCCGGATTGAAACGGCCTTCCTTCTGACCAGAAAGCAGCGTCCTTGCCGAACCTCACTGTTCCCTTAGAACGGCCGGTCACCAATGATCCCGTTCAGGGCGGGCGGCAGTTCGGGTTTCTGTTGGTCGACAAGTTCTCCATGTTCTCGCTGGCCGCAGCAATCGACACGTTCCGGTCGGCGAACCGGCTGCTCGGCCGCGATTTCTATGGCTGGACTACGGTGTCGGCCGACGGCGACGCCGTCATGGCGTCCAACGGCCTGCCGCTCAAGATCGACTACGCGGTTGCCGATCTGCCGCCGGTCGATATCCTGTTCGTCTCGGTCGGGCTGACGACGGAATTTCCCGGCAAGAGCAAGGTGCTGGCAGCGCTGCGCAGTTGGGGCCGGCGCGGCAATGCGCTCGGCGCGCTTTCGGTCGGCTCCTATTTGCTTGCCGAAGCAGGCCAGCTCGATGGCTATCGCTGCACCATCCATTGGGAAAACCGCGCCGGCTTCCTCGAACGCTTTCCGGACATCAACTGCACCGGCAACGTCTTCGAGATCGACCGCAAGCGCTACACCTGCGCCGGCGGCACTACATCGATCGACCTGATGCTGGAGATCGTGCGCGGCGATTTCGGCTCGAGCCTCGCCAATGGCGTCGCCAACCAGTTCCAGCATGAGCGCATCCGCTCGGCCGGCGACCGCCAGCGCGTCGGCCCGGAACGCGACCTGACCGGCAAGTCGGAGAAGCTGCGCCGCATCGTCGAGCTGATGGCCGACCATCTCGACGAGCCGCTGTCGGCGGTGCAGCTTGCCAAGTCGGCGGGCCTGTCGGTGCGCCAGGTCGAGCGCCTGTTCCTGCGCCATCTCAGTGTGACGCCCGGGCGCTATTATATGCGGCTCAGGCTCGAGCGGGCGCGCGAATTGCTGCGCCAGACCAACATGCCGATCCTCGACGTGGCAATCGCCACCGGCTTCACCTCGCATTCCTATTTTGCCCAGAGCTACCGGCTGCAATTCGGCCGGCCGCCTTCCGAGGAACGCCGCACGACCTATTGACGGTTTTGCACGGAGGCGACGCAGCTTCGTGCTCCACCCGGGCTTGTGTCGCAACGCAGCGTCAAATAGCTTTCCGGCGCCGAGCGGCGGCGACTGATTGGGGGAGATATTCGATGGCGGGATTCGTGCGGAGCGCCGCTGCGGCGGCCCTGCTGCTGTGGATGACGGGGTTCGGTTTCGCCGCCGATCGCGTCATCGTCATTCTCGATGCCTCCGGCTCGATGTGGGCGCAGATCGACGGCAAGTCCAAGCTCGAAATCGCCCGTCAATCGCTGCGGAACGTGCTGCAATCGGTCCCGGCCGACGAGGAAATCGGCCTCATGGCCTATGGCCATCGCGAGAAGGCCAGTTGCGACGACATCGAACTTATCGTGCCGCCGCAGGCAGGCTCGGCAAGTGCGATCTCAGCCGCGGCCGACAGTCTGAAATTTCAGGGCAAGACGCCGCTGACCGCTGCGGTCAAGCAAGCGGCGGAAGCATTGAAATACACCGAGGACAAGGCGACGGTCGTTCTCATCACCGATGGCATCGAGACATGTAGCGGCGATCCCTGTGCGCTCGGCAAGGAACTGGAGGCTGCTGGCGTCGACTTCACCGTCAATGTCGTCGGCTTCGGCCTGACGGCCGCCGAGGGCAAGCAGATCGGTTGCCTCGCCGACAATACCGGCGGCAAATATATCGAAGCGTCGGATGAAAAGGCATTGCAGGACGCGCTCGTCGAGACCGTTGCGCCTCCGCCACCCGCCCCTGAACCCACTCCCGCCCCGCAGCCTGCTCCCCAGCCGGCGCCCGCTCAGCCGGCGGAGTCCAATTTCGTTCCCACCGTCGTGCTTGCCGAGGGTGGCGATCCCGTCACCGACGGCAATGCCTGGGAGATCTACAAGGCGAATTCCGACGGCACGCGCGGCGATCCCGTCACCACCGAATATGGCACCTACAAGGGCAATCTGGAGCCGGGCGACTATATCGTCGTCGCGCGTGCCGGCGAGGCCAGGGCCGAACAGAAGATCGAGATAGAGCCTGGCCAGGTCGCCAAACCGCACTTCAACCTGAATGCCGGCACGCTGGTCATCCACCCGCGGCCAAGCGAAGGAGCGGACGTTGATGACGGCGCGGCTGTCGTAATCGGCTATCCCGGCGTCGACACCCCGGCGACCTATTACGGTGATACGAAAGTCGTGCTGCCGGCCGGTGACCAGAAGGTGACGGTCACGATCGGCCAGGGCATGGTTATCGAGACGATCCCGCTTGCCGCCGGCAGGGTCATCGACAAGGACATCATCGTCGGCGTCGGGCGTGTCGTCGCCAACGCCTATTATGCTGCCGGCGGCGACAAGGCCGAGGGTTCGGGCATCGGCTTCAAAGTGCTCCAGGCGAAAAAGAACGTCGACGGAACCAGGCAGGAGGTGACTTATGCCTACGGTCCGGACAGCAAGTTCGATCTGCCGCCCGACGATTATGTAATGGTCGCGACGGTCGACCTTGCGGTGGCCGAGCAGCCGTTCAGCGTCAAGGTTGGCGACCATCAGGATCTGAAGATCGCGATGAACGCCGGCATGCTGACGATAACCGCGCCAGGAGCCTCGAAGATCGAGATATTCGAGGCCAGGAAGGCCATCGACGGAACCCGCAAGTCGGTCGGCTACGCCTATGATCAGAAGTTTCAAGCCACCCTGTCGGCCGGTGACTACGCGGTGGTTTCGGAGAAATCGGACAACAGCTCGAAGGAAGGCACGGTAACGGTCAGGGCCGGCGCGCGAGCCGAACTGACGGTTCAATAGATCCAGTGGAGAGCAGCCATTAGCCGCTCTTCCCTATTGCCGAAAAAATCATGCCGTACCGAAGGCGCTGGCGCCATGGTCGGCGCGTCCCACCAACTGCCGGAACCCGGCGAAAAGCTCGCGGCCGAAGCCGAATTCATTGCCTATGAGGTCGCTGTCCGCGGGGCGGCGCAGTGCGAAATCGCCGGCTGGCACCAGTACCTCCAGCGTCCCGGCCTCGGCGTCGAGCCTGATGATATCGCCGTCATGGATCCTGGCGATAGGCCCGTCCTCCGCCGCTTCCGGCGTCACGTGGATCGCCGCCGGCACCTTGCCTGAAGCGCCCGACATGCGGCCGTCGGTGACCAGCGCCACATGCTGGCCGCGGTCCTGCAGGATGCCGAGCACGGTGGTCAGCCTGTGCAATTCCGGCATGCCGTTGGCCTTCGGACCCTGGAACCGAATGACGGCGATGAAGTCGCCGGTCAGCGACCCCGCCGTGAACGCCTCGTTCAGGCCTTGCTGGCTGTCGAACACCTTGGCCGGCGCCTCGATGATGCGCCGCTCCGGCTTGACCGCCGATGTCTTGATGACGGCGTGGCCGAGATTGCCCGAAAGCACTTTCAGACCGCCGCTCGGCTGGAACGCCTTCTTGAACGGCGCCAGCACCTTCTCGTCCCCGCTCTCGCGCGGCGAAGCCTCGCGCACGACGCCGCCGTCGGCGCCGAGCCTGGCCTCGACCGCGTAGGGGCGCAGCCCTTCGCCCCACACCGTCTGCACATCCTCATGCAGGATGCCCGCGTCGAGCAGTTCGCGGATCAGAAAGCCGAGCCCGCCGGCGGCATGGAAGTGGTTCACATCGGCAAGGCCGTTCGGATAGACTCGCGCCAGCAGAGGCACGGCTTCCGAGATGTCGGAAATATCCTGCCAGGTAATGGCGATGCCGGCCGCCGCTGCCATGGCGATCAGGTGGATGGTGTGGTTGGTCGAACCGCCGGTGGCGTGCAGGCCGACGATACCGTTGACGATCGAGCGCTCGTCGATCATCCGCCCGACCGGCGTGTAGGCGTTGCCGAGCGCGGTGATCGCCAGCGCCCGCTTCGTCGCCTCCCTGGTCAGTGCGTCGCGCAACGGCGTGCCGGGATTGACGAAGGAAGCGCCAGGCGTGTGCAGGCCCATGATCTCCATCAGCATCTGGTTGGAATTGGCGGTACCGTAGAAAGTGCAGGTTCCCGGCCCGTGATAGGATTTTGATTCCGCTTCGAGCAGTTCGGCCCGTCCCGCCTTGCCCTCGGCATAGAGCTGGCGGATCTTGGCTTTTTCGTCGTTCGGAATGCCGGTCGTCATCGGCCCGGCCGGGATGAAGACCGCCGGCAGATGGCCGAAGGTCAGCGCCGCGATCACCAGTCCAGGCACGATCTTGTCGCAGACGCCGAGATAGACGGCGGCATCGAACATGTTGTGCGACAGGCCGATTGCCGCGGCCATGGCGATCACGTCGCGCGAGAACAGCGACAGCTCCATTCCGGGCTGGCCCTGGGTGACGCCGTCGCACATCGCCGGCACGCCGCCGGCCACCTGGGCGATGCCGCCGGCCTCGCGCGCCGCATCCTTGATCAGCGCCGGAAAGGTCTCGAAAGGCTGATGCGCCGACAGCATGTCGTTATAGGAGGTGATGATACCGAGGTTCGGCACCCGGTCGCCGCCAAGTGCCACCTTTTCGGAAGGGCTGCAGACGGCAAAGCCGTGGGCCAGGTTGCCGCAGGACAGCACGGCCCGGTTGGCGGTGCGGTTCGAGGCTTCGGCGATGCGGCCGAGATAGGCCTCGCGACCGGGCTTGGAGCGCTCACGGATGCGCTGGGTGATGGCTTCGATATCGCGTTTTGCGGTCATGGCGGTCGGTCCTTTCAGGCGAGGTCCCGCAAACACCTTCCGGCTGTTGCCGGGACCTGCAGCCAAGTTGAGATCAGGGTGCCCAGAAAACCTCTACGGGCTTTTGAGTGGCATCGAGCACGGCGCGAATGGGCTTTCGTGTTCCAGGTCCAAGCGCGGCCTCGAATGCGCTGCGTTTTTCCGCGCCCTCGATATGCAGCGCGATGAAGGTGGCATTGATGATCCGCCCCAGTGACAGCGTCAGCCGTGGCTCGCCGGCGCTTGCCGCGTGAACCGGAAGCACGATCCTTTGCGACGACGGATCGAGCAATCTTGCCAGGTTGTCGGCATCCGGAAAGAACGAGGCGGTGTGGCCATCAGTTCCCATGCCGAGCACAACGACGTCGAGTGGCCAGGGCAGCACTTGCAGCGCCTCACTGTCGGAGACCGCTGCACCCTCGATACTTGCCGCGGCGTGGTAGAGCGGCACGAAATTCGCGGCGGCGGCCGCGTTCTGCAGCAGGTTGGCGGCAACCAGGCCGGCATTGGAGCGCGGCGATGAGGGCGGCACGAAGCGCTCGTCGACCAATGTTATCGTCACCTTTTCCCAGGCGATCGGAACGGTCGAAAGCGCCGCGAAGAATTTCGCCGGCGTCGTGCCGCCCGAGACCGCAAGCAGCGCCGTGCCGCGCTCGGCGATCGCCTTTGACAGACGGCCGACGACGTGGCCGGCAAGCGCTGTCGCCAACTCCTGGCGTCCGGCAAATTCGTGCCAGTTGTAGGCGCCGCCTAATTGCTCTCGTGCCATGTCCGCCCGTCGCGTTCGATCAGCGCAATCGAGGCCGAGGGACCCCATGTGCCGGCGGTGTAGCCTTGCGCCTCTTGCCTGCCGCTCTCCCAGGCGTCCTGGATCGGGTCGATCCATTTCCACGCCGCCTCGACCTCGTCGCGGCGCATGAACAGCGTCTGGTTGCCACGGATGACGTCCATGATCAGCCGCTCATAGGCATCGGGGGCGCGGCCGTCGAAGGATTGCGCAAAACTCATGTCGAGCGGAATCTGGCGCAGCCGCATGCCGCCCGGCCCCGGATCCTTGATCATGATGAACTGCTTGACGCCCTCGTCGGGCTGCAGCCTGATGACTAGCTGGTTGGCGGAAATCGGCCCGGCGCTCTCGCCGAAGATCGAATGCGGGATCGGCTTGAATTCGATGACGATCTCCGAAACGCGGGTCGCCAGCCGCTTGCCGGTTCGGAGGTAGAACGGCACGCCCGCCCAGCGCCAGTTGCCGATCTCGGCCTTGAGCGCAACGAAAGTCTCGGTGTTGCTGTTCTTGCCGAGTTCCTCGACATAGCCTTTCACCGGCCCGCCGGCCGAGGCGCCGGCACGATACTGCCCGCGCACCGTGTGCTTCGGCGCTTCGTTGCCGTTGATGCGCTTCAGCGCCCGCAGCACCTTCAGCTTTTCGTCACGGACGGCATCGGCGTCCATCGACGACGGCGCCTCCATCGCGACCAGGCAGAGCAGCTGCAGCATGTGGTTCTGCACCATGTCGCGCAATGCGCCGGCCTTGTCGTAATAGGTGACGCGGTCTTCCAGGCCGACAGTCTCGGCCACGGTGATCTGCACATGATCGACATTGGCGGAATTCCAAAGCGGCTCGTAGAGCGCGTTGGCAAAGCGCAGCGCCATCAAATTCTGGACCGTCTCCTTGCCGAGATAGTGGTCGATGCGGAAAATCTGGCTTTCATGGAAGTCGTCGCCGACCAGGTCGTTGAGCGCGCGCGCCGAAGCGAGATCGCGGCCAATCGGCTTTTCCAGCACGATGCGCGAATTCGGCGTGATCAGCCCGTGCTCCTTCAGCTTGTGCGAGATGTCGCCGAACAGCGCCGGTGCCACAGCCAGATAGAAAGCGCGGATGTGTTCGCTGTCGCCGATCGCCTTCTTCAGCCTGTCGAAGCCGGCACCTGTGGTTGCATCTGCCGGGATATAGGAGAGCCGCGCGAGGAACGTCTTCAGTTCCGTGGCGTCGATATCCTCCGGTTTTACATGATCGGCAATCGCCTGCCTGGCGAACGACTGGAATTCCTCGTCGGTCATCTTCGAACGCGATGTGCCGATGATGCGCGTCGGCTCGGAAAACTGGTGGTCGCGCTGCCGGTGGTACAGCGACGGCAGAAGCTTACGTTCCGACAGGTCGCCGGTGCCGCCGAAAATGATGAAGTCGAAAGGGTCGACGGGAATGATCTGGCTGGTCATGGTCTGTCCGCTGTGACGCCGGTCGCGATAACGCGGCTGATATAATCTAATCGATTTAAACTTGCCAGTGCCATTGCGTCACATCCGCGTGTGCTCTTGACACCGGCGCTGGCCGGAGGCTTGTCGGCAAGCGATGCTTCCGGAGCCTTCGCAGTTGCAGCATAGAGCCGGATGGCAGCGAAAGCCAAAGGAGAAATCGTCAATGGACGCACATCTTTCGATGGCCTGGCCAAACGCGTCATCGATCGCTTTCAACGATGAGTGAGAAAAGCATGCGCCTCAAAAATAAGGTCGCAATCATCACTGGCGCTGCCTCGGGCTTTGGCGAGGGCATGGCCAGGCGCTTTGCCGAGGAGGGCGCGCGGGTAGTCGTCGCCGATCTGAACGCCAAGGGCGCAGAGCGCGTTGCCGGCGAGATCGGCGAAAAGGCGATCTGGACCCAGACCGACGTCTCGCTGCGGTCCGAATTCGACGACATGGTCAATGCCGCAATGAGCGCCTTCGGCCGCATCGACATCATGGTCAACAACGCCGGTTACACCCATCGCAACGGTGACATGCTGGAAGTCGACGAAGCGACCTTCGACCTGATCACATCAGTCAACATGAAGGCGATCTACCACGCAGCGCTTGCAGTGGTGCCGGTCATGGAACGGCAAGGCGGTGGCGTCATCCTGACGACGGCCTCCACGGCCGGTATCAGGCCGCGGCCTGGCCTCACCTGGTACAATGCATCGAAGGGCTGGGCGATCACCGCGACCAAATCGATGGCGGTGGAACTCGCGCCGAAGAACATCCGCGTCAACTGCCTCTGCCCAGTTGCCGGCGAGACCGGCATGCTCGCGAAATTCATGGGCGCCGACACACTCGAGATCCGCGAGAAGTTCCGCGCGTCGATCCCGCTCGGCCGGCTTTCGACGCCGCTCGACATAGCCAATGCCGCGCTTTGGCTTGCTTCGGACGAAGCGGCTTTCATCACTGGCGTGGCGCTGGAAGTCGACGGCGGACGTTGTATTTGAACGGCCGGGGCCTCCGGCGAAGGACTGGCTGATGGCGAGCGACCCGCAATCGCTCTGCCGGCCCTACGCCCCGGTTTTGACGTAGCTCTTGTAAATCCAGCCGCGCTTGCCGTTGTAGACGATCTGGCACCATTGCTTGCAGCTCATCACCTGCACCGAGGTCTTGGCCGGCACGGTGAGAATGGCGGCTGCATTCTTTTTTGGGCCGGTGCGCATGGTGACGGATCTCAGGATGCGTCCGGTACCGGCAGTATTGGCTCTTCCGGAATTTGCCTTGGTGCTGTTGTCGTCTTCGCTCGAAGTCTGCGTCGGCAGTTGCGGCTTGGGCGTGGGGATGGCGGCGGTCTGCGCGCCATCGGGCCCGCTGTTTTTCGTTGAGCTGCCGGGAGCCGCGACTTTGGCAAACAATGCCGCAGCGTCGGGTTTTGCTGCCGGGTCGGCGAATGCCACCGAAGCAGACGATTTATCGGTCGCCTGCTCGGTCTGGCTTGCCAGCTGGTCGGATGCTGCCGTGGCGGCGGCCGATGCCGTCTTTGGCCCTGTCCAGCGCGGATCGTTGGGAGCCAGCGCTGGTATCTCGGCTTCCGCTGCGGCCACCGCTGGGGAAACCGCATCTGCCTTGCCCGTCGTCCGCGGCGGCGCAGCAACCTTGGCAGGCATGATCTTCGTCGTCTTGACCGGGATGGTCGGAACGATCTGCTCAGGACTTGCGGCCGCTTGTCGCTCATTTGCCGGCAATGCCAGCCACAGTGCCACCGCGGCAACGCCGAGCAGTGCGACCGTGCCAAGCGCGGCTATCACCAGATGCGCGTTCGACCGGACCCCGTGCCAGAACGTCGGCCGCATATCGTAACCGAATTGCATCGCAAGGCGCCGTCGTTCCGGCGCGCCGAAACTGAAGGGCTCTCTCACACTTGCCACCTCCATTTGCGGGCCGATGTTCTTACGACCCATGCCGGAGAGCCGGCATTTCGATCGGCATCGGTCCCAAACCAAAAGCGGGCAGGCCCGCAAAAATTCCCCGTTCAGCTGCCCACGAGCATCATCTTTCGCCCGCGATTGTGGCATCACTGCGCCCTTGGCGGGAATTCTGCGCCCTGGTTAAGGATTCTGCAACGTCTGGTTAGATCCTGTCCCGCAACGCGTACCAGTTGAGCGCAAGGAAGAGCAGTGGCGCGCGCAAACGCCGGCCGCCGGGGAAGGGTGGAATTTTCAGGTCCTCGATCAGCTTCAGACGGTCGCGGTTGCCGGCGACCGTCTCGGCATAAAGCTTGCCGAAAAAGTTCGACAGCATGGCGCCGTGGCCGGAATAACCGCCGATCGAGGTCACATTGGGCATCACTTCGCGCACGAAGGGCTTTCTCGGCACGGTGATGCCGACGTAGCCGCCCCAGCCATGAGTGATCTCGACGTCCTTCAGTGCCGGATAGATCTCAGCAATCTGCCGGCGGATGTGGATGTGGATGTCCTTGGGATCGTTGACCGCATAGATCTCGCGCCCGCCAAACAGCAGCCGCCCATCCTTCGATTTGCGGAAATAGCGCACGACAAAGCGCGAATCGTCGACCGCCTCGCCACCCGGCAACACTTTGGAATCGGCTCCCAGCGGCACCGTCGCGCCGATGAACGAGCCGATCGGCATGATATGCGCGGCACTCACCGGTTCGAGCGTGCCGCCATAGGCATTGACCCCGATCAGGCATTTAGCGGCGGTGATCGTGCCCTTCGGCGTCGCAACCCTGACCTTGCCGCCGCCGGAGGTGATGCCGGTCGACGGCGTCTGCTCGAAAAGCTTTGCGCCGGCCTCTGCCGCCACCTTTGCGGTGCCGATGACCAGTTTCAGCGGATGGATGTGGCCGGTGCCGGTGTCGCGGGTGCCGCCGAAATAATGCGTCGAGCCCAGCCGCTCGGCTGTCTCCGCGGCATCCATGAATGAGATGTGCGGATAGCCGAAACGGCTCGCCATGATCTCGGCATGCGCCTTGTAGTCGTCGACATAGCGCTTCTTGTGCGCCACCGACATCTGGCCGGGCATATAGTCGATCTCGATCTGGTGCATCGCGGCAAAGTCGAGCAGATGCGCCTTGGCCTCTTCGGCCAGGTCGAACAGTGCCTTGGCGCGGGAAAAGCCGTATTCCGCTTCCAGTTCCTCTGCCCAGGCCCGTTGTCCGGTGCCGAGCTGGCCACCATTGCGGCCCGATGCGCCGTCACCGAAACGATGCGTTTCGATAAGCACGACATCCGCGCCTGTCGTGGCGAGATGAGCCGCCGCCGACAGGCCGGTAAAGCCGCCGCCGACAATCACCACATCGCATGTCCGGTCGCCGTCGAGCGCCGGATATTCGGGCCTTGGCCCGGCCGTGTCTTCGTACCAGGAGCGGCCGGGGGAGATTGGGGATTGGTAAGTCATGATGCTCGGCTAGGGCAGTAGGGCAGTAGGGCAGTAGGGCAGTAGGGCAGTAGGGCAGTAGGGCAGTAGGGCAGTAGGCTATCGCTTCGGGAGCGCGCTTCTCTACAATTCACCTACTGCCGTACTGCCTTACTCCCCTATTCCCCTAACTATCTGCTCCGCCGCCGCTCCGATGCCGGCTGGAACGCCACGCGGGCGTGGTACTTGCAGTAGGGGCCGGTTTCGGCGGCGTCGTTGCCGCAGAAATGGAAGTCTTCCGAAAGCGGATCGCCGTTCGGCCATTTGCAAGTGCGCTCGTTGAGTTCGACAAGTTGCAGATGCCGCGAGATCGGCACGACGACGTTCTCGACCGGGCGGATATAGTGGCGCGCCACCGGTTCGGCATCGAACTGCGCCTTGAGCGCGGTCGCACCGATCGACATCGAGGTGGTGGCATGGCGCGTGGCGCTTGCTGCCCGGGACACCGATTTCTGGATCGTCGATCCCTGCACCGTCTTCTTCTGGCGTGCCGGTGAGGCGGTCGTGCGTCCGCGACCGGACAGTTTCAGCCGGTGCACTTTGCCGATGACCGCATTGCGGCTGACCCCGCCAAGCTGTGCGGCGATCTGGCTGGCGCTGAGGCCCTCCGACCACAATTTTCTGAGAAGTTCGACTCGCTCGTCAGTCCAGTTCATGAGACCGCGCTCCTGCTGAAACGTGCGGCAATCGGAATCCATTCCCGACCCGGCTTCTGCCGGGCAGACACCACATATATCGGGTGATTAGGTCCGCCGCACGAAATCTAGTTATTTCTCTGCTACAATTACCTTATGCGCTGACTCGGTGACAAGAGTCCCAAGGCCAACACGAATCGGTTTTTTCGGTTTTCCCCAACTTGCCCGGTCGCTTAGGAGCCGGCGTTATGCTGGGGGGCTTGCCGCGCGACCTTGCGCGACCTTTTCGTTGACTTCACGGCCGAAAAACACGATAAGCCACAAGGGCCGCCGCTTTGGCGGCTTTTTGATTTTTCCGGTTCCGGAGACGCATATAATGAGCGGTTCGGCGCTTTTCGAGACCTTTGTTCGCGCACCCCTGGCTTTCGACCACGGTGAAGGCACCTGGCTGGTCACCGACAAGGGCGAGCGATATCTCGATTTCGCCGGCGGCATCGCCGTGAATTCGTTGGGCTACAGCCATCCGCATCTGGTCGCGGCCCTCACCGAGCAGGCCGCCAAGCTCTGGCACGTCTCTAATCTGTACGAGATTCCGGGACAGAGCCGGCTCGGCGAGCGGCTGGCCGACGCAAGCTTTGCCGACAAGGTGTTCTTCACCAATTCCGGCGCAGAGGCGCTCGAATGCGCCATCAAGACGGCGCGGCGCTACCACTTCGTCAAGGGCCATCCCGAGCGCTACCGCACAATCACCTTCGAAGGCGCCTTCCACGGCCGCACCCTGGCGACCATCGCCGCCGGCGGCCAGTACAAGTATCTGGAAGGTTTCGGCCCCAAGGTCGACGGCTTCGACCAGGTCGGTTTCGACGATGTGGATGCCACCGAGAAGGCGATCACGCCTGAAACCGCGGCGATCCTGATCGAGCCGGTGCAAGGCGAGGGCGGCATCAGGCAAGTGCCGACGCAATCGCTGAAGCGGCTCAGGCAGCTCTGCGATCAGCACGGACTGCTCCTGATTTTCGACGAGGTCCAATGCGGCGTCGGCCGCACCGGAAAGCTGTTCGCGCATGAGTGGGCGGGTGTCACCCCCGACCTCATGGCGGTGGCCAAAGGCATCGGCGGCGGCTTCCCGATGGGTGCCTGCCTCGCCACCGACGAGGCAGCGGTCGGCATGACCGCCGGCGTGCACGGCACCACCTTCGGCGGCAATCCGCTGGCAATGGCGGTCGGCAACGCCGTGCTCGACGTGGTACTGGAAGACGGCTTTCTCGAAGACGTCCAGCGCAAGGCACTGCTGTTGAAGCAGGGGCTCGCTGGCGTCGCCGACGAATTTCCGGATGTTATCGAAAGCATCAGGGGCACCGGCCTGATGCTCGGGCTTAAATGCGCGATGCCCAACACCAAGGTCACGGTGGCACTGCGTGACCAGCATCTCTTGACGGTTCCGGCCGGCGACAACGTTATCCGCCTGCTGCCGCCTCTCACCGTCACCGACGCCGAGATCCACGAAGCGCTCGAGCGCATTCGTGCCGGCGCCAAGAGCCTGGCAGATGCCATCGTCGCTGCCGCTGCGAAGTAATCCTGGAATTCCTGATGTCCCTTCGCCATTTCACCGATCTTTCCGCCGTTTCCGAAGGCGATCTGCGCTTCATGCTCGACGACGCAGCGGTGCGAAAGGCAAGGCTCAAGGCCGGCGAACGCAGCAAGCCGCTCGAAGGCAAGGTGCTGGCGATGATCTTCGACAAGCCGTCGACGCGCACGCGCGTGTCGTTCGACGTCGGTATGCGGCAGTTGGGTGGCGAGACGATCATGCTGACCGGCACCGAGATGCAGCTTGGCCGCTCGGAGACCATTGCTGACACAGCCAAGGTGCTGTCGCGCTATGTCGATGCCATCATGATCCGCACCACCTCGCATGACCGGCTGCTGGAACTGATGGAAAACGCTACGGTCCCCGTCATCAACGGGCTGACCGACGAGACCCACCCCTGCCAGCTGATGGCCGACATCATGACCTTCGAAGAGCACCGCGGTCCGGTGGCCGGTAAAACGATCGCCTGGACCGGCGACGGCAACAACGTGCTGCATTCGCTGCTGGAGGCATCCGCGCGGTTCCATTTCAAGCTGAATGTCGCCGTGCCAGAGGGCAGCGAACCGGCCCAGAAGCATGTCGACTGGTCGAAAGCCAATGGCGGCAAGCTGAAATTCACCCGTTCGCCCGAGGAGGCCGTTCACGAGGCCGACTGCATCGTCACCGACTGCTGGGTGTCGATGGGCCAGGAGCACCGTGCCCGCGGCCACAATGTCTTCCTGCCCTATCAGGTCAATGCGGCACTGATGGCGAAAGCCAAGCCGGATGCGCTGTTCATGCACTGTCTGCCGGCGCATCGCGGTGAGGAGGTTACCGACGAGGTCATCGACGGACCGCATTCGGTGGTGTTCGATGAGGCCGAGAACCGGCTCCATGCCCAGAAGGCAGTCCTGGCCTGGTGCCTGGGCGTTTGATACGAGCCGCGGTGATCCGCGCCGGCCTGATCTGCGCCGCCTTGATCTGGGCCGCCTTGATCCGGGAGTTGGTGGTGCCTATCTCAGGCGCATCACGCAAATCGAGCGCGTCTCGTCGCATGCGCCCCGGAGGGCGGCATCGCCGCGCCCCGGAGCTTTGTCATGTTGGAAACTCATCAATTGGCTGAACATAAACCCAAGCTCGGCGAATTCGGCTACGCCGGCGACGACCATGTCGTGCCGTTCGAGGTCGGCCCGCTCGACGTGCGCGGTCGCACCGTCCAGCTCGGGCCGATGCTCGATGCTATTCTCAGCCGTCACGACTATCCCGAGCCGGTCGCCCGGCTCCTGGCTGAAGCCTGTGTGTTGACGGTATTGCTCGGAACTTCGCTGAAGTTCGAGGGCAAGTTCATTCTGCAGACCCGCACCGACGGGCCGGTCGACATGCTGGTCGCGGATTTCTCCACGCCGCACGCGCTGCGCGCTTATGCCCGCTTCGATGCCGACCGGCTGCAGGCTTTGACTTCTGCCGGCGAGACGTCACCGCAGACGCTGCTCGGCAGCGGCGTCCTGGCGCTGACCATCGACCAGGGCGCCCACACGCAACGCTACCAGGGCATCGTCCAGCTCGACGGCGTCACACTGGAAGATGCCGCACGCACTTATTTCCGCCAGTCGGAGCAGATTCCGACCGACCTCCGGCTTTCGGTTGCCAAGCTTCTGACGCCCGGCGTCGGCGGTGCCCGCGAACAATGGCGGGCCGGTGGCCTGCTGGCACAATTCCTGCCGCAGTCGGCGGAGCGCATGCGCGTACCCGACCTTCCAGGTGGCGACGGCGATCCGCGTGAGGAAATCCACGACCCGACCGACAATTCCTGGCAGGAGCTGCTGGCGCTGCTTGGTACTATTGAACCGACCGAGCTGATCGATCCGACGATCGGTGCCGAACGGCTGCTTTACCGGCTTTTCCACGAGCATGGCGTCCGCGTGTTCGGCGGGGTGCCGGTCGCCGACCAGTGCTCATGCTCAAGGAATAAGATCCACGGCATCCTTGAAGGCTTTTCCGCCGAGGAGATCAGGGACAGCACCGAGGATGGCAGCATTCACGTCGCCTGCGAATTCTGCTCGAAGCAATATGACTTCGACCCGGCGGAGTTTGCAGCGGCCGGATGACGGCCGTCAATTGACGGTGCGCCGCATTCCCGGCAAGTCGAGCGAGAAGGCGGGGATGGCGACGTCGAACGTCTCGCCCCGCCTGTTGCGCATGGTGTAGTGCCCGACCATGATGCCGGATGGCGTCGAGAGCGGGCATCCAGACGTATACTGATAGCTGTCGCCGGGGTTGAGTCCGGGTTGCTCGCCGACGACCCCGGGGCCGCGCACTTCCTCGACCTTGCCGGTGCCGTCGGTAATGTGCCAGTAGCGCGACAGAAGCTGCACGAACTCATCCGACTGATTGTCGATGGTCACCTGATATCCCCAGACATAGCGGTTTTGCGGAGGGTCGGAGTGATCCTCCAGATAGAACGGCCTGACCTGCACTTCGATGTTGCGGGTGACGGCGCTGTACATAAACTGCTCCAAAGCAATGTAGATGGAACTTTCGACGCTCAGCGCAGTTTGATCAACGATGCGCGTCATCTCCTTGCCCGACTCGAGCGCAGGTGCCGAAAAACAATGTCATTTAAGTGACACATGACAATGATGGTGTGCAGGCTTGTGCCGGGCGACTCAGCGTTCTGTCGAATTGTTGAAAACGGCCGTCATGCGGCCGGCACTTCTGGAGTGACCAGATCTCGATGGAACCGACATTCGCAGCCGCCCTCCTTTCCATAGCCCTCCTTCTTTCAAATCTCGCCAGCATCCTGTTAGCTTCGCTGAAGCTGAAGCGACCAGCCAGGATCGCACCGCCCGCGGCCAACGCGCCGCCGGTATCGATCGTCATCCCGGCACGCGGCATCGAGCCGTTTGCCGAAGAGACGCTGGAGCGCGCCTTCTCACTCGACTGGCCGCGCTACGAACTCATCTTCTGCGTTGCCCATGCCGACGACCCGGTGGTCAAGCCGATCACCGCCGCAATGGCGCGCTTTCCAGCTATTCGCGCCCGCCTTCTAGTCGGTGACGACCGCATCAGCGGCAATCCAAAACTCAACAATTGCGTGAAGGGTTGGGAAGCGGCGCATTATCGCTGGGTCATCCTTGCCGATTCCAATGTGCTTATGCCGAGCGACTACGTCCAGCAGCTGATGGCGGCATGGCGGCATGGCACTGGCCTCGTCTGCTCGACGCCGATCGGCTCACGGCCGGACAGTTTCTGGGGGGAGGTCGAATGCGCCTTTCTCAACACGCTGCAGGCACGCTGGCAGTACGCTGGAGAGGCGCTCGGCCTCGGCTTCGCGCAGGGCAAGAGCATGTTGTGGAACAAGCCGATGCTCGACGCCAATGGCGGCATCCGCGCGCTTGCCGCCGAGATCGCCGAGGACGCCGCCGCGACCAAGCTGGTCAACGGGCTCGGACTGCGGGTCAATCTTGTCGCCTCGCCCTTCGAACAGCCGCTCGGCCGGCGCACGCTTGGCGAGATCTGGTCGCGGCAGGCGCGCTGGGCGCGGCTGCGCCGCGTCACCTTCGCGCTGTTCTTCGCCCCCGAGATCCTGATCGGCGCGGCGCCGCCGCTGGTGCTTGCGCTGATCGCGGCGGCTGACGCCGGCGTCAGCCTGCCGGCAACCGCCATCGCCGTGCTGGTCGCGGCCTACCTGCCGGAATGCGCCTTGGCCTCGGCCAAGGGATGGCAGCTGTCGCCGCGCACGATCCCGGCGATGATGGCGCGAGACCTGATGCTTCCCGCCATTTGGGCGCGCGGATGGCTGAGCGGCGCCGTCGACTGGCGCGGCAACGTGATGACTATCCAGACAAAGACCGTCGCGGAGCTGGAAGAGACCCCGTCCGGCGCCTGATCGGCGCGTCCCCGCTCGCCTCTGTTCGGCCATCCCTTATCCGGCAACTCTCAGTGCCTGCTCGATGTCTTCGAGCAGGTCGTCGGCGTCCTCAAGGCCAACTGACAGCCTGAGTGTTCCCGGTCCGATGCCGAGCTCGGCGCGGGCCTCATCGGTCAAGTTCTTGTGCGTCGTCGTCGCCGGATGGGTGATCAGGCTCTTGGCGTCGCCGAGATTGTTGGAAATGAGCACGACGTCGAGTGCGTTCTGGAAGGCAAAGGCCGCCTGCTTGCCGCCCTTCACATCGAGGCAGATCAGCGTCGAGCCACCCGACATCTGCTTCTTGACCACGGCCGCTTGCGGGTGGTCGGCACGGCCAGGATAGATGACACGGGCGATTTGCGGGCGCTCGGCCAGGAAATCCGCGATGCGGCCGGCACTTTCCGTCTGCTGGCGTACGCGTAGCGGCAGCGTCTCAAGGCCTTTCAGCAGCGTCCAGGCATTGAAGGGCGAGAGGCTTGGGCCGGTGTGGCGGAAATAGTCATGCAGGTTCTCGTCGATCCATTTCTTGTCCGACAGAACGATGCCGCCAAGACAGCGCCCCTGGCCGTCAATATGCTTCGTGGCCGAATAGACGACGATGTGGGCGCCGAGCTGCAGGGGTTTCTGCTGCAAGGGCGTGGCGAAGACATTATCGACGATCAGCCTGGCGCCGATCGAATTGGCAAGTGCCGCGACGGCGGCAATGTCGATCACTTCCAGCGTAGGATTGGTCGGGCTTTCCAGGAAGAACAGTTTGGTGTTCGGCTTGACCGCCTTTTCCCAATTGGCGATGTCGGTGCCGTCGACCAGCGTTGCCTCAATGCCGTATTTCGGCGCCAGCGTCTCGACCACCCAGCGGCAGGAGCCGAACAGCGCGCGCGCCGCTACGATATGGTCGCCCGCCTTGGCGCTGCACAGCAGTGCTGCCGTCACCGCCGCCATGCCGGATGCCGTGGCGCGCGCGTCTTCGGCTCCTTCCAGCGCGCACATGCGTTTTTCAAACATGTCGACCGTCGGATTGGCATAGCGCGAATAGATGAAGCCCGGCTCCTCGCCCTTGAAGCGGGCCTCCGCCGCTTGCGCCGTCTCGTAGACATAGCCTTGGGTGAGATACATCGCCTCGGAGGTCTCGCCGAAGCCGGAACGCAGCGTTCCGGCATGCACGAGTGCGGTCTGAGGCTTCCAGTCGCGCTTCTTAGTCATCATTCCATCCAAACACCAAAATTGGTCCAAACAACAAAAAACCGGTCGCGAAAGTCGCAACCGGTCCATATGGCCTTGCGGCCCGACGGTCCTTTAGCGACTTGTTTAACGTGGCTGCAAGCCGACCGGCCAAATCACCACGGGATAACGAGCTTTAGACCCGCGCCACGCTTGCGTCAATTGCCGGCATGATTAAGAGGGTTGTACCAAGCAGGTGCCAAACGCGTCCACGGTCGGACCTGCGACAGAACAAGACCTCGCCCGGCGTTCGAACGGAGCCAGACCCTTGCGGCAGACAGGCATTCTTCCCGATCAGGATATTTCCGCGCTGTTCCAGACGGGCGCGCTGAAATCGCCGCGCACGCTCGATGCCGATCAGATCCAGCCGGCCAGCCTTGACCTCAGGCTCGGCGACAAGGCCTGGCGGGTGCGTGCTTCCTTCTTGCCCGGCCCGGACCACAGGGTTGCCGACAAGCTCGACCGGCTGAAGCTGCACGAGATCAACCTCGCCGAAGGTGCCGTGCTGGAAACCGGCTGCGTCTACATCGTGCCGCTGCTCGAAAGCCTGGCGCTGCCCGCCCATATTTCCGCCTCCGCCAACCCGAAAAGCTCGACCGGACGGCTCGATATCTTCACTCGGGTAATGACCGACCGCGGCCACGAGTTCGACAAGATCGCCGCCGGCTATGAAGGCCCGCTCTACCTGGAGGTCAGCCCGCGCACTTTCCCGATCGTCGTGCGGACCGGCTCGCGGCTGTCGCAGATCAGGTTCCGCACCGGCAATGCGCTCTTGTCGGAAAACGAGCTGCACGAGTTGCACCGCGCCGAAATGTTGGTCGCCACCGAACCACCCAACATCTCAGGCGGGGGCATCGCGCTATCGATCGACCTCGACGGCGACAAGGACGGGCTGGTCGGCTATCGCGGCAAGCACCACACCGGCCTCGTCGACGTCGATAAGCGCGCCGCGCAGGATGTCGTCGATTTCTGGGAGCCGCTCTACAAGAGCGGTGCCGGCGAGCTGGTGCTCGATCCGGACGAATTCTATATTCTGGTGTCGCGCGAGGCGGTGCATGTGCCGCCGCTCTACGCCGCCGAAATGACGCCCTTCGATCCGCTGGTCGGCGAGTTCCGCGTCCATTATGCCGGTTTCTTCGACCCGGGTTTCGGCCATTCGGCGTCGGGCGGCACCGGCAGCCGGGCGGTGCTCGAGGTACGCAGCCACGAAGTGCCGTTCATCCTCGACCACGGCCAGATCGTCGGACGGTTGGTCTATGAGCACATGCTGAAACGGCCGCGGGCGCTCTACGGCACTGATCTCGGCTCGAACTATCAGGCACAGGGCCTGAAACTGTCCAAGCATTTCCGCGCCGCGCGCTGACCTTCCTCTCACTTCCGGGCTACGCCCGGCTCAAAGTGCCTTCACGGCGACCTTCACCGGCTGCTCGATTTCAAGCGGGTTGCGCAGTGGCAGGCCGAAATCCTGCGCCTCGATTTCGAATACGTCACCGGCCTCGGTCCTGACGCCGTCGGCAAAGGACAGCGTCGCCGTGCCGAACATGTGCACATGCACGTCGCCCGGCTGGCGGAAGGCTGAGTATTTGAAGTGGTGATGCTCGAGATTGCCAATGGTGTGCGACATGTTCGCCTCGCCCGACAGGAACGGCTTTTCCCAAAGCAGCTTGCCGTCGCGCAGGATGCGCGAAGTGCCGCGGATATCGGACGGCAGATCGCCGATCAGGATCTCCGGCCCGAACGAAGCATTGCGCAGCTTGGAATGGGCAAGGAAGAGATAGTTCACACGCTCGGTGACATGGTCGGAAAACTCGTTAGACAGCGTGAAGCCGACGCGGAACGGGGCACCGTCGTCGCCGATCACATAGATACCGGCGATTTCCGGCTCCTCGCCGGCATCCTGGGCGAAGGCCGGCGACATAAGCGCCGCCCCGGGCGCGACCGCCATGGTGCCGTTGCCCTTGTAGAACCATTCCGGCTGCACGCCGATCTGGCCCTTCGCCGGCTTGCCGCCCTCAAGCCCCATGCGGAACATCTTCATTGAATCGGTCAGCTGTTCCTCGCCGTCCGTGCTGAGCTTCTTGTGCATGGAATCGCGGGTCGCGGCGGAGCCGAGATGCGTCAGCCCGGTGCCGGTGAGATGGAGATGCGCCGGATCGGGATGGTTGATCGGCGACAGCAGCCGGCCCTTCTTATAGGCTGCGTCGAGATCGACGGTTTCGCCGAAGCCCTTGCGCTCGATCAGGGCGACAAGCCCGCTGCCGGTACGCGCGGCTTCCATCGCCAGCGAATAGACGCTGCGGGCGCCGTTGATGACGCGGGTCTTGCCGCCGTTGCGGGCAACGACGCGGATCGTCTCGGCGTCGTCGAGGATTTGTGAGATCAGCATGGTAACCCTCTCTGAATTGTGGGCTGGCCTGCCCTTTCTCGGCAAACCCTACCCTGCGCGGCCCGGACCCTGTCCGCGCCTCGGTTGAAATTCTTCGTCCGGATTGCGCTCGCGGATCAGGTCCCTCGGGGGGGACTTCTTTGCGCCGCCCGGCAGCGTCGCGATGTGACCCGTATGCCTCCTGGTTGCCTCTCAAGCCTTGTTCTTGTTGTAGACGTCGAAGACGACGGCGCCGAGCAGCACCAGGCCTTTGACCACCTGCTGCCAATCGACATTGACGCCCATGATCGACATGCCGTTGTTCATGACGCCCATGATGAAGCCGCCGACCACCGCGCCGATCACCTGGCCGACGCCGCCCATCGCCGAAGCGCCACCGATGAACACCGCGGCGATGACGTCGAGCTCGCTGCCGAGGCCGGCCGCCGGCACAGCCTGCCCCAGGCGCGCTGCGATAATCAGGCCGCCGAGTGCCGACAGCACGCCCATATTGATGAACACCATCAACGTCAGCCGTTCGGTCTTGATGCCCGATAGCTGGGCTGCCTTGGCATTGCCGCCCATCGCATAGATGCGACGGCCGATCGTCATGCGTTTGGTAACGAAGACGAACAAGGCGATCAGCACGCCCATCACCATGAGAACGATGGGGAGGCCCCTATAGGTGGCGAATTGGTAGACGAGAAACAGCGCCAGCGCGCTGATCACCAGGGTCTTGACGACGAACAGCGAGAAGGGCTCGGCTTCGTAGCCATGCTTCTCGCGGGTGCGCCGTGCCCTGAGCCCGAAATAGGCATAGGCGAGCACGGCGACGAGGCCGATCACGATCGTCGTCAGGTGCAGCGTCAGGCCGCTGCCGACAATGGTTTTGCCGGCGGCGTTCACGGTTGGCGGTATCAGCGTCAATGGGCCGATCAGGTCCGGAATGAAGCCGGAACTGAGCGCCTTGAAGCCGACGGGAAGCGGCCCTACGGAAGACCCGCCACCCAGCAGCGCCTGGCAGATGCCGCGGAAGATCAGCATGCCCGCCAGCGTGACGATGAAGCTCGGTATTCGGTGATAGGCAATCCAGTAGCCTTGTGCCCCGCCGATCGCACCACCGACGATCAGGCAGATGATCGACACCACCAGCGGATTGCTCAATGGGCCAAGCGGCCAGATGACCATCATCATCGCCGCCAGCGCGCCGATGAAGCCGGCGACGGAGCCGACGCTGAGATCGATGTGGCCCGAAACGATCACCAGAAGCATGCCCAGCGCCATCACGATGATGAAGCTGTTCTGCTGCACGAGATTGCTGAGGTTCACCGGCTTGAACAGCGTTCCGGACGTGGTGAACTGGAAGAACACCATGATTGCGATCAACGCCAGCACCAACCCGTATTCGCGCAGGTTGGTGACCAGCGCCGAGACGGCAATGCGAGGTCCCTGTTGTAGATCCTGGGCAACGCCGGTCTGCGGCCCGGGAGCGCTTTCGGTGCTCATGATGCTTTTCCTTCTCCGCGGACGATGGCGCGCATTATCTTTTCCTGGCTGGCGTCGCTTGCCGCCATTTCGCCGACGATGCGTCCTTCGTTCATGACGTAGATGCGGTCGGTGATGCCGAGCAGTTCGGGCATTTCCGACGAGATGACGATGATTGCCTTACCCTCGGAGGCGAGACGCGCGATGATCGTATAGATTTCATACTTGGCGCCGACGTCGATACCGCGTGTCGGCTCGTCGAGGATCAGCACTTCCGGATTGGCGAACAGCCATTTCGAGAGCACCACCTTCTGCTGATTGCCGCCAGAAAGGTTGCCGGTCATCTGGTAGACGCTCGAGGCGCGGATATTGGTCCTGCCGCGATAATCGTTGGCGACCGAAAGCTCGCGCAAATCGTCGATCACGCCGTGGCGCGACACGCCGGGCAGGTTGGCCAGCGTGATGTTGTGTTTGATGTGGTCGATCAGGTTGAGACCGTAGGTCTTGCGGTCCTCGGTAACGTAGGCGATGCCGTGTTCCACCGCCTTGCTCACCGAAGAGACGTCGATCGGCTTGCCGTTGAGGAACACCTCGCCGGTGATGCGACGGCCATAGGACCGGCCGAACAGGCTCATGGCAAACTCGGTCCGGCCGGCACCCATGAGCCCGGCAATGCCGACCACTTCGCCCTTGCGGGCGTTGAGGTTGATACCCTTGATGACCTGCCGCTCGGCATGGATGGGGTGGTAGACCGACCAGTTTTTCACTTCGAGAACGGTCTCGCCGATCTTCGGCTCGCGCGGCGGATAGCGGTCGTCGAGCGAACGGCCGACCATCGAAGTAATGATGCGGTCCTCCGAGATGTCCTTCTTGGCCAGCGTCTCGATGGTCCGCCCGTCACGGATGATGGTGACCTTGTCGGCGACCCGGTTCACCTCGTTGAGCTTGTGCGAGATCAGGATCGACGTGATGCCTTGCCGCTTGAATTCGAGCAGCAGATCGAGCAGCGCCTGGCTGTCCTTTTCGGACAGGCTCGCGGTCGGCTCGTCGAGAATGAGCAACTTCACTTCCTTGCTGAGCGCCTTGGCGATCTCGACCAGCTGCTGCTTGCCGACGCCGATATTGGTGATCAGCGTGTTGGGGTCTTCCTTGAGGCCGACCTTCTTGAGCAGGGCGCTGGTGCGCGCCTCATTGGCATTCCAGTCGATGACGCCGTATCTGGCGTGCTCGTTGCCGAGAAAGATGTTTTCGGCGATCGACAGCATCGGCACCAGCGCAAGCTCCTGGTGGATGATGACGATGCCCTTGCGCTCGCTGTCATGGATGCCTTTGAAATGGCACTCATCGCCGCGATAGATGATCTGGCCGTCATAGGTGCCGGACGGATACACACCCGACAGCACCTTCATCAGCGTCGACTTGCCGGCGCCGTTCTCGCCGACCACGGCATGGATCTCGCCTTCCTCGACCATGAGCTTGACGTTCGACAGCGCCTTGACGCCGGGAAACGTCTTGGTGATGTCGCGCATCTCCAAAATCGTCGATGCCATTGAGAATACCACTCCTGCGAGGTCCGCAAACAATACCGGGCTGGCTCGCCAACGAAAAGGGGCCCTGCCTGCGCAGGACCCCAGGCTTTGTAACCGCGATTACTTCAGCTCTTCGGCCTTGATGTAGCCGGAGTCGACCACCAGCGCCTGGTAGTTCGACTTGTCGACATCATGCGGCGTCAACAGGATCGAGGGAACCACCTTGACGTCGTTGTTGTAGGTCGTGGTGTCGAGGCCTTCCGGCTTGCCGCCAGAGAGCACCTTGTCGACGAGTTCGACCGTCGCCTTGGCGAGTTCGCGGGTGTCCTTGAACACGGTCGAATACTGCTCGCCGGCGATGATCGCCTTGACCGAAGCGGTCTCGGCGTCCTGTCCGGTGACGATCGGCCATGGCTGATCGGCGGTGCCGTAGCCTACGGCGCGCAGCGAAGCGATGATGCCGCGCGACAGGCCGTCATAGGGCGAGAGCACGCCATCGACGCGGCTGCCGTCCGAGTAGTTGGCGGAGAGCAGATTGTCCATGCGGGCCTGGGCGGTTGCCGCCAGCCAGCGCAGCGTGCCGACCTTGTCCATGCCCATCTGGCCGGACTTCACGACGAGGGTCTTGTCATCGATCAGCGGCTGAAGAACCGACATGGCGCCGTTATAGAAGAAGAACGCATTGTTGTCGTCCGGCGAACCGCCGAACAGCTCGATGTTGAACGGGCCCTTCTTCTCGGGATAACCGAGACCCTTGAGCAGCGATTTGGCCTGGATGACGCCGACGCCGAAATTGTCGAAGGTGGTGTAGTAGTCGACATTTGGCGTCTTCTTGATCAGGCGGTCGTAAGCGACGACGACAACGCCGGCGTCATTCGCCTTCTGCAGCGCATCGCCCATCGTGGTGCCGTCGATCGAAGCGATGATCAGCGCCTTCGGGCCCTTGGTGATTTCGTTTTCCAGTTGGCTGAGCTGGTTCGGAATGTCGTCCTGCGCGTACTGCAGGTCGACAGTGTAGCCCAGAGCCTCGAGCTGGGACTTGACGGCGTCGCCGTCGTTGATCCAGCGCTGTGAGGTCTTGGTGGGCATCAGCACGCCGATCAGGCCTTCGCCCGCCTGCGCCGGCAGCGTCATGGCCGCGATGCCTAGGGCCGCGACGGCGGCCAGTGTCTTGATAATCTTCACATTAACTCTCCCTGGTTGATGGACGCGTACCCTTGGGTTTCGTGGGCCGCGCAATCGTGCAGGAGCGCCAAACGCGCCGCTGCCGTCAATCGATCTCCGGTATCCTCCCAATCGGCCCCGAGACTCTGGTTCAATCGATACGAGTTTTCCCTCGTCACCGACCGTCAAGCCTCAGGACGCGCGAAGGGTGTGTCGCTTTGCCATAACTGTCAAATGCGATCTTTGATGGTTGCTATATCGAGACTGATATGGCTTAGGCTAGTGACGACGCAGCCGGATCCAGCCAGGGCGCCGGGCGTAAGAGTAGGGAAGAATCATGGCGGCGCTGCGAAATCCTGGCGGAATATCAGCCGGTTACGATGAGATCCCGGGTGATGGCGGAACCTTGCTGCGCAGCGGCTTGAGCCTGCGTCACATGCGCATGATCGCAGCCCTCGACGAGCACGGCCGTGTGAGCGCCGCGGCCCAGGTCATGAACATCTCGCAGCCGGCGGCCTCGCGCATGATCGCCGAGATGGAGGCCGTGCTCGACGTCAAGCTCTGCGAAAGGCTGCCGCGCGGCATCACGCTGACACCCTATGGCAAGGCGTTGGCACGGCGCGCGCGATCGATCCTGCTCGAGATGCGCGAGGTCGACCGCGAGATTTTCGAGCTCAAGGCGGGCAAGGGCGGCTCGGTATTCCTGGGCGCGGTGACAGCACCGGCGATCGAGCTGGCGGTGCCGGCGATCCGCGAGATCCGGCGCCTTTATCCGCGCATCGAAATCACCATGCAGGTCGAGACCTCGAACGTCCTGGCGCGCGAGCTGATCGCCTCGCGCCACGATTTCATCATCGCCCGTATCCCCGACGACCTCAATCCGCGGCTGTTCGAAGCGCGCGTCATCGGCGTCGAGAAAGCCTGCCTGATCGTGCGCCGCGGCCACCCGTTGACCAACGGCAAGGCGGTGCGGCTGGAAGACACCGCCGCCTATGACTGGGTTTTCCAGTCGGGCGGCTCGCCGCTGCGCCAGGCGATGGAGAGTAACTTCCTGAACCGCAACATCGCGCTGCCGGACCGCATCCTCAACACCAGCTCGCTGCTATTGACACTGGTCATGGTCGCGCAATCCGACGCCATTGCGCCGGTTTCGATCCAGGTCGCGAAGTTCATCCAGAACCCGGAAGGCCTGGCCGGCGCCATCGATGTTGTCCAGACGGAATTCGACATCGAGGTCAGGCCCTACAGCCTGATCACGGTGAAGAACCGCGCGCTGTCACCGGCAGCCAAGATGCTGCACGACTTTATTCTGCGGGAGGTGGGATAGGGGCTGGAGCGGCAAGCGGAGCGCATCCCGTGGCCGGCCAGACGACCAGACAGGCCCGCCAGCAGCGGCGCCGATGCACGTCGGCCACTACTGCCTGATGCTCAAAAAAGGCCCGCCAGCAGAAGCCAGCGGACCAAGGGTAGACTTTCCGGTTGGGGTCATTCGAGGCCCCGCCGACCCTCAATGTGAGATATTCCACGAACTGGCACATCGGCCAAACAGATGAAAGACGGCCAGCCCGGGCTGTAAAACTGCCTATAAATCCGCTGGTTTTCAGCTTGGCCAGAACAAGTGCAATGCACCGGGGGCAAAAGCTGGAGCGGGTAGCGGGAATCGAACCCGCGCGTTCAGCTTGGGAAGCTGACAAGCTACCATTACATCATACCCGCGCTGGTTCCTCCGATATCATGGCCCGGCGCCGATGCGCAATCCGGTTTGAGGGCTCGGCTTGATGCCGGACGACCAACTGCGTATTTCTAGGCATGTGCCCGAATCGCGGCACCCGACTGTGGAGACAGGCTTGTCCGCACCGAACCGCTTTCTCGGCGATACGCCGCTCCGGGTGATCCTGAAGCTGCTTGTGGTGTCGTTCCTCGTCGGGCTGGTCATGAATGCCTTCGGCTGGTCGCCGATGGATGTGCTTTACGGCATCCGCAAATTCTTCATCGACCTGTGGAATATGGGCTTCCACGCCATCGACCGCTTTCTCGGCTACGTCCTGCTCGGTGCCGCGATCGTCGTGCCGGCCTTCGTCCTGCTCAGGATCGCTAATTACCGGAAGTGAATTTTCAGGCGTAGCCCGCCGCCACCTCGAACAGGATGGCGTGCCGTGCAGCAAGTGCTGCGACATCCGTCGAATAGCCGCCGCCGATAACGCCACATACCGGTATGCCAAGCGTGCGGAAATGGCGGATCACCATATCGTCGCGGGCGCGCAGCCCGTCATCCGTGAGCGACAACCTGCCGAGCCGGTCCTCGACATGGACATCGACGCCGGCATTGTAGAAGACGAGGTCCCAGCGCCTTCGCGCCGACAACTCCGGCAGGATGGCGTCCAGCCGCTCCAGATAGGCCGCAACGCCGGTGCCGTCGGGCAGGGCGACATCGAGATCGGAGGCGATCTTGCGCGCGGGGTAGTTGCGGTCGCCATGCATGGAGAAGGTAAACACGCGCGGCTC
This sequence comes from Mesorhizobium sp. M0854, assembly GCF_040319815.1. NCBI lineage: Bacteria > Pseudomonadati > Pseudomonadota > Alphaproteobacteria > Hyphomicrobiales > Phyllobacteriaceae > Mesorhizobium > Mesorhizobium sp. M0854. The sequence continues at coordinate 43,533 of NZ_JAMYOL010000015.1, forward strand.
GTCGTTCAGGATATCCGCCGTGCCGTCGCCCTGATGCACGTCGAGGTCGACGACCAGGATGTTTTGGACAGCAGCTTCGGCGAGCAGCACCAGCGCGGCAACGGCTACGTCGTTGAAGGTGCAGAAGCCGGCGCCTTGCGCGCGCCGTGCATGATGGCTGCCGCCGGCGGTGTTGCAGGCGATGCCGTTCAGCAACGCCAGCCGCGCTGCCAGCACCGTACCGGCCGTTGCGAGCTGCGCCCTCAGCGAAACCCGCGGCCCCACGGGAAAGCCGATCTCGCGCTCGATCGCCACCGGCACTTTGCAGGCAAGCACCTGGTCGACATAGTCGACCGCGTGGGCAAGCTTCAGCCATGATGGCCGCGCCGCCTCCGGCATGTTGAGCGCTTCGGGCTGCGCCAGGCCGCGTGCCCGCAACGCATCCATCAGCCGCGGATATTTGCTCATCGGGAAGCGGTGGTTGACGGCGAAGCCGGCGTCGTAGTCGGGATGATGAACGATCTGCAGGGGCATGGGGCGGCCGGTGCGCCAGAGGCGGATTTCGGTTGACCATAGCGGCGTGGATGGTTGCGCGAGGTCCGCAAACTGGGGCACATCGGCTGGCCGATCAAGCCGCAACAGGAAGCAACACGCGTTTGGAGCAGGCTTTACCCATCGAAGCCCACACCACCGAAGCCGGGGCCTTCGTCGTCACCAACCGCTCGGTGCTCGCCATCGCCGTGCCGATGACGCTTGCCTATCTGACGACGCCGCTGCTTGGAATTGTCGACACGGCGGTGGTTGGGCAGTTCGGCGACGCCGCCCTTCTCGGCGGCCTGGCGGCCGGCGCCCTGATCTTCGATGTCGTCTTCACCACCTTCAATTTCCTGCGCTCCGGCACCACCGGCCTCGTCGCCCAGGCCTTCGGGCGCGGCGATGCGCTGGAGGAGCAGGCGGTGTTTTGGCGCGCCGTGCTGATCGCGGTCGTCGCCGGCGTCGTGCTTGCCGCGCTTGCGCCGCTGGTCTCCACCGCCGGGCAATGGTTCATAGGCGCCGAACCGCGCGTCAGCGCGGCGATGGACGTCTATATCCGCATCAGGATGCTCGCGGCACCGTTCTCGCTGATCAATTACGCCATCCTCGGTTACGTGCTTGGGCGCGGCGAGGGCGGGCTCGGGCTGATGCTGCAGTTGATGCTGAACGGCATCAACATCGCCCTCTGCTTCCTGCTTGGCCTGGAGCTCAGCTGGGGCGTTGCCGGCGTTGCCTGGGCAACGGTCACCGGCGAATTCGTCGCCATGCTGCTTGGTCTCGCCATTGTCGGCCGGCGCTTTTGGGCGGCGCCCAGGCTGCCGCGCCACCGCGTCCTCGATCTGCCGGCATTCCTGCGCATGATGTCGCTCAACCGCGATATCATGATCCGCTCCTTTTCGCTGCTCGCCGCCTTCGCGCTGTTCACGCGCCAGGGCGCACAATTCGGCACTCTGACGCTGGCCGCCAACGCCGTGCTGATGAACCTCTTCCTGGTTGCCGGCTATTTCCTCGATGGTTTCGCCACCGCTGCCGAACAGCTCGCCGGGCGCGCCATCGGCGCCCGTGCCGCCACGGCGTTTGATCAGGCGGTGCGTCTGACGCTGCTTTGGGGGCTCGGTCTGGCCGGCGCGGCGACGCTCTTCTTCCTGCTGGAGGGCACGGATCTGATCGCCCTGATCACGACCTCGACGGACGTCCGCGCCATTGCCGACATCTACCTGCCCTGGGCGGCGTTCACCGCGCTCAGCGGCGTGCTGGCTTTCCAGATGGACGGTGTCTTCATCGGCGCAACATGGTCGCGCGACATGCGCAACATGATGCTGTTGTCATTCCTGGCGTTCAGCGCCGCGCTGCTGATCCTGGCGCCGGCCTTCGGCAATCACGGCCTGTGGGCGGCGTTGCATGTCTTCCTGCTGGTGCGCGGCTTCAGCCTGCTCGCCATATTGCGGCTGCGGGTGCGCACAGCCTTTGACTGATCGCTAAAGCGGTTTCGCCGCCCAGTGATCGAGGCGGCTGTCGCGAAGCTCGCACAGCGACTTCAGCCCTTGATTGTCCATGAAACGGGCCATGCCGGAAAGAATACGCCCCGGCAGCGCGGGCCCGGCATAGATCATGCCGGTATAGAGCTGGACGAGATCGGCGCCGGCACGGATCTTTTCCAGCGCCGTCTCGGCGGAATCGACGCCGCCGACGCCGATGATAGTAGGATCCGGGCCAAGCAGTTTTCGCATCCTTGCCAGCACGATAGTCGAGCGCTCGAACAAGGGTTTTCCCGAAAGCCCGCCGGTCTCGCCGGCAAGGCCGGCGCTGCTCAGGCCGGCTCGCGCGATCGTTGTGTTGGAGACGATGACGCCGTCCATTTGCTTGTCGCTGATCTCGGCAGCGATGTCCTCAAGCTCGGCCTCGACCAGATCCGGCGCGATCTTGAGGAACACGGGCGGTTTTGCCGGTGCCGCCGCACGCGCGGCCATGACCCGCGACAGGAGCTCGCCAAGCTGTTCGCGCGCCTGCATATTGCGCAGGCCCGGCGTGTTCGGCGAGGAGATATTGATTGTCAGATAGCCGGCGTATCGCGCGAACCGGATCACGCCGCGCTCATAATCACTGACGCGGTCGGCGCTGTCCTTGTTGGCGCCGATGTTGATGCCGATGATGCCGGGGCGGCCTTTTCGGGCGGCAAGACGCTTCTCTGCGGCGGCGTGGCCTTCATTGTTGAAGCCCAGCCGGTTGATCACCGCCCCGTCCGAAGGCAGCCGGAAGATGCGCGGCTTCGGATTGCCCGTCTGCGGCAGCGGCGTGATCGTGCCGACCTCGGCGAAGCCGAAGCCGAGGCCGAGCAGCGCGTCCGGCACTTCGGCATTCTTGTCGTAACCCGCGGCCATGCCGAGCGGGTTCGGGAAATCCAGCCCGCAACGGCTGACCTTTAACCTGTTGTCCTGCGGCGGACGACCGGCGACCGGCAGCCCGCATCTCAGCGCGGCAATCGACAGCCCATGCGCGGTTTCCGGATCGAGCGTAAACAGCAGTTTCTGGCCGATCCGGTCGAACGCGCTCATTCGGCCTCCAGCGCCGGGAATTCATGCCGGCCGTCAGCGCCGAGCGGCAATGCCTGCACCGAAACGACCGCATCGAGGCCGAGCCCGCCATAGAGATGCGGGAACAGGGCGCCGCCGCGCGAGACCTCATATTTCAGCGCATTGCCGAGGCGCGCGCTGTCGACGGCAACCAGCAGCAACCCCGCCTGGCCGGCGAAATGTTTTACTGCCGTTTCCCGAACCTGCCCGGCGGTGGAAAAATGGATGAAGCCGTCGGCGACGTCGATAGGCGCGCCGGTGAAGCGGCCTTCTCTTTCAGCCTCGCGCCACAGCGCCTTGGGAACTATCTTGTAGATGATCTCAGACATGGTTGCGCTATAGTCCGAACCGACCACGCGGGGAAGGGCAGGCCCGTGTTCTTCCCCATTTCAGGTTCGTCCCCATTTCAGGCGCAAACTGTGATAGATTGCGCTGACTGGCTCATGGAGGAAAACATGCGTCTGAAACACGTCTTGATCCCCGCAGCGGTGGTGTCGCTTGTCGCGGCGTCGGCCTTTTCCGAGGAAGCCGATCGCTACCGGTTGGAGAAATCGGCCAATGGCTATGTCCGCATGGATACGCAAACCGGCGCCATGTCGCTCTGCGAGGAACGCTCCGGCCAGCTCGTCTGCAAGACGGCGGCCGACGAACGTGCCGCCCTCCAGGATGAGGTCGACCGGCTGCAAAATTCGGTGAAGGCGCTCGACGAGCGCGTCGCCAAGCTCGAAAATTCGCTTGCCGCGCGTTTCGAATCGACTTTGCCCAGCGAGGAGGATTTCAACAAGACGATGGGCTACATGGAGCGCTTCCTGCGCAGCTTCATGGACATCGTCAAGGACATGGACAAGGACGAAGACGGCGCCAAGCCCAATTCGCAAAAGACCTAGGCAATTCGCAAAAGACCTGGGGCGGGAATAGCAAGCCGGCCACGCCGAACAGCAGGCGTAGCGTTATGATCGTTCAGATCCTGCAAGGCGGAAAATCGCCAACGGGATTCGGGGAGGGATATCACCGTTGGGCTACACATTCGTCATTGCCGACGATCATCCGCTTTTTCGCGGTGCATTGAGGGAGGCACTCGCGGGCATCGGAGACGTTGCCGCCATTCACGAGGCCGGCGATTTCGAAAGCGCCAAGGCGCTGGTCCTGGCCAATGAGGACGTCGATCTGGTGCTGCTCGATCTCTCGATGCCGGGGGCAAGCGGTCTTTCCGGCCTGATTTCGTTGCGCGGCATCCATCCGGCGGTGCCGATGATGGTGGTCTCGGCGCATGACGATCCGGTGACGATCCGGCGCGCGCTCGATCTCGGCGCCTCCGGCTTCATCTCCAAATCGGCCAGCATGGAGGAGATCCGCAATGCTGTGCAGTCGGTGCTCGCAGGTGATATCGCGGCACCCGCCGGGGTCGATCTCGGCGTCGAGCGCGATCCTGAGATTTCCGACCTGATCAAGCGGCTGCAGGCGCTGACCCCACAGCAGACGCGCGTGCTCGGCATGCTGGCTGAGGGACTGCTCAACAAGCAGATCGCCTATGAACTCGGGGTCTCCGAAGCGACGATCAAAGCGCATGTCTCGGCTATCCTGCAGAAGCTCGGGGTCGACAGCCGCACGCAGGCGGTCATCCTTTTGTCCAAAATCGGCAGCGACCCGGTTCAGGCGGCCGGCTGATTCCTATTCGGCCGCCGGCGCCAGCGGCCTGACCCTGGCCATCATCGAGCGCAGCATCGCCGGTTTCAGTGGTTTGCTGATCACCGGCACGTCGAGCCTGCCGGCAGCGCCGCGAACCTCGCTGGAGCGGTCGGCGGTGACCAGCACGGCCGGCAGGTCCTCGCCATGGATCGCACGCAACTGGGCGATCAATTCGAGGCCGGTCCTGTTGTCGAGATGATAGTCGGCAAGCACGATGTCCGGCCGATGCATGCCGGACCTGTCGAGATCCTCCGCGCCGGAAAGCGTGTCGACGCTGCAGCCCCAACCCTCGAGCAGGAGCCGCATGCCGTCGAGGATGCGGGCGTCGTTGTCGATGCAGAGCACATTGAGCCCGGCAAGCGAGGCCGCTGCACGGGCAGGCGGCTTCGCCTCCGCCTCGCGCCGCGGTGCCTGCACGGCCGCCACCGGCAGCAACACGGAAAAGCGTGTGCCCTTGCCTGGGTTGGAGAAGATCCGGATTTCGAGGCGCAGGACGCGGGCGATGCGGTCGACAATGGAGAGCCCAAGGCCGAGGCCTTCCGCCTCGCGTGCGCCCTCGTCGAGCCGGGTGAATTCGCGGAACACGGTGTTGAGCTTGTCGCCGGCAATGCCGATGCCGGTGTCGATAACCTGGATCTCGGCCAATTCGCCGCGCCGCCGCACGCCGACCAGGATGCGGCCACGGCGCGTATACTTGATGGCGTTGGAGACCAGGTTCTGGATCAGCCGGCGCAGCAGATTGCGGTCCGTCATCACGCTGAGCGACGACGGCATGATCGAGAGTTCGAGCTTCTTTTCGGCGGCAAGCGGCCGGAAGTCGTTGCCGATCTGGCGCAGCAGCCCGTCGAGGCCGAAGCTCGTATCGTCCGGCTTCATCGCGCCGGCATCGAGGCGCGAAATGTCGAGCACTGCGCCGAGGATGGTCTCGACCGATTCCAGCGACGATTCGATGTTCATCGCCGCCTTGCCGGCGGGTCCCTTGCCAGTCTTCTCGATCAGTGACGAGCAATAGAGGCGGGCGGCGTTCAGCGGCTGTAGGATGTCGTGGCCGGCGGCAGCGAGGAAGCGGGTCTTGCCGAGATTGGCCTCCTCGGCCAGCATCTGCGCCTGCGCCAGCTCCTCGTTGACGCGGGTGAGCTCGGCGGTGCGGCTCTTCACTCGCTGTTCCAGGGATTCGTTGGCGCGCTTCAGCGCCAGATCCTGCTCGACGCGTCCAGAGATGTCGGCGTAGGTGGCGACGATGCCGCCGTCCGGCATCGGATTGGAGCGCAATTCCAGGATGCGCCCGCTGGTCTTCAGCTCCATCTGCCATGGGCTGACGAAGCTGGTCAGGCGGTTGAGCATGGTGACGCGCTGGTCTGCCGGTATGTCACCGCGCTCGGCAAGGTGGCGCAGGATACGATCGAGTGAGACGCCGACCTGGCCCATCTCGTCGGGCAGGTCGAACAGCGCCCGGTACTGGCGGTTCCAGCAAATCAACCGGAAATCGCGGTCGAAGACAGTGATGCCCTGTTCCATCTGGTCGAGTGCGATCTGCAGCAGATCGCGATTGTGCTGCAGCGCCTCCGTGGCGTCGTCGAGCAGGCGGAAGGCGTCCTTGGATTCGCGGTCGTTGCGTCGCAGCAGCAGCGACAGGATCAGCCGCGCCGAAGAGGAGCCGACGGCACTGGCCAGAAGCTGCTCGGAGAAGCGGATGACATCCATGCTGGCCTGTTCGTTGCCGTGCAGTGAAGTGCCGCTGCTCTTTTCGAACGACTGAAACGACCGCTCGGTGCGTTCGACACCGAGATAGCGCGCGATCGTGTCCTTGAGGTCGTTGACGGTTATGGTGGTGCGGAAGCGGCGCAGGCTCGGCAGCGGGCCCGCCTCGCGCGGCACGAAGATCGATGCCTGGATGCGTTCCAGCGGCACTGAGGCGCGCGACAGCGAGCCGAACACAAAAAACAGCGTGTTGATCGACAGGCTCCACAGCACGCCATGGTTCAGCGGCTCGGCGACGGTGCCGAAAAGAGCCTGCGGCCGCAATGCATCGAAGCCGAACAGGCCGTGGACGAGGATGCCGGTATCGGGCGCGACGAGCGAGGGAAGCAGCAGCGTATAGCTCCAGACGACGATGCCGGCGACCATGCCAAGTGCGGCACCCCTTCCGTTGGCGCCGCGCCAGATCAGGCCGCCGATCATTGCCGGCGCGAACTGCGCGATCGCGGCGAACGACATCAGGCCGATCGAGGACAGCCGCGCGCTATTGGTGCTCTCGCGGTAGTAGAGAAAGGCGATGAACAGCATGATGAAGATCGCCGCCCGCCGTACATTGAGGATGAGCGTCGACCAGTCCTCGTTCTCGGATGTCGTGGTCCGCAGCAGCCGGCGCACGAACAGCGGAATGACCAGGTCGTTGGAGATCATGATCGACAGCGCGACGCTTTCGACGATCACCATTGCGGTCGCCGCCGACAGCCCGCCGATGAAGGCGGCCATGGCCAGCACGTCGTGGCCGCTGAACAGCGGCAGCGACAGCACGTAAAGGTCGCTGCTGGTCCTGGGGCCGACCAGTTCCAGGCCGGCCAGCGCGATCGGCAGCACGAACAGGTTGATTGCCACCAGATAGAGCGGAAACACCCATGTCGCGGTGCGCAGCTCGGCCTCGCTGCGATTTTCGACGATGGTGACGTAGAACTGGCGCGGCAGCATGAGGATGGCAAAGCCGCTCAGGCATGTCAGCACCAGCCAGGTGGCGAGCGAGGTGTTGTAGCCCATCGCCTGGCGCACCTGCGTGTTTTCGGCGAGCCGGTCGAACATGTCGCCTGGCCCGCCGAAGATCAGGAACATGACCATCAGGCCGATTGCCAGGAAGGCGGCGAGCTTGACCACGGTTTCGACTGCCACCGCCAGCACCAGCCCGTCCTGGTGCTCGGTGGCATCGGCGTGGCGCGTGCCGAACAGCACCGCAAACAGCGCCAGCAGCATGGCAACGACCAGCGAGATGTCGCTGACGAACGGATCGAACGACGGCGGCGAGCCGGTATAGTGCTCGACCATCAGGCTGACCGAGCCCGAGATCGCCTTCAATTGCAGCGCCATATAGGGCACCGCGCCGATGGTCGCGATCAGCGTGGCGATCGCCGCGACAGCAAAACTCTTGCCGTAGCGGGCGCCGAGAAAGTCGGCGATCGAGGTGATCTTCTCGGTCTTGGCCAGCCTGACGATGCGCTGCAGCAGCGGAAAGCCGAACACAAACACCAGCACCGGTCCGATATAGATGCCGAGGAACTCGAGGCCGCGCTCGGAGGACAGCCCGACCGAGCCGAAGAAGGTCCAGGAGGTGCAGTAGATGGCGAGGCTGAGCGCATAGATGAAGGGCCGGGCGCGGCCAGGCCCGGATGAAGTCGAGCGCCGGTCGCCCAGGCTGGCGATAGCAAACAGCAACGTCACATAGGCGATCGCGATGATGACGATGAACCAGCCCTGCACGGCTCGAACTTCCTCCCTGCGCCGATTTTTCATCCGGCCTTGCAGACGCAATCACAGCTTGGCCACCGAGTCCATCGCGGCTTTCGGCGCATTATGGCCGCGGCTTCGCGCAATCCAGGCCGGGGAAACACGTCTTTGCGCCTGTCGCAACCGCAGGTTTTTGCTATTCTGCCCGCCGGTCGATGCCGAGGCGTGGACGGCAGCACGGCCGGTCAGGACAAGGAGGGTCGAATGCTGAAAGAATTTCAGGAATTCATTTCCAGGGGCAATGTGATGGACCTGGCCGTCGCCGTCATCATCGGCGCTGCCTTCAGCAAGATCGTCGATTCGCTGGTCAACGACATCATCATGCCGATTATCGGGGCGATTTTCGGCGGACTGGACTTCAACAACTACTTTCTGCCCTTGTCTTCAGCCGTCAACGCCACATCGCTGGCCGACGCAAAGAAACAGGGCGCGGTCTTCGCCTATGGCAGCTTCATCACCGTGGCGCTGAATTTTCTCATTCTCGCCTTCATCATCTTCCTGATGGTCAAAGCGGTGAACAATCTGCGCCAGCGGCTGGAGCGCGAGAAACCGGCCGCCCCGGTTGCCCCGCCGCCGGCCGATGTCGCGCTGCTCACCGAAATTCGCGATCTCCTCGCCAGAAAGTAGCGCCTGCGGTAACTTTCTGGACCAAAACCCCGGTCGCCTGCGGCCGGGGTTTTCTGTTTTCGTCCGCCCTGAAACACGCTAGCAGTCGAGCAAACGAAAACGGACCCATCCATGACCCTGATCGATACTCTGCGCGCCGAAGCGCGGGCGGCGCCTGAAAGCGGCATTGTCGCCGTCATGAACCGTGGCCGCGGCCGCGACGGCATGATCCCGCTCTGGGCCGGCGAGGGCGACCTGCCGACGCCTGCCTTCATCACTGATGCCGCCGCCAAGGCACTCGCCGGCGGTGAAACCTTCTACACCTGGCAGAGGGGCATTCCCGAACTCAGGCAGGCACTCGCCCGCTACTACACCAGGCATTTCGGCAAGACTTTCGCCCACGAGGAATTCATCGTCACCGGCTCCGGCATGCACGCCATCCAGATGGCCATCGACGCGGTGGCCGGCAAGGGCGACGAACTCGTCTACCTGTCGCCGGCATGGCCGAACTTCGCCGCCGCCGCCGGCGTCGCGGGCGCTGTTCCAGTCGCGGTCACGCTCGACCAGTCGGGCAATGGCTGGTCCTGCGATGTCGACAAGATCGCAGCGGCGATCACGCCGCGGACCAAGGCGCTGTTCGTCAACACGCCGTCCAACCCGACCGGCTGGACCGCCGACAAGGAGACGCTGCAGGCGATCCTCGACCTTGCCCGCGAAAGGGGCCTGTGGATCATCGCCGACGAGATCTATTCGCTGTTTCATTACGGCGATAGTCGCGCGCCGTCCTTCATCGACATCATGGCCGATGAGGATCGCATCCTGTTCGTCAATTCCTTTTCCAAGAACTGGGCGATGACCGGCTGGCGCATCGGCTGGATCAAGATCCATCCCGCCTTGCAGCAGGTGTTCGAGAACCTGGTCCAGTATTCGACTTCCGGCGTTGCGCAGTTCATGCAGCGCGGCGCCGTCGTTGCCCTCGATGAGGGCGACGCCTTCATCCTCGAGCAGGTGGAGCGGGCGAGGGCGGCGCGCGACCTGGTGTGCGGCATTCTCGCCGAAACCGGCAGGGCGCGGTTCACCGTGCCGCAGGGCGCATTCTATCTGTTCTTCGCGGTCGACGGCATCTCTGATTCCCGCGCTGCCGCCTTCGACATGGTCGACCGCGCCAATGTCGGCCTGGCTCCCGGCACCGCCTTCGGCCCCGGCGGCGAAGCCTTCCTCAGGCTGTGCTTCCACCGCCGCCTCGACCAGCTCGAGGAAGCCGCACACCGGCTGGCGAAATGGATGAAGAGTGTGTGAGGTTCAGGTCGGACGGAGCCGGATACGGGCGCAGGCAACCTGGATCGCTGCACTTCTCGGCCACTGTAACGGCATGGATCCTAGGGTCTGCGCTCCGCTTCGCGTTCGCTCCGCCCTAGGATGACGAAGCGAAGGGAGGCTTCCAGCCAATCTCCGACGTCCGCGATTGGCCTTACGCCACCACACGTTCGTCATCCTAGGGCGTAGCAGGAGCGAAGCGACGTAGCGGAGACCCTAGGATCCATGCCTTTGAGCGCTGCTGCGTTGAACAACAGGCAGCACTTCGCCCAGGCGGAACCTTCAGCCGCCCGACTTCGGCACCAGCAGCGGAATGACGCGGTCGCTCTTGGCGACCGACGGTCGGCCCGCCGAACCGTAGGGAATCCCCAACGCATCCCATGTCTCGACCAGCGCGTCCTGCAGGGACGCAATCAACGCGTCCGAATGGAACGGTGTAGGCGTGATGCGCAGCCGCTCGGTGCCGCGCGGCACCGTCGGATAGTTGATCGGCTGGATGTAGATGCCGTGCACACCGAGCAGGCGGTCGCTGGCCATCTTGCAGAGCTCGGGATCGCCGACCAGAAGGGGCACGATGTGGGTAGGCGACTCCATCACCGGCAGGCCGGCCGCGGCCAGCACTTGCTTGGTCCGTGTCGCCTGACGCAGCTGCGCATCGCGCTCGGCCTGCGAGCGCTTGAGATGGCGGATCGAGGTGGTTGCCGCGGCAGCGATCGCCGGCGGCAACGCCGTGGTGAAGATGAAGCCCGGCGCATAAGAGCGCACCGCGTCGATCACCGCAGTGTTGCCGGCGATGTAGCCGCCAAGCGTGCCGAACGCCTTGGCCAGTGTGCCCTCGATGATGTCGATGCGGTCGGCCAGCCCTTCGCGCTCGGTGATGCCGCCGCCGCGCGGCCCGTACATGCCGACGGCGTGGACCTCGTCGATGTAGGTCATGGCGTTGTAGCGCTCGGCGAGGTCGACGATCTGCTTGATCGGCGCGATGTCGCCGTCCATCGAATAGACGCTCTCGAAGACAATCAGCTTGGCGCGCTCGCGGCCGGCCGTCTGCAGCAGGCTTTCGAGATGCGCGACGTCGTTATGGCGGAAGATCTTCTTCTCGGCGCCCGAGCGCCGCACGCCCTCGATCATCGAAGCGTGGTTGAGCTCGTCCGAGATGATCAGGCAATTGGGAAGCAGCTTTGCAATGGTCGAGATCGACGCCTCGTTGGAAACGAAGCCGGAGGTGAAAACCAGTGCGGCTTCCTTGTCGTGCAGGTCGGCCAGCTCCAGTTCGAGCTCGACCAGCGGGTTGCTGGTGCCGGAGATGTTGCGGGTGCCGCCGGCCCCCGACCCCATCTTGCCTGCCGCCTTCTGGAACGCGGCAATGACGTCGGGATGCTGGCCCATGCCGAGATAGTCGTTGGAGCACCAGACGGTGATTTCCTCGGCGCGGCCATTGGCGCGCCAGATGGCGCGCGGGAATTTCCCGACGATACGCTCAAGGTCGGCGAAGACGCGGTAGCGACGCTCCGCATGGAGCTGGTCGATCGCCTCCTCGAAAAACCGCTGATAATTCATGTCGCCTTCCCAGTTTTGCGCGGGATCATAGTCATTGGCCCATTCGTCGTCCACCTGGCCTTTTTGGTCAAAATGCCACGCCCCGAGCCTGTTCCTAACGACCACGGAACGTGGCCTATTCCCTTGATGTGGATCAATCTTGTTTCAGGACAATGCCACGCGCCGATGAGACTGGTTACCGCAGGTTTTAATGGCCTGGCGGCGGATTTTCCAGTACGGCGACGATTGAGACAGTTCCGATAAATCATGAATAGCGAGGATGCGGATGACGGTTTTGGTGACAGGCGGTGCCGGCTATATCGGTAGCCATATGGTCTGGGAATTGCTGGACACGGGCGACAGCGTCGTCGTCCTCGACCGGCTTTCTACCGGCTTTGAATGGGCGGTGGCCCCGGAAGCAAAGCTCGTCGTCGGCGACGTCGCCGACAGGGAACTGGTCGCTTCGATCATTCGCGACAATAAGATCGACGCGATCATCCATTTCGCCGGCTCGATCGTGGTCCCCGAATCGGTCGCTGACCCGCTTGCCTATTACGAGAACAACACCTGCAAGACGCGCACCTTGATCGAGACCGCGGTGCGCGAAGGCGTGCCCAATTTCATCTTTTCCTCGACCGCCGCCGTCTATGGCGGCGCCGGCCTGGAGCCGGTGCGCGAGGATGCCCGGCTTGCGCCGGAATCGCCCTATGGCCTGTCCAAGCTGATGAGTGAATGGATGCTGCGCGACGCGGCGATTGCCCATGGGTTGCGCTATACGGCGCTGCGCTATTTCAACGTCGCCGGCGCCGATCCGAAGGGCCGCACCGGCCAGTCGACGCCCGGTGCCACGCATCTGATCAAGGTCGCTTGCGAGACGGCGCTCGGCAAGCGCCCCTTCATGCAGGTGTTCGGCACCGACTATCCGACGCCGGACGGCACCTGCATGCGCGACTATATCCACGTCAGCGACCTGGCGGCGGCGCATCGGCTGGCGCTTCAGCGGCTGCGTGCCGGCGGATCGAGCCTGGTCGCCAATTGTGGTTACAGCCACGGCTATTCGGTGCTCGAGGTCATCGACAGCGTCCGTCGCGTCTTCGGCCATGATTTCGACGTACGGATGGGCGATCGCCGCGCCGGCGACGCCGCCGCGGTCGTCGCCAATTCGGAGCTGGCGCGCGGCGAACTCGGCTGGACCCCGCAGCGCGACAACCTCGACCAGATCGTTGCCGATGCGCTTGCCTGGGAGCGCATCCTGACCAGCAAGAATTCGGCTCTGGGGTGAAGTGGGCTCTCCGCAAAGGTGGGCTCAGCGCGCTGGGGGCGGAATGAAAATCCTGGTGCTTGGGGCCGGCGTCGTCGGTACGGCGGCGGCCTATTATCTGGCCAGCGACGGCCATGAGGTGACGGTGATCGAGCGCCATCCGGCGGCGGCACGCGGCACCAGCCGGTCGAATGCCGGCCTGGTGTCGCCCGGGGATGCCACCGCCTGGGCCTCGCCAGCCGCGCTGAAGACGTTCCTGCGCGGCCTCTACAACCACGATCTCGGCATCAAGGTGCGGCTGCGCTTCGATCCGTATTTTTTCGCCTGGAGCCTCCGCTTCCTGCGCCAGTGCACGCATAAGCGCATGCGCGCCAACACCGACGTCAAGCTTCGTCTGGCGCTCTATTCGCGCGACTGCATCAACGCCGTCTCGGCCGAAACCGGCATCCACTATGACGAGCGCAAGAAAGGCATTCTCTATTTCTTCCGCTCGCAGCAGAGCTTTGATACCGGCACCGACAATTATCGTTATCTCGGCGAACACGGCCTGCCGATCGAGATCGTCGGCCGCGACCGGCTGGTCGAGCTCGAGCCCGGCCTTGCCGGCGCCAAGGACAAGATAGCCGGCGGCGTCTATTCGCCGATCGACCAGACCGGCGACTCCAGCCAATTCACGCAGAACCTCGCTGCCTATGCCGCCGAGAAACTCGGCGTCCAATTCCTCTACGGCACCACGGTCGAAGGCCTCGACATCGACGGCGATCGGGTGCGCGCCGTGATGACCTCGGCCGGCCCGGTGGCCGGTGACGCAGTGGTCATTTCCATGGGGCCGGAGAGCGGTCTGCTCGGCCGCCGCTACGGCATCGATCTGCCCGTCTATCCCGTGAAGGGCTATACCGTGACTGTTCCGCTGGAAGATGAAAGCAAGGGGCCGATCATGGGTGGCGCCGACGAGGACCGGCTGATCGGCTATTCCAGGCTGGGAAATCGGCTGCGGATGTCCTCGACGGCGGAGTTCACCGGGTTCGACCGCACGTTCAAGCCACGCGATTTCAACTCGATCCTGAACACCGCCAAGGACCTGTTCCCCGGCGCTTTCGACGAGAGCAAGGCCGAGCTCTGGGCTGGACTTCGCCCGATGATGCCGAACTCTGTGCCGGTCATCGGCCGGGCGCGGTACGACAATCTCTACCTCGACACCGGCCACGGTCATCTCGGCTGGACCATGGCCTGCGGCTCGGGAAAGTTCCTTGCCGACATAGTTGCCGGCCGCAAGCCGGAGATCGATCCGCAAGGATTGTTCTATGTGGGCTAGGCATCTCCGGACATCAGGGCGCCATGAGCTCGGCGGTCAGGCTCGTTCGTCGACCGCCGAACGCCAGGAGCGCACGTAACTTGTCCAGAATGGATCGGCCGACGGTTCGGTCCTTTCGCCTCTGCCTTGCGGTGTCCCCTGGTCCGATGCCAGCAAGGCGGCGCCGATGCTGGTACCAGTCGCAGCCTCGGAGGCAATGACGGCGCGCGCCGCCGCCGCAGCCAGCATGCGGGTGAACAGCCGGTTGCGGGCGAAGGGTCCTTCGACGATGGTTGGACCGTCCGCGCCGATCAGGTCGAGGCAGGTCGCGGTCATCAGCGCCAGGTAGAACGAGATGGTGACAAAGCGCTGGCCGACGCTCATACCGTCCGCGTTAAGCCATGATGCGGTATGATGCGGAAACGGGCCCGAACCCTGTTGGGTCGAGGGCAACAGGGACGTCTTGCGCGCCAGCACCGTGGCAACATCGTCTTCCGTCCAGTTCTCCGATTGGCCCTCGGTCAGCACGGAAAACTCGCGGCCACCCATGAAGCGCGCCGACGGCACGGGATCGCCGAGCGCGTTGACATTGACCAGCGTATCGCGGGCCGGGTCGAGCGCGATCTTGTTGCCGCCAACCGCCATCGACACCACCCAGGTGCCGGTCGAGACCACGGAGAAAGGCGGTCGGTCGGACAGGAGATGTGGCAGCAGCGAGGCGTTGGAATCGTGCAGGCCGCAAAACACCGGCGTTTGCGGGTCGAGCCCGGTCCGTGTCGCAAGCGCGGGCAGGATCGGCCCGAGGCGGTCCCTGGCCTGCCGCACCGGCGCCATTAGCCGGCGCCATTGCAGCCGGTCGACCAGCGACGAAAAATCCGCTTTCCACGGGTTCCACAGATCGGTGTGGCAGCCGAGCGAAGTCACCTCGCTGGCGGCGACGCCGGTCAGGCGCAAGGCCCAGTATTGCGGATACATCAGGATCGCGGCGGTTCTGGCGAAATCCGCCGGAAAGCGCTTCTGCTGCCAGAACAGCTGCGCGCCGAGATTGAGGCCGGCCGGCAGGCGCGGCGTGCCGGTCTCGGAGAACGCCGGACGGATCGTGTCATAGTCCCCGGCAAAGGCATCCGGACCATCGAATTCGTAGTCGAGCACCGGCAGCGCCAGTTCGCCTGATGCGTCGACCAGCACGGACGTTGCGCCATGGGTGGTGATCGATATCGCATCGATGCGCTGCTCGCGGTCGATCTCGGCCAGGCTGCCAAGGATAAACGCCCATAACCGCTCGACGTCATGGTGCGGGTATGGGCCTTGCCGAACCGGCTCGTTCACCATCCTGCGCAGCGCGACTTCGCTTGCTGCGGCAAGATCGACCAGCGCCACCTTGGCGTTGGTCTTGCCGATATCGATGACGGCGACGTGGCGGGTCATTCCATATGGAACATTGTTTCCAGCGGCACCGCCACCGGCTCGTTGTTCGGCTTGGTCTCCATGATGTCCGCCACCTCGGCCCACCAACGCTGCATCACCGGATGCTTCGGCAATTCGTCCATGCCGTGGTCGTCACGGCGCCACAGCACGCCGAACAAGGTGTTGGTCTCTTCGTCGAGATGGATCGAGTAATCGGAGATACCGGCCTGCTTGAGCAGCGCGACCAGCGACGGCCAGATGTCGTCGTGGCGCTTCTTGTATTCGGCCTTCATGCCCGGATTGAGCTTCATCTTGAACGCGTATTTCTCCGGCATCAGGCAAAGCGCTCCCGCCGTACTCGCCGCCACAGGATCGGCAGCGCGATGACGATGATCAGCAGCAGGCCGATGAAGATCGACATAACGATCCCTGGCACATTGAGCAGGCCGAGGCCGAAGGTCACCAGCCCCATGATGAAGGCCGCGAGCACCACGCCCACTATGCTGCCGGCCCCGCCCAGGATGCTGACGCCACCAAGCACCACCATGGTGATGACTTCCAGCTCGTAGCCCTGCGCGATCGACGGCCGGGTCGAGCCGAGCCGCGATGTGATCAGCACTGAGGCGATGCCCGCCATCAGGCCGGTCAGGCAAAACAGGATGAATTTGATACGGCCGACGCGTACGCCGGAAAACTGCGCCGCGACCGGGTTGTTACCGATGGCAAAGACCCGGCGGCCGAAGCTCGTCCGGTGCAGAAGGAACCAGTAGACGACTGCCGCGACCAGGAAAAGCGTCAGTTCGAACGACACCACCCACCAGACATAGCCCTGGCCGAAGAAGGCGAAGCTCGCGGGATAGCCCTTGTAGGCCTGGTCGCCGAGGATGATGAAGGCAATGCCGCGAAACAGGCTCATCGTGCCGATGGTGACGACGATCGACGGCAAGCCGAGCCTGGTGACGAGCAGTCCGTTGAAGGCGCCGCAGCCGAGCCCGACGACGAGGCCGATTGCCACCAGTTCAGGCATGCCGGCGCCGGCCTGCACCGCCATGCCCATCATTGTTGAAGCCAGCGCGATGATGGCGGCCACCGACAGGTCGATTTCGCCGGAGATGATCAGCAGCGCCATGGCCAGCGCGATCAGCGCCTTTTCCGTGAAGTTGAAGGTCAGGTCCGACAACGACCACGCGTCGAGGAAATAGGGCGAGGCAAAGCTGTTGACGGCAAAGATGGCAACCGCCACGACGACCAGCAGCGCCTCCCATGAGAAGATCGCCGACGTCAACGGCTTGTCGAGCCGGTCGGGAATGTGGCGTGGGGCAGGGGTGTCGGTCATGCCGCTTCCGCCTTTTTGAGAATGATGCGGCCTTGCCGGCGTTCGCCGCGCGCGTTGAGCACCACGGCCAGGATGATGGCGCTGCCTGAAATCGCCATCTGCCAGAAAGGTGAGATGTTGATCACCGGCAGCGCGTTGGAGATGATGCCGAGGAACAGCGCGCCGAGCACCGCGCCGCCGACCGAACCGATGCCGCCGGCGATCGAGATGCCGCCGATGACGCAGGCGGCGATGATGTTGAGCTCATAGCCGTTGGCGACCTCGACCGAGGCGATGACGTAGCGCGAAATCCACAGATAGCCGCAGAGGCCGCCGATCATCCCCGAGATGCAGAAGACGATGAATTTCGTCCGTCCGACATCGATGCCGGCATAGACCGATGCGGTCGGGTTGACGCCGATGGCATAGATCGAGCGGCCGAGCGCGGTGCGCGTCATCACGAGGAAGAACAGCGCAATAACCAGCAGGGCGATCCACGACAGTACCGGAATGCCGAGGAAAGCCGCGCGCTGCAGGCCGATGAACTCAGCGCTCATCTGGTCGGCGTTGACCCAGGCGCCGCCTGAAATGACGAACGTGGCGCCGCGGTAGATGGTGAGGGAGCCGAGCGTTACCACGATCGAGGGAATGTTCAGCCGCCATACCAGCAGGCCGTTGATGGCGCCGAGCACCAGGCCGACCAGCAATGCGATGACGATTAGCAGCGGGATCGGGATCGCCGGATGCGCGGCGTTCAGCATTGCCACCACCATGCCGGTGAAGCAGAGATTTGAAGCCATCGACAGGTCGATCGAGCGGGTCAGGATGACGACCATCTGGCCGAGCGCCAGGATCATCAGGATCGACGTGTCGTTGAACACCTGGCGCAGGTTGGCCGGATCGGCAAAACCTGGAAACCGCGTGGAGATCAGCCCGATCAGCACGACGATTGCCGCCAGCAGCCAGACCTCGCGGTGTTTGAGAAGAGCCTTCATGCCGCGATCCCCGCTGCCGTCCTGACCAAGGTTTCGGCGTCGAGCCCTTTAT
Source organism: Mesorhizobium sp. M0854 (assembly GCF_040319815.1). NCBI lineage: Bacteria > Pseudomonadati > Pseudomonadota > Alphaproteobacteria > Hyphomicrobiales > Phyllobacteriaceae > Mesorhizobium > Mesorhizobium sp. M0854. The sequence continues at coordinate 61,592 of NZ_JAMYOL010000015.1, forward strand.
TGTCGTAGACCGCGGCAATGCGGCCCTCGCGCATAACGACGACGCGGTCCGACATGCCGAGGATTTCCGGCAATTCGGACGACACCATGATCACCGACAGGCCTTGCGCGACGAGCTCGGCCATGAAGCCGTGCACGGCCGCCTTCGAGCCGATGTCGATGCCCTTGGTCGGCTCGTCCAGGATGATCACCTTGGGCGCGGTCGCCAGCCATTTGGCGATGACGATCTTCTGCTGGTTGCCGCCCGACAGCGTGCCGACGTCCTGGCTGAGCGAGGAGGCGCGCAGATCGAGCCGCTCGGTGTAGGAGCGGGCCAGCGCGAACTCTTCGGCCAGCCGCAATATGCCGGACTTGGATGTCCGTTTGAGCGAGGGCAGCGAGACATTCTGGAAGATCGGCAGGCCGATCACCACGCCTTGCTTGCCGCGCTCCTCCGGCACATAGACGATGCCGGCGTCGATCGAATCCGCCGCCGATTTCGGCGCGATTGCCTTACCCTCCAGCGTGATCGTGCCGCCGCTGGTGCGGGTGATGCCTGATATCGCCTGCATCACCTCGCTGCGCCCGGCGCCGACAAGGCCGTAGAAGCCGAGGATTTCGCCCCTGTGCAGCTCGAAGCCTATGTCGTCGAACTCGGTCGGGTGCGACAGGCCGGAGACGGCCAGCACCGGCGCGCCGATCTCGGCCTTGCGCTGCGGAAAGATGTGATCGACCGAGCGGCCGACCATCATGCGCACGATCTGGCTCTGGCCGGCGTCCTTGATCAGGCCTTCGCCGACCATCTCGCCGTCGCGGAACACGGTATAGCGGTCGGCGATGCGGTAGATCTCATCGAATTTGTGGCTGATGAACAGGATCGCCTTGCCGTCGCTCTTGAGGAATTCGATCAGCAGGAAAAGCTCTTCGATCTCCTTCATCGAAAGCGCTGCCGTTGGCTCGTCCATGATGACGATCCGCGCGTCGATGGACATGGCGCGGGCAACCGCGACTAGGTGCTTGTTGGCAATGCCGAGGTCCTTCAGCCTGGCGTCGGCGTCGATATGGCCGGCGCCCATCGTGTCGAGCACCTCGCGGGCATTCTTGCGCATGGTGCGCCAGTCGATGGTTTTGAAACGCGTGCGCGGCGCATGGCCGAGGAAGATGTTTTCGGCCACCGTCAGGTCGTCGAACAGCACGGTTTCCTGGTGGATGGCGGTGATGCCGTGCCCGAACGCGGCGTGGGCGCTGGGCAGTGTGACCGGCTGGCCGTCGATGCTGATCGTGCCAGCATCCGGCTGGTAGATGCCGGTCATGATCTTGACCAGCGTCGACTTGCCGGCGCCGTTTTCGCCGATCAGCGCGGTTACCTGGCCGGGATAGAGCGACAGGCCGACATTGTGCAGCGCCCGCACGCCGGGAAAGCTTTTCGAGATGCCGGACAGCGTCAGGCGCGGTCCGGATGACAAAGGCGCTTCATGTGCCACTTCGTGCTGGGCTGTCGTGTCCATAATCGTATCAAGCCCTGTAGCAAGGTTCGTTTGAAAGCGCGGCGGGACCTGAGCCCCGCCGCACCGTTTCGAAGGTCCCAGGATCAATAGATCTTGGAGAACTTTTCGATGTTCGACTTGTCGAACTGGAAGGGCGGAGCCATCGCAGCCGAGTTGGTGTCGTCGAGCGTGACCTTGCCGACGCGGCCGATCGACAGCGTAGCACCGGGCTTGGCCTCTTCCTTCTTCACCGCCAGATCGTGGGCGAGGTAGACGGCGGAGTAGCCGAGGTCGATCGGGTTCCACAGCGCAACCGCCTGGCTGGCGCCATTGTCGATGAACTTTTTGAACTCCGACGGCAGCGCCAGGCCGGTGACGTTGACCTTGCCGATCAGGCCTTCATCGGTCACCACCTGCGCGGCGGCAACGACGCCGACCGTGGTCGGTGCGATGATCGCCTTGAGGTTCGGATAGGACTTCAGCAGGCCCTTGGCTTCGTCCGTGCTCTTGGCCGAGTCGTCGTCGCCATAGACGGTGGCGACGAGCTTAATCTTGGGGAACTTCTCCGGCAGCACCTTCTTGGCCGCGTCGATCCAGGCATTCTGGTTGGTCGCGGTCGAAGAAGCCGACAGGATGGCGACATCGCCGCCTTCCGGCAGGTAGTCGGCGGCCAGCTTGATGATGGTCTCGCCGATCAGGTTGGTATCGGAGGGGTTGAGGTGAAGCTGGCGTCCTTCCGGCGCGACGCCCGAATCCCACGAGATGACGGTAATGCCGCGCTGCATCGCCTTCTTCAGCACTGGCACCAGCGCGTCGGCGTCGTTCGCCGAAATGGCGATGGCATCGACCTTCTGGGCGATCAGCGAATTGACCACTTCGATCTGCGCTTCGGCGGTCGCCTTGGTCGGGCCGGTGTAGATGATGTCGACATCGCCGAGCTCCTTGGCCGCCTCTTCGGCGCCCTTGTTGGCGGCGTCGAAGAAGCCGTTGCCGAGCGACTTCACCACCAGCGCGATCTTGACGTTTTCGGCATAGGCGGCATTCACGAACATGGCGGCGGAGAACGCCGCCGTAACCATCAGTTTCTTCAGAAAGCTCATCGAATATCCTCCCTTGAGCGTTGCATTCCATCGCCGCTGCGGGCGCGAGTGGTTCTCAGGCCTGCAGCGAAGATTCTTCCTTGTTGGTTGCCGTTGTGCGGGCGATGATCAGCGTCACGCCGGCGGTCTCCAGCATCTTGGCTTCGCGATCCTCGATGGCGTCGTCGGTGATCACCGTGGCGATGCGCGACAGGCCGCACAGGATCAGGCTCGAGCGTTTGCGGAACTTCGAGGAATCGACCAGCACCACCAATTCGTCTGCCTGGTCGATCAGTTTCTGCTCGGCCTGGATCAGCAGCGGGTCGCCTTCCATAAGACCGAGCGGCCCCAGCCCTTGCGCGCCCATGAACATGCGGCGCGCGTAGAAATTGCGCGTCACGTCATTGTCGAACGGCGACAGGATGATGTTCTGCTCGCGGTAGATGGTGCCGCCCGACAGCATCACCGTGTTCTTTGAGTGCCTGAGCAAGTGCTCCGCGATCGGGAAGGAATTGGTGAAGATCGGCATGCGGCGGCCGGTCAGGAAATGCACCATCTGGAAGGTGGTGGTGCCGCCATTGATGATGATCGGCTCGCCGTCCTTGCACAGTTCGACGGCTTCCCGCGCGATTGCCCGCTTCTGCGAAGCGTTGATGGTCTCGTTGACGGAAAAGGGCCGGCCGGCAAGGCCGATGAACTGCGGCGGCGAAAGCGCCTCGGCGCCGCCGCGCACCCGGCGCAGCCGTTTTTGCACATGCAATGCCGCGATGTCGCGCCGGATCGTCGCCTCCGACGACTCCGTCAGGTCGACCATCTCCTGCACCGTCACCACAGGCTTTTCCTGGACGGCGGACAGAATGATCCTGTGGCGCTCTTTCTCGTGCATGGTTCCTCCCTGCCGGAGCATCTAGTCACCCAAAGCGCGCAGTGTCAATCATTTCCGATCAGATAATTTCATTGTGCAATGCAATATGACTGATATTGATCGTTTGTGATTGACAAGGCCGCCGCTTGCGTAGAAATTCGTACAAAAGGGACCCGCGCCGTTTGCGTGTCCCAAAGGGAGGATACCTATGCTCGACAAGCGCTCCGGCACGCGCCTCGCCAATCTTTGGGATGACGCAAAAGCGCAAGCAATGAGCGAGCCCGAACGTCTGGTCTATCGCTCGAATGTTCTTGGCTCCGACAAGCGCGTCACCAATTATGGCGGCGGCAACACCTCCTCCAAGATCTGGCAAAACGATCCGCTCACCGGCGAGAGCGTGGAAGTGCTGTGGGTCAAGGGCTCGGGCGGCGACAGCGCCTCGATCAAGCTCGACGGCTTCGCCACGCTCTACATGGACAAATTGCGCGCGCTGAAAGGTCTCTATCGCGGCCTCGAACATGAAGACGAGATGGTCGGCTATCTGCCCCATTGCACCTTCAACCTCAACCCGCGCGCGGCTTCCATCGACACGCCGCTGCATGCCTTCGTGCCGAAGCCTTATGTCGACCATATGCATCCCGATGCCATCATCGCCATTGCCGCCGCCAAGGATTCGCAGGCGCTGACCAAGGAGATCTTCGGCGACACGATCGGCTGGCTGCCATGGAAACGTCCGGGCTTCGAGCTCGGCCTGTGGCTGGAGAAATTCTGCCGCGAAAACCCCGAAGCCAAGGGTGTCGTACTGGCCAGTCATGGCCTGTTCAGCTGGGGCGACACGCCGAAGGAATGCTACGAGACGACGATCTCGGTGATCAACCAGGCGATCGACTGGTTCGAGCGCAAGAGCCAGGGCAAGCCGATTTTCGGCGGCGAAGTCGTCAAATCCCTCGATGCGCCTGCGCGTCGCGCCGCGGCCGCAAAACTGATGCCGAGGATCCGTGGCCTGATCTCGGAGAACAGCCACAAGCTCGGCCATTTCGACGATTCCCCTGCCGTGCTCGAATTCGTCAATTCCAGGGATTTGCGGCCGCTGGCGGCACTCGGCACGTCCTGCCCGGACCACTTCCTGCGAACCAAGATCCGACCGCTGGTCATCGAGTTCGACCCCCAAAATCCCGACGTCGATGCCGTCATTGCCCGTCTTGCCGATGATGTGGCGGAGTATCGCGTCGGCTACCGGGCCTATTATGACCGCTGCAAGCACGCGGATTCGCCACCGGTGCGCGATCCGAACGCCGTCGTCTATCTGATGCCCGGCGTTGGCATGTTCACCTTCGCCGGCGACAAGGCGACGGCGCGCATATCGGGCGAGTTCTACGTCAACGCCATCAACGTCATGCGCGGTGCCTCGACGGTCTCGACCTATGTCGGCCTGCCCGACCAGGAAGCCTTCGACATCGAATACTGGCTGCTCGAAGAGGCAAAGCTGCAGCGCCTGCCGAAACCAAAGGCTCTTGCCGGCCAGATTGCGCTGGTCACCGGCGGCGCCGGCGGCATTGGCCGGGCCACCGCCAACCGGCTGCTGCGCGAGGGCGCGTGCGTCGTGCTGGCCGATATCGACGAAGCAGCCCTTGCCGGCGCCAATGACGAGCTTGCCAAGGCCTATGGCAAGGATTTCGTGCGGCCGGTAGTCATCAACGTCACGTCCGAGGATCAGGTGATCTCCGGCTTTGCCGAAACGGCGGTCGAATTCGGCGGCATCGATATTCTGGTCTCCAATGCCGGCCTGGCCTCCTCGGCGCCGATCGAGGACACCACGCTGACGCTGTGGAACAAGAACATGGACATCCTGTCGACCGGCTATTTCCTGGTTTCGCGGGAGGCGTTCCGGCTGTTTCGGGCGCAGAAGATCGGCGGCAACGTCGTCTTCGTCGCCTCCAAGAATGGGCTTGCCGCATCGCCAAACGCCGCCGCCTATTGCACTGCCAAGGCCGCCGAAATCCATCTGGCACGCTGCCTGGCGCTGGAAGGCGCGGAAGCGCAGATCAGGGTCAATGTCGTCAACCCCGACGCCGTGCTGCGCGGCTCGAAGATCTGGAGCGGCGAATGGAAGGAACAGCGCGCCGCCGCCTACAAGATGTCGACCGACGATCTCGAGGAGCACTACCGCTCGCGTTCGATGCTGAAGCGGTCGGTGTTCCCCGAAGACATCGCCGAGGCGATCTATTTCTTCGCCTCCGATATGTCGGCCAAATCGACCGGTAACATCATCAACGTCGACGCCGGCAACGCACAGAGCTTTACGCGATAAGCAGTCGTTTGAGGGTTGGCGCCGACGCCGGAGCTTTACCCTTCTCCCCGTTACCATACGGGGAGAAGGTGCCGGCAGGCGGATGAGGGGCAGCGCCAACCGAACGCATTTGGGAGGAAACTTTAGTGTCCGAAACCATCATCTCCGCCGATGTTGTCGAGAAAGATAATGCCGCGCGCAACGCCAATCTCAAGCGCGACTACGAGTCCCTCGGCGAGCGCCTCGACCGCCGCGGCATCGCCATCGACGCCATCCGCGACAAGGTCGAGAAATTCGCCGTCGCCATCCCGTCCTGGGGCGTCGGCACCGGCGGCACCCGCTTTGCCCGCTTTCCCGGCGCCGGAGAGCCGCGTGACATTTTCGACAAGATCGAGGACTGCGCCGTCATCCGGCAATTGACGCAGGCGACGCCGACCGTCTCGCTGCATATTCCCTGGGACAAGGCCGATCCGAACCGGCTGAAGCAGGCGGCATCCCGCTTCGGCCTCGGCTTCGACGCCATCAACTCCAACACCTTCTCCGACGCCAGCGACCAAAAACTTTCCTATAAATTCGGCTCGCTGTCGCATGCCGATGCAGCAACACGCCGGCAGGCGGTCGAGCACAATCTCGAATGCATCGAGATCGGCAGGACGCTGGGCTCCAAAGCGCTGACGGTATGGATCGGTGACGGCTCGAACTTTCCCGGCCAGGTCAATTTCGCCAAGGCATTCGAGCGCTATCTCGACGCGATGAAGGAGATCTATGCCGGACTGCCGGACGGCTGGAAACTGTTCACCGAGCACAAGATGTACGAGCCGGCCTTCTATTCGACCGTCGTGCAGGATTGGGGCACCAATTACATCATCGCCAAAGAGCTTGGCGACAAGGCGTTCTGTCTGGTCGACCTCGGCCATCACGCCCCCAACGTCAACATCGAGATGATCGTGTCGCGGCTGATCCAGTTCAAGAAACTCGGCGGCTTCCATTTCAACGATTCGAAATATGGCGACGACGACCTCGACGCCGGCTCGATCGATCCCTACCGGCTGTTCCTTGTCTTCAATGAACTCGTCGATGCCGAGCTTTCAGGTGCAGAAGGGTTCGATCCGGCTCACATGCTCGACCAGAGCCACAACGTCACCGACCCGATCGAAAGCCTGATGCTGTCGGCAATTGAGGTGCAGCGCGCCTATGCTCAGGCGCTGCTGGTCGACCGCAAGGCGCTCGAAGGTTTCCAGCATGCCAATGACGCGCTGATGGCGACGCAGACGCTGAAGACAGCCTATCGCACCGACGTCGAGCCGATCCTTGCCATGGCGCGGCTGAAGACCGGCGGCGCCATCGATCCGGTCGCCGCCTACCGCGCCGCCGGCTACCGAGCGAAGGTCGCAGCCGAACGACCGGCGGTGGCGAGCGTCGGTGGCGGGATTGTTTGATATTGGTGAAAATGAAAACCCGCCACGAAGGGCGGGTCGTTGGAGCCAATTAGCACCACAGCTAGATTAGTAGCATAGCTGCCGGCACAAAGCAAGAACAAAATTGCTGTAACGTGAAAATTCTGGGAGCCGCGATGAAGCGTGGCCTTGTTTCCAACGCTGCGGCGCTCAGAAGTAACGGCATGGATCCTAGGGTCTCCGCGACGCAGCGGAGACCCTAGGATCCATGCCGTTGCAGTCGCCGAAGATTGCAACGGCGGTTGCGAGGCGAACCGGCACAGGCGTGCGAACCCTCCCGATTCTTTCGATCTTCGCAGTAGACTCAACCGCTCCAAGCGCGTTTCCTAGGCCTACCCCACGCCTCGGAGCACGGCCATGCACAACACCCGCCGAACGCTAATCGCCGTAAGCCTTTCCCTCACCCTGACCTTCGTACCCTTCCTCGCCTATGCCGCCTCGCCGCAGCCGGCGAAGGGCGAGCACGGCATGGTGGTGACCGCCCAGCATCTTGCGTCTGAGGTCGGCGTCGAGGTGCTGAAGCAGGGCGGCAACGCGGTCGATGCCGCGGTCGGGGTCGGCTATGCGCTGGCCGTGGTCTATCCGATCGCCGGCAATATCGGCGGTGGCGGCTTCATGACCATCCGCTTCAAGGACGGCCGCTCGACCTTCCTCGATTTTCGCGAGCGCGCGCCGCTGGCCGCGACCAAAACCATGTATCTCGACAAGGACGGCAAGCCGGTAAAAGGCGCCAGTCTCGACGGCTATCTGGCGGTCGGCGTGCCGGGCTCGGTCGCTGGTTTCGAGATGGCGCGGGAGAAATACGGCACGCTGTCGCGGCAGGACTTGCTGGCTCCGGCCATCCGCTTTGCCAAGGAAGGCTTCGTGCTGGAGCAGGGCGATGCGGCCTCGCTCCAGGGCGGCGCGGAGCGGTTGGCAAGGGACCCAGCGGCGGCGGCCATTTTCCTCAAGCCGGACGGCAAGCCCTATGCTGTCGGCGAGCGCCTTGTTCAGCCCGATCTCGCGGCTTCGCTTGCCGCCATTTCCGAACGCGGGGCGGATGCCTTCTACAAAGGCGCGACCGCCGACGCCATCGTCAAGGCGAGTGGCGAGAAGGGCGGCATTCTGGCCAGGGCTGATTTCGAAAGCTATGCGGTGCGCGAGCTCAAGCCGGTGACCTGCAATTATCGCGGCTACGAGATCATTTCCTCGCCGCCGCCGAGCTCCGGCGGCGTCATCATCTGCGAGATCCTCAACGTGCTTGAGTTCTATCCGTTGTCCTATCTCGGCGCCGGTTCGGCCGAGACGGTTCACGTCATGGTCGAGGCGATGCGCCACGCCTATGTCGACCGCAATTCGGCGCTCGGCGATCCCGGTTTCATCGACAATCCGGTCGCAAAACTGCTCGACAAGAATTACGCCAGGGAAATTCGCGAAAAGATCGATCCGTTCCGGGCCGGCGTCTCGCAGGAATTGATGCCGAAGGGTTTTGGCGAGAGCAACGAGACGACGCATTTTTCGATCATCGACAATGATGGCAATGCCGTCGCGGTAACCTACACGCTGAACGGCTCTTTCGGCGCCGGCGTTGTCGCCGCCGGCACCGGCATCCTGCTCAACAACGAGATGGACGATTTCACCCAGAAACCCGGCGTGCCCAATCTCTATGGCCTGGTCCAGGGCGAGGCGAATGCGATTGAGCCGAAAAAGACGCCGCTGTCGTCGATGAGCCCGACCATCCTCGCCAAAGACGGCAAGCCGTTCATGGTCATCGGCAGCCCCGGCGGTTCACGCATCATCACCATCACGCTGGAGGCGATCGTCAACGTCGTCGACCACGGTATGAACATCCAGGAGGCCATCGACGCGCCGCGCATCCATCACCAATGGTTGCCCGACACGGTCTATATCGAACCTTTCGGCCTGTCGCCCGATACCGAAAAGCTGCTTACCGGCATGGGCTACCGCCTCGATCTTGCCGACACGACCTGGGGCCAGGCGGCCGGCATCCTGGTCGGCGGCAAGAGCCTGGCGGAAATCGAGAAGGGTGGCGGCGCCCGCTACAATGGCGCCATCGACAGCCGCGCCGCAGCCGGCAAGGCTATCGGGTATTAGACCCCAAAAGTGGGAATCGGTTTTTCGGATAAGATCATGGTCAACAATAAGATTTCGCTCTGAATCAGGTGACCAGCGCGATCGTGGACGCTATCAGCATCAGCGCCGCGATGCCGACGAACAGGGCGTAAATGCGTGGCCGGTCGAGCAGAAGCGCATTGCCGGATATCCATGCCGCGGTGGCGCCACCAAGCGCGAAAAAGAAGGTGCTGCGGCGCCCGAAGCTCAAGCCGGCAGCCATCAGGCCACCGATGATCAGGGCGCCGAACACGATGATCACGGCGACTGCGTATTTCTCGAAATCGTTGCTGCCGGCGCTCGGGCCGATTGCGTTCAACCTCGACAGATCGTCCGGATCGAACGGGCTGGTCGACCCATATTCGTCTTGACCGACAGGCTCATGCATTATTCGTTCTCCGCAAACCGACAGCAAATCATCAAGCCTCGCCGAGCGCAACCGCTCGCCGAATGTGATCGGCACGGTGTTCAACACTTTCTGGCGGCGGCTTGCCAGAGATTTTTGAATTCGCGCTTGGATCGCCGCCCCGCTGCGCGGCCTGGTCAAGCGCCTTGCCCGAGCTGAACCTTCATGCCGCCCTGGCCAAGGACTGCGTTGCCTGAACGGAAGCCCCAAGCACCGCCTGTGCGCTGTCTGCCTGCCTTTCATCGACATGCGCCAGCACCAGGATCACACCTTGTGCGGCATCTGGCTTGCCTGGCTGCTTGCCGATATCGGACAATGCGCCGAAAAGTCTGCCGGCAACGCAGCCCAAGGCTGCACCGACGAGGGCCGATGCCAGCCATCCCGCGCCGAGGGGATCGATGCCGGGGATATCGAAGGCGCCGAGGCCGGCCAACAAACCCGCCGCGCCAAGGGCGGCACCGGTGCCTGGACCGCGCAAGACGGCGCCGATTTCGTCGTCGTAGGGTCCGATGATACTGATCTGGTGGCGCGCAATTCCTGCCGCCTGAAGTGCTTCGACGGCTCGCGCCGCCTGGTCATGGGAATCAAAAAGTCTGCTGATTGTTCGCATTGAAACTGCCTGTGAGGCCCCCCGGCCCTCGACGGTGCGGCGGGTTCCTGCTGAGCGACGACGCCGAGGAACCGCCTAACGCATACGTCGCCCGCCGCGCATTTCCGAGCGGCGGGCGACGACTGCCCGAGCTTTCACGTCACTCGATGATCTTGACGATCTTGCGCGTGCCTGGGTCGACGACGACGGTGCGGTTGTCGACGACGACATAGCGGTATTTGACGTTGGGGACTTCATGAAGCTCGACGGTATCGGGGAGCGTCGAGCCGATATTGAGCTCCACCCCAGGGATTTTCACCGAGGCCAGCGGCTGCTTTTTCACATACTCCTTGATGATCGTTTCCTGCTGCGGTTCGATGACAACGTCTTGCGCCGCAGCGGCGCCGAGGCCTGCCAGCAGCAAAAATCCCGCCACCGCGGTGGAAAGATGCATTCTCATGGTCGTCTCCTTTGCGAACTCGGTCCGCTCTTCACGCCAAGGCTCACTCGAACGGAAGGCAGCTGAAAACGTTCCGTCGACGGGGCTTCGGTCCCGCCCGGCAGGGACCAACCGACGTGTTGCCGCAGGACCTAAGTCTGATCCTTGCGCGCAAAGGGTGGGTTTGCCGCGTGACCCGGAACCGTGGCGGCGCGTGGCCGTTGCTGGCTGCACGTTCCGGGAGGATTCCATGGAAAAGGTCGACGGTTGCTCGCACCGGTCCTGGCTGTTTCCATTCCGATCGAACCCGGCATCTGCGCAGCACTGTCCCTTCCTGCGCCGATAAGGGTTCGCGCGTCACTTTGTGGCGGGCGAACCCTCAAATTGCTGCGTGCACCAAAGTTGACCCCCTGAAGCGAAGAGAAGGGGCGAGGAGAGCGGAAATGGCCGATGACAAGAGCAAGCGAGACTTCAGCGACCGCAATCGCGTTTCGGCGGATGAATATTATGAGGTCGAATATTTCGCGCGGGAAAATGGTGTTTCGCCCAGCCAGGTGAGCAAGCTGATCAAAAGGACCGGCGGCGACCGGATGATCCTCTCGCAGGCGGTGAAGGCATTGCGCGAGCGCAAGTGAGCTGGCGGCGAAGCCAACGGTGGAAAGGCACTGATCGCGATCGGCCGCGATCCGGCCAGCTATCGACAACGTGCCCGGATGCCGCCGCTTCGGCCAAGCGCAATGCCCCGCTACTTCTTCGATTCCGATGAAGACGGAATTGTCTATTCCGACGATCAGGGAACGTTATATGACGATCTCCCGCTGGTCAGGAAAGAAGCCCTTCGCACACTGGCCGAGATGGCCAGGGATGGCCTTCCTCATCGCAGGATTGCAGTCAAGGTCCGGGACGACCGTGGCGGTCTGGTCCTTGAAGTGGCTTTGACCTTTGCCGTTGAAACGCGGCACTTCGACGAGCGGATTTTCCGGATCGACTTGCGCACGAACTGACGGCTCGATCATCATCGCGCCGACCATCAGATTTCTGGTGCAGCGGCATCTTCCCCTGGCGCGGAACATTAGAAATCTCTAATTGTTATCTTAAGCAGCGGGAACCTCCCAGGTTTCTGCTGCAGATCGGGTGCAACCCGATCGGCCCGCGCCCTCCGCCAGAGGCGCGGGCTTCGTTTGTTTAGCCGATGCGCAACGCCGTTCGGCAGCAGCATATTGGAGGCCTGCGGGAGCATTAGTAGTATCTGTCGCTACCGCGGCGCCCTGGCGCCCAGGCAACGGAGCCCGTCGTCCGACAGGGCGGCGGGCTTTTTGACGCGGGTCGGTCATCACGCAATCGATGAAATTCTGGCCGGCGCCGCTTCGTGTGGCATGGGGTAAGGTGCCCTGACGCAGCGCCGGCCAAGCGGAAATCAGGTCCGCCGCAGCCAGATTGTAGCCGCGCCGGCGCAGCAGGTAATTGCGTGATCGCGGAAGCCGCACCATTGCAGAGCCCTCCCCAGCAGTTCGGCCTGCCCAGCGGCTGAACCGCGGCATTCATTCATTCTGACGATGCATCGGACGCCCCGACGGCGGAAATTGGACACCGCGCTCGCTCGCGACTATGGCGGCCGGCGGTATTCCCTGCAGATTTCGGATGAAAGGCCATTCTATCCTTGTCGCGCCTGGATTCTTATCAGATCGTGGCAAGGTTTGCCTTTACGGCCGCGTTTGCCGGCGTTCTGCTGTTCGCCCTTTTGCCGGAGCAAGTCCTGCGGGGCCTTGGCCTGGCTTTCACGTTTGATCACGACAAGCTCAATCACGCCGCCGCCTTCGTCGTCCTGGCGGCTCTCGGAAGTCTCGGCTGGCCGGAACGCAAGGCGAAGCTGATCGTACTCCTCGTTCTCACGGGCGCGGCGATCGAGGGGCTTCAGGCCGTGCGACTGATAGGGCGCGACCCGGATCTATTCGACTGGGTCGCCGACTGCGCGGGAATCGCGTGCGGACTGATGGTTGCAAGCTGGACAAGGCGGCTCGCCGGTGGATTGCCATAGCTCGAAAGCGCATAACGGAATCGGCGCGCCCGTGCCCCAATAAGGGGAAAGTGGCCGGCGCCACTGGGGGGCGCGTTGGGGTAAGTTGCCTGATGGGGCGCCGGCCAGGCGGAAAAATTACGTCCGCCGCAAAGTAACATAGCAGGAACGGCAAAGCGCGGCAGTAGCGTGATCGCGGAAGGTCCGCGTTGGCGCCTCCGGTGCGGTGACCCGTTTTGGATCAACAAATCTGGCACCTGAATTGCACCGCAGGCAATGCCGGGAAATCCCGGCAATCGTCCCCGAATATGGGGCCTCGCCGCTTCGCAAATGGAGCGGCGGGCCTTTTTGCCGGACGTTGAAAAGTAGGCCGATCAGCGGCTTAGCCGATCACGGTGTGCTTAGCCCGATTTCCCCTGCCAAGTGCTTATTCTCACAAGAGAAATTCTAAAGCGCCCAAGCATCGGTGCTTGACACAGGTTTCGATAACTGGATAAGTGGATACACAGATACGCTCTGATCGGACCAGGGACATGGCAGCTGACGCAATCGAGCCGTTGGGCATCACGACCGCCGAGGAGGAGGCTTATCGCCACATTCAGCGGGCCCTGAGGATGGGGCGTTACCGGGCCGGGGACCGGCTGATCCCGGAAGAGATCGCGACGGAAATCGGCATGAGCCGCATGCCGGTTCGCGAAGCATTCCGCCAACTGGCCGCGGAAGGTCTTGTGGTCATTCGCCCGAACCGTGGCTGCATCGTCGCCGGGCTTACCCTCGATGAGATCTACGAAACCTTTGAAATACGCTCGGTGCTCGAAGGGCTGGCGGTGAGGCTTGCCATGCCGCACATCGATGCCGAAGTGCTTGAAGAACTGGAACGCCAGCTGGACCGCATGGAGCGCGCCAGCCAGACCGGCAGCAGCGACTGGGTCGTGCGCCATCAGGCCTTCCATTTGCAGATTTGCCAACTGAGCAACCGACCCAAGCTGGTCCGGCAGATTGCCAGCCTGCACGTCGTGATCGAACCCTACCTGCGCATCTGGTTCGACTATGTCGACAAGCCCGCCAGCGCGCGTGCCGAGCACGAGATCCTGATCGACGTGCTGCGGTCAGGTGACGCCGGCAAGGCTGAGATCGTCATGCGGGATCATATCGTCGAGACAGCGCCGCTTCTGGCCAACTTCGCAAGTCCCGGCCGCCGCTAGGGAATACCATCTAACTCGTTGAAGCCGGAAGATAATCCGGCACGACGAAAGGGAACTGCCGTACCGGCAAAAAAGAGGAGAATGACATGAAAATTAGCCGCATCGCAGCCATTGCGTCGGTCCTGTTCGGCCCGGTCCAGGCCGCCGTTGCACAAGAAACACCAAAGGCAATTACCATTGCCACCGAAGGAGCCTACGCGCCCTGGAATTTCACAACAGCCGACGGCAAGCTGGACGGCTTCGAAGTCGATCTCGCCAATGATCTGTGCGGGCGAATGAAGATCGAGTGCAAGATCGTCGCACAGGACTGGGACGGCATGATCCCCGCGCTGACCGTCGGCAAGTTCGACGTGATCATGGCGAGCATGTTCATCACTGAAAAACGTCTGAAGGTCATTGATTTTACCCAGCCATATGCGGTTGACCCCTCAGGTTTCGCGGTCGCCAAGGACAGCGAACTGGGCAAGCTCGGCATTTCCAACGAGCGGTTCAAGCTGGACAATGAAGCCTCTTCGCAGGCGGCAATCGACAAGCTCAAGCCATTGCTGAAGGGCAAGATCATTGGAGTTCAGGCTGCAACGGCGAACCTGGAATTCCTGAACAAATACTTCTCGGACGTCGCCGAGATTCGCGAATACAAGACCACCGAGCAACACGATCTCGATCTTGCCGCGGGTCGCATCGACGCGCTCTTCGCGCAACAGACAGCGCTGGCCGCCACGCTGAGCAAGCCGGAGTTCAGCGACTATACGCTTGCAGGACCAGGATTTGTCGGGGGTCTCTTCGGTCTTGGCTCAGGGGCCGGCATCCGCAAAGAGGACACCAAGCTGAAAGACATGCTCAACGGCGCCATCGACGCCGCGACCGCCGACGGCACGATCAAAACTCTGTCGCTTAAATGGCTCAAGAGCGACGTTACTCCAGTCAAGTAAGCGCTTGCCGGCGAACGGCCATTCCTGACCACGTTCCGGAGCTGAGCCGTTCGTCCTGCCGGGGCATCAATGCCGGGGGCATCAATGCCGGGGGTATCAATGCCGGGGGTATCAATGGTTGACGCATTCCGGCTGCTTGGTTTCCAGCACGGAGGTTGGGGGGCTGCTCTTCTCATGGCGGCCTCGGTCACAGTGCTCCTGTCTATGCTGGGCTTTGCGCTTGGCGCTGTATTTGGCGGGCTGGCAGCGGCCGGGCGTCTCCGCAACTCCAAAATATTGAGGTTCTTGGCCCTTGGCTATTGCACGGTTTTCAGGGGCGTGCCCGACCTTCTGACCATTTATCTGCTTTACTATGGAGGTAGTGTCGCCCTGACCTCGCTTGGTCATAGCCTGGGCGGGTCCGGATTCGTCGGCGTTCCGGCCTTTGCCACCGGAACCTTGGCTATCGCGATCATCTCGGGCGCCTATCAAGCCGAGGTCTATCGAGGGGCTTACGTCGCCATCGACCAGGGACAGCACGACGCCGCTTGCGCGCTTGGTCTCAACCGGCTGCAGCGGCTGCGACAGGTTATTTTTCCCCAGCTCCTGAGATACGCGCTGCCAGGTCTCGGCAATGTGTGGCAGTTGGTTCTGAAGGACTCCTCGCTGATATCGGTAATCGGCCTCGTTGAACTGATGCGCCAGGCGCAGATCGCTGCAGGTTCGACCCGTGAACCGTTCATCTTCTACATTGCTGCAGCCTTGCTCTATCTGGCTATCGCTTCCGTCACGGGCCACGCCCTTTACCATCTGGAACGGAAGGCGCCGTGGCGCGTCCGGTCGGCATGATAGATTTCAGTTTTTTCCTCGAGATCCTGCCGAAGCTACTCGCCGGCCTGCCGCTCACGATGGAACTGGCCCTGACTTCCATCGTTGCCGGCTTCATTCTTGCCGTCACATTGGCGCTTGCCCAGCAATCGGAATCGCCCTTCGTCGTCTTGCCGATCCGTGGCTTCGTTGCCGTGTTCAGGGGCACGCCTCTGCTGGTGCAGATTTTTCTGACCTATTATGGCCTTGGTCAGTTCCGGCACCAACTGTCGGCAATTGGATTATGGGCCGTTTTCCGCGAACCCTATTGGTGCGCAATCATCGCGCTGACCCTCAACACCACCGCCTATGGCAGCGAAATCCTCCGCGGCGCGATTCAATCGGTGCCACGCGGCCTTGTCGAGGCGGCGCGGTCTGTCGGCCTGTCCACCTGTTTGACCTATCGGCACGTTATCCTGCCGTTGGCCTTTCGCCAGGCGCTGCCGAGTTACGGCAATGAAATCATCCTGATGATCAAGGGCACGTCTCTGGCTTCCATCGTGACCTTGATGGAGGTGACTGGAATTGCCCAGGGATTGATCTCCCAGACCTACCGCGCCTTTGAAGTCTTCATTTGCGCGGGCGCCATTTATCTCGCTTTGAACTTCGCGATCATCCGTGCCTTGGCGGCACTCGAATACTGGATGTCGCGGCATCTGCGGCACCGCCCCTCGACGATGAGCGACGCCGCCTCTTGAGCACGATCAGAAGGGCATAGCATGCGAAATTTTGAGAAACCAACGCGCTCGGTCGTCGTTTCACGCGAGGCCATGGCCGCCACCTCTCATCCGTCGGCGACCCTGACGGCGGTCGAGATCATGGCGGCCGGCGGCAACGCCATGGATGCCGCCATCGCAGCCTGCGCGGTGCAATGTGTCGTCGAGCCAGCCTCGACCGGCATTGGAGGCGACTGCTTCGCTCTTCTGTCGCGAAACGGATCCGGCGAGGTCATCGCCTACAACGGATCGGGCAGGACACCCGCCGCCCTGACAATTGACTGGTTCCTCGAACGTGGCATGGCCGAGGTGGCCCGCAATTCTCCCGGCTCCGTCACCATCCCGGGAGCCATCGATGCCTGGACCAGATTGCACGCTGATCATGGACATATGCGCTTCGATCAAATCCTGGCCCCCGCTATACGTTTCGCCGAGGAAGGCTACGCCATTTCACCGCGGGTCCATCGTGACTGGGCGTTGGAAGAAGAACTTCTGGCCTCCGATGTAGCCGCGAAACGGATTTTCCTGCCAAACGGCCGCGCGCCACGTGTTGGCGAAGTGCATCGCCAGCCTGAGTTGGCTGCAACGCTGCGGCTGATCGCCAAGAAGGGACGAGAGGCCTTCTATACTGGCCCTGTGGCCGACGACATGGTCGCCTATCTTCGTGGGCTCGGCGGATTGCACACACTTGAAGATTTCGCCTCGGCAACAGGCGAATACGTGACCCCGATCAGCACGGCGTTCCGAGGCTGCGATGTGTTCGAATGTCCGCCGAATGGCCAGGGTGTGATCGCGCTGCTCATTCTAAACATCCTCTCGCGCTTCGAAGCGCACGGCGACCCGCAATCCGCGGACCGGCTTCACCTGGAAATCGAAGCAACACGCCTCGCTTACGCCGCGCGTGACCTGCTCGTCGCCGATCCCGACACTTCCGAGGTCCCGGTGGCCGACATGTTGTCGAATGCCTGGGCCGATCGTCTGGCCGGCATGATTGACCTAAAGCGCGCCCGCGCGGACCTGCCGGCCTTCGATATGCCGCTGCACAGCGACACGGTCTATATTTCGGTTGTCGACAAGGATCGCAATGCGGTCAGTTTCATCAACTCGGTCTTCGACAGCTTTGGCTCGGGCCTGGTCTCGCCACGCTCCGGTGTCGTCTTGCACAATCGCGGGCAAAGCTTTTCGCTTGACCCCAAGCACCCCAATGCAGTGGCGCCGAACAAGCGACCTTTGCATACCATCATACCCGGGATGCTTGCGAGAGACGGCCGGGCAGAAATGCCTTTCGGCGTTATGGGTGGCTACTACCAGGCAATGGGCCACGCGCACCTGCTGACGAAGGTGCTCGATTTCGGGATGGATCTGCAGGAGGCGATTGATCTGCCGCGGGTCGCCCCCGTCAGCGGCACCATGAACGTCCAGGCCGAACACGGGCTCGCTGGCGAAACCGTAGCTGAACTTAGCCGACGCGGTTTCGAAATCATTCCCGCCACGGACCCGATCGGCGGTGCGCAGGCCATTCGCATCGATTGGGCAAACGGGACCCTGCTGGGCGGTTCTGAACCGCGCAAGGACGGCTGCGCCCTCGGTCTGTAGAGCGGTTATGGCCAGAGCGGGATGCAAGATGCCGAAGATGCTCTCCATTGACATTTGGCCGAGCAGGAGCCGCTGGCGCCATGGTCCCGATAATTCTTGCACGCCATCGACAATCCGATCGGCGCGAGGTTGTCACCCATGTCTTAGGTACAAACTGTTACCCATGTCTCCGAGCCGTACAGGGAAAAATGGTGCCCAGAGGCGGATTCGAACCACCGACACGCGGATTTTCAGTCCGCTGCTCTACCAACTGAGCTATCTGGGCCTGCTCCGGTGGGCGGCAATCTGCACACCGGGTTCATGAAAGCGCCGTCGGCACCCCTTGAAAGCGCGTGGGTTATAGCACGGGAATCCGGCCTGTCCAGCGCTTAGAGCATGATCCCGAAAAGTGGAATCCGGTTTTCGGAAAAGATCATGCTCAGACAAAACGCCAGAAGCTGTTCCGTCCGACAGTGTCCGGATGGAACAAGTTCTGGACATTGATTTCAGGCGGGAAACGACAGGCAGTCCGCAAGGCCGATCATCGGTCACGATCGCGGCTGCGAAACCGTCCCAAGCCTGTGGAAAACCGCAGGTGGACGGTGCTATTTCTGGTCGTCGTTCTCATCCTCGTCGTCGCGGCCCGGGATGACGTAGACCCCCTTCAGCCAGCGGTTGAGGTCGATGTCCTTGCAGCGCGTCGAGCAGAACGGGTAGGTTTCGCGCGCCGATGGCTTGCCGCATTCGGGGCAGGGCCGCTTGGGCCGCAACGGCGTGACCTTGTCGTCCGGGCTCATATCCGCGCACCCGACAGCCAGTTGGCGTGCACCTTAAACCCTTCGCCGCTCAAAAGCGCTACCGTCTCGTAGAGTGGCAGGCCGACGACGTTGGTGTAGGAGCCGACAAGCTTGACGACGAAGGCGCCGGCAAGCCCCTGGACGCCATAGCCGCCGGCCTTGCCGCGCCATTCTCCGGATGCGATGTAGGCCTCGATCTCCTCGCGCGGCAGCCGCTTGAAGCGCACCCTGGTCTCGACCAGCCGCAAGCGCTGCTTGCCGCCAGGTGTGATCAGGCAGATGCCGGAATAGACGCGGTGCGAACGGCCGGACAAAAGCCCAAGGCAGTTGGCGGCGTCGTCGAGCGTCTCGGCCTTGGGCAGGATGCGTCGCCCGACGGCAACCACCGTGTCGGCCGCCAGCACGAAGCTCGGCGCGTAGTCCGTCTCGGTTTTCAGCGAGGCCAGCGCTTTCTCGGCCTTCTGCGTCGCCAGGCGCTTGGCCAGCGAGCGCGGGTGTTCGGCGCGCAGCGGCGTCTCGTCGACATCAGCCGGCAGCACACGGTCCGGCTCGATGCCGGCCTGCTGCAGCAGCTCGATCCGGCGTGGCGAACCCGAGGCAAGCACGAGCTTCTGCAAAATGCCCATCGCGATCCCGGCCGGGTCCTTGAACTTACTTGAAGCGGTAGGTGATGCGGCCCTTGGTCAGGTCGTAGGGCGTCATCTCGACCAGGACCTTGTCGCCGGTCAAAACGCGGATGCGGTTCTTGCGCATGCGGCCGGCCGTATGGGCGATGATTTCATGTTCGTTTTCGAGCTTGACCCTGAACATCGCGTTGGGCAGCAGTTCCGTCACGACACCCGGAAACTCGAGGACTTCTTCCTTCGGCATTCGATACCTTTGCTTGGATGGGTACTTCCAGCGCCCCGGCCGGAAAGTTGCGCGGAACCTATATGATAAACGCCCGCTTGTGAACATGCTTAATCCGCGGCGTTTTCAGCCCCGTTGCCGAGGAAACGGCGGCCGATCCGCCCCTTCAGCCGCTCGCGCACGTCGCGGTAGGCGGCCATGATCTGATCGCGCGTGCCGCTGATGCCGGTCGGGTCGGGCATAGGCCAATACTCGACCTCGACGGCCAGCGAGCGGGTGAGTTCGAGCGCGATGTGGTGGGCTTCCGGCGCCAGCGTGACGATCAGGTCGAAATAATCGTCCTCGAGGTCATCCATCGTTCTCGGGTGCCGTTCGCCGAGCGACAGCCCTTCTTCGGCCAGCACGGCATCGACGAACGGATCGCGTTCGCCGCCGCGCACTCCCGCCGAGGCGACGAAGGTGGTAGGCGGGAGCACCTTGCGCGCCAGCAATTCGGCCATCGGCGAGCGCACGGCGTTCATGCCGCAGACAAACAGGATCGAGCGGGGCAGGATCTGGCGGGGCAGCGGGGCGGCCAGTTTCAGCCTCGCCAGTGCAGCACGCAAACCAGCGTGAACAGCCGGCGCGCCGTGTCGAAGTCAATCTCGATCTTGCCGGCAAGCCGGTCCATCAGCCTCTGCGAGCCTTCATTGTGCAGGCCGCGCCGGCCCATGTCTATCGCCTCGATATGGCTTGGCGTCGCGGTGCGGATGGCATCGTAATAGCTTTCGCAGATCATGTAGTAGTCCTTGACGATGCGCCGAAGCGGCGTCAGCGACAGGATGTGGGTGACCACGGCTGCGCCGTCCTCGCGCGTCACCGCGAACACCAGCCGGGACTCGGCCAGCGACAGTTTCAGCCGGTACGGCCCGGCGCCGTCGTCATTGACCGGCTGGAAGCGGTTCTCCTCGATCAGGTCGAAGATCGCCACCGCCCGCTCATGCTCGACATCGGGCGTCGAGCGGCCGATCGTCTCGTCGAGCTCGACATCGATCAGCCTGGCGCGGGTTTGGTCGTAGTCGGACATTTCTACATGTTCAGCCGGATGGCGACGGAGCGTCCATGCGCATCGAGGCCTTCCGCCTTGGCGAGCGTGATCGCCGCCGGCGCCAGTGCCCGCAACTGCTCCGGCCCGAGCTTCAGGATCGAAGTGCGCTTGACGAAATCGAGCACCGAAAGCCCGGACGAAAAGCGCGCCGAGCGCGCCGTCGGCAGCACGTGATTGGAGCCGGCGACATAGTCGCCGATGGCTTCCGGTGTGTGGCGGCCGAGAAACACCGCACCGGCATTGCGCATCCGCGCCAGGAACGCCTCTGGGTCGTCGATGGCAAGCTCGACATGTTCGGCCGCGATGCGGTCGACCAGCGGCAGTGCTGCCTCGATCGTCGGTACCAGGATGACGGCGCCGAAATCGCGCCAGCTCGCCGCCGCCGTTTCTCCGCGCGGCAGGTTCTGCAACTGCCGCTCCACCGCCTGTTCTACCGCTGCGCCAAAGGCACGGTCGTCGGTGATCAAGATCGACTGCGCCGACACATCGTGTTCGGCCTGGGCGAGTAGGTCGGCGGCGATCCAGTCCGGATCGTTGCTGCCGTCGGCGACAACCAGCACTTCCGACGGCCCGGCGATCATGTCGATGCCGACCGTGCCGAACACCTGGCGCTTGGCCGCCGCGACATAGGCATTGCCGGGACCGACGATCTTGGCGACGGGCTTTATCGTTTCGGTACCATAGGCAAGGGCCGCGATCGCCTGGGCGCCACCAACGCGGTAGATTTCGGAGACACCGGCAAGATCGGCTGCCACAAGCACCAGCGGCGGCACCTCGCCGCCGGAGGCCGGCACCACCATGGCGATGCGCTCGACGCCGGCGACCTTGGCCGGTACCGCGTTCATCAGCACCGAGCTCGGATAGCTCGCCGTGCCGCCCGGCACGTAGAGCCCGACGGCCTCGATTGCCGTCCAGCGCGAGCCGAGCTCGACGCCGGCGGCATCGGTGTAGCGGTCGTCCTGCGGCAGCTGCCGCTGGTGGTGGGAGCGGATGCGCTCGCGCGCGAATTTCAGCGCCTCGACCGTCTGCGGATCGGCGGCCTCGTAAGCCTTGGCAATGTCGTCTCTGGAGACGGCGATGCCGAGCCTGGCCAGGTCGCCGCCGCCGAATTTCTGCGTGTACCCGACCAGCGCCGCGTCGCCCTCGGCACGCACCTTGGCGATGATCTCGCGCACCACGGCGTCGACATCGGCCGAGACTTCCCGCTTGGTCAGCAGGAACGCGGCAAAGCGCTGCTCGAAATCGGCGTCGGACTGGCGAAGCGTGATGGCCATCGGCTCAAACCCTGTGGACCGGGCGCGACGTCGCTTCCCAGGCGCCGCCGACATCGGCAAGCCGCGCCTCGATGCATTCGACATCGAGCATGATCGCGCCGCCGCCCGAAAAGATCAGCTCGACGATGCCGGCCGGTTTGTCGAGCGCGAGAAAGCTGATCGCCAGCAGTGACAGCACCTCGTCCGGCTTGTCGCGGGCAATGCCGCTGGTCTTGGCGCCGAGCACCCGGTCGAAATGCAGCACGGCCTGCCGCCGCTCATTGTGCTGGCGGAAGAAGCCGGATTTCGCCTCCCAGACGAAGCGGTTCATGGTCAGCACGAAGCGCTTTACCGAAGGCAGGTATTCGAGATCGCTGACCTTCATGACAGCATCCTGGACATGCGCCGAGATGATGCTCAGATCCTGATCGTCGAGCGCGACAAGCTTGAGGCCATTCATGCGGAATTCGCACCTGCGAGTTGATTATTCGACCTTCTGTTAGGCGGTCTTTCCTGCTCGTGCAACCGCGCCGGAGGTCTTGTCCAGGCAATCGCCCCGGTCAGCGCTGCCCCTCATCCCCCTGCCGGGACCTTCTCCCCGTATAGGGACGGGGAGAAGGGGCTGGCCGCAACCTCGGCACCCTCCCGCAACGCTGGAGATTGGCGAAATCCTTCGCGAGGCGTCCCTTCTCCCCGTCCCTATACGGGGAGAAGGTCCCGGCAGGGGGATGAGGGGCAGCGCCGACCTGAGCCTGCTATGGTCACCCCGAAATGCGCTCGATCTCCGCGCCGCAGCCGGACAGCTTTTCCTCCAGCCGCTCGAAGCCGCGGTCGAGATGGTAGACGCGGTTGACCGTGGTTTCGCCTTCGGCTGCAAGGCCGGCAATGACCAGCGACACCGAGGCCCGAAGATCGGTCGCCATGACCGGCGCGCCCTTCAGCTTCGCTACGCCGTCGACGATCGCCGTCTGGCCGGACAGCGTGATGTGGGCGCCTAGCCGGGCGAGTTCCTGGACGTGCATGAAGCGGTTTTCGAAGATCGTCTCGGTGATGCGCGACTTGCCCTTGGCCATCGTCATCAGGCCCATGAACTGCGCCTGCAGATCGGTCGGGAAAGCCGGGAAGGGCGCCGTCGTCACATCGACCGGCGAAATGCCGGCGCCGTTGCGCCTGACGCGGATGCCGGAATTAGTCTGCGTGATCTCGGCGCCGGTCTGCGAAATGATGTCGAGCGCCGTCTGCAACAGGTCGGGCCGCGCGCCTTCCAGCACGACGTCGCCGCCGGTCATCGCCACCGCCATCGCATAGGTGCCGGTCTCGATGCGGTCGGGGATCACCCTGACGCGGGCACCCGACAGCGCCTCGACGCCGTCGATGGTGATGGTCGCCGTGCCGGCGCCCGAGATCTTCGCGCCCATGGCGTTGAGGCATTCGGCGAGGTTGACGATCTCCGGCTCGCGCGCGGCGTTTTCGAGCACCGTCTCGCCCTTGGCCAGCGAGGCCGCCATCATCAGCACATGGGTGGCGCCGACCGAAACTTTCGGGAACACATAACGGTTGCCGACAAGCCGGCCGTTCCTGGTCTTGGCGATGACGTAGCCGGTGTCGACGTCGATATCGGCGCCCAGCGCCTGCAGGCCTTCGAGGAAGAGGTCAACCGGCCGTGTGCCGATGGCGCAGCCGCCGGGCAGCGACACCTTGGCTTCGCCCATGCGGGCCAGCAGCGGTCCGATCACCCAGAACGACGCGCGCATCTTCGACACCAGCTCGTAAGGCGCCGTCGTGTCGACGATGTTGCGGGCGGAGAAAGTGATGGTGCGCGAATAGCCTTCCTGCTGCTTTTCGCGGCGGCCATTGACCGAATAGTCGACGCCGTGATTGCCGAGGATGCGGATCAGCTGCTCGACATCGGCCAGATGCGGCACGTTCTCCAGCGTCAGCGTGTCATCGGTCAAAAGCGCGGCGATCATCAGCGGCAGCGCAGCGTTTTTCGCGCCCGAGATCGGAATGCTTCCGGCAAGCTTGTTGCCGCCGACAATTCTGATGCGATCCATGAAGAGCGTCCCCTCGGCGCCAAGGCCGGTTTAAATCGGTTGAGTCTGTTGCGGCCATCTAGACCATTGGCCGGCTTGGTTCAAGAAACAGGCTACTCCCCACTTTGGCCCACGCCGACTTGGCCAAAGTACCGGCGACCAACATAGCCGATTCGCGTTAATCTTTTTTCATCACCGCTTGCAGCCCCTCCGGCCGCTTATCGGCGTCGCCGGTCCGTCGCGACCGCGATTGCGCCTTGCGCTTCTGCAGGTTGGCGCGCAACTGCTCGGCCAGCCGGTCCTTGCGGCCCGTTCCGGCTTTTTTCGCTGAACCATCCTTCTTCGGTGATCCATCCTTGTTCGGAGAAACTGTCTTGCCGTTCATCGTTCTGTCCCCGGCCGGCGACCCGCCGGTGCGGATCAAGGGATAGCCAACATTGTGGCACGGCCATGTCCGCAACGATCGCCCGGTGCGGCCTTTCAACCCGTCTTTGTCTTGGCCTTGCGCTTGCCGGTTCGATATGGCAGAAGCCCCGCCATCGGCGGCTGCGGTAGCTCAGTGGTAGAGCACTCCCTTGGTAAGGGAGAGGTCGAGAGTTCAATCCTCTCTCGCAGCACCAGTCTATCCGCACCATGCAGAGCTATGGCCATCGCCGCGCATGACCGACTGAGCAAATAGAGGCTATCAGGGCAGATCGCGACGCATACCGGCTGAATGATACGGAGCCGAGCTGCCTTGTGCCCGGCTCCTCCGGCTTTGACGGGAACCTATGCAGCGTCGCCTGTTAGTTGCCGACGTCGCCGCTCCGGAGCCGCTTCACGCACAAAGCGCGAAGGACCAGAGCGGCATCGGCGTAAGTGATCGCCTTTTCGCCGCCGAAAACCAGTGCATTGCCGACAACCTCTAGGACATCGCCCTCGATGCGCCAAGGAAGAATATCGGTGCAGGTCCGCATGCGGCCGAAGACCGAACTGATCGGCACCATCTGGTCCTCAAATTCCACGTGCGGCTCGTCCGTTCCCGGAATCCAGGTTTGGTAAGCTTCCAAGGCATCGTCGAAGGCTCCGTGCAAATGAATCGGAGCATGGCCCTCATGCAGTGCGGGTAAAAGGCGTGTGGTCATCGGTCTCCTCCTGGATCGCGGCAGCCAGCCAATGCTGCCAGGTAACCCCCGCATTTCGATGATTGGTCTATGGCCGGATGCGACGGGCGCCTACCCAATAGCCGCAAGTGCCGATGCCCCAATAGAAGGCTTCATCCCGTCCTGAGCGGCGAAATTTCGCCTCGGAGTCAGAAGCGTCGTCCGCCTGCGCCTGATCCGGCGCATAACGTGAACGCTCCATGGGCGGGAAAAGGGCGCCGATCACGATCCTGATACAGCCCGGAACGGCTTCCAGAAATGTCTGCGTCATCGTCATCTCCTGATCCTGCGAACATGGACGGCGAAAAGTCAGGCACTTGAAGCGGGCAGTATGACCGGCTTCTTAGCAAATGTCTATCAAACTTGTAGACATTGGCTTGTAAGGAGCGAGCCTCAGACGAAATACCATGCGAGCTTGCCTGTGACTACGGTGGATGCTTGATCGCCAAGCTTCCTGCTATCCGCGCCTCGAACGGCCGCAGCTCCCGGTCTCTTGGCACTTTGCGACGGGGATCAGCTCCATCGCGCCTTCCTCGCGAGCGCGACGGATCTTCAGAATGATCATCCGTCCTTCATGAACCTTGGTCGAGCCGCCAACATGCGATCAGGTGCTCGTCGCCAGCTTGGCTGAGGGGCGGTTCGGCTTTCCAGCAATCAGCAACAGCGAGCGAGCAACGGCCGGCGAAGGCGCATCCCTGGCTCGGGCCCGCCGCGATGTCGGCCTGAGAGATGATCTTCGGCGCTGCATCGTCTGAAGACGCCGCCAGCAGCAGTTTCGTATAGGGATGATTGGGTCCGTGAAAAATCTGGTCGGATGAGCCGGTTTCGACCAGGCGGCCGCGGTACAGCACGCCGATCCTGTCGGCCATGTAGCGCACGACCCTGAGATCGTGGCTGATGAACAGATAGGTCGTGTCCTTGTCGCGTTGCAGGTCGTTGAGCAGGTTGAGAACAGTTGCCTGGACGGAAACGTCGAGCGCCGAAGTGGGTTCGTCGAGCACGACGACCTTCGGCACGCCGGCGAAGGCCCGTGCGATGGCCGCCCGTTGCCGCTGGCCGCCGGATAGTGATCGCGACTTCTGCTCGGCTGTGGCGCCGGCAAGGCGAACCGATTGCAGCAAATCGCTGAGGCGGGCCTTTATCTCACTGCTGCGCAGGCCGGCGAGCCGGCGCAGCGGGCGGCCGAGGATCCTGCCGATCCGCTTACGCGGATTGAGCGTGCGATCCGGCGACTGGAAAACCATCTGCACATCGCGGCGTTCGCCAATACTTCTCTTTTCGACGCGCGGTGCGACCGTCCTGCCGAACAGCTCGACCGATCCGGCGTCTGGCATCTGTAGGCCGGTGACGATCCTTGCCAGCGTCGACTTGCCGGAACCGGATTCGCCGATCAGCCCGAAGGTCTCGCCGTGGCCGATATCGAGATCGATATTGCTGAGCACCAGTTGGCTGCCGAACGCATGGCTGATGCCTTTGCAGGCGATCGCGATTCGGCGTTCTTTGCGCCGGCCCGCGTCTTCATTCTGGACCGCCGAGTGCGATGGCAGGCCGTCCGTCTCCGCCAGTCTTCCATTCCGCTTCGTGTAGTTGAGCGCCGGGATCGAGGCGATCAGCGCCTTCGTATAGGCGTGAGAGGGGTTGTCGAAGACATCGCCGGCGGCGCCGCTTTCGACCACGGTTCCCGACTGCATCACCGCCACCCGGTCGCAGGAGCGCCGGGTCATGTTGATGTCGTGGCTGATCAGCAGAATGCTGGTCTTGTGGTCCTTGCGCAGGCCGGAGAGGATGGCGATGATCTCGGACTGAACGCTGGCGTCGAGCGCCGTCGTCGGCTCGTCCAGCACCAGCAGCGACGGGTCGAGCGCAATCGCGATGGCGATGTTGGCGCGCTGCTGCATGCCGCCGGAGAGTTCGTGTGGATAGAGCCCCAGCACCCGCTCCGGATGGCTCACCCGAACGCGCCCGAGCAGTTCGCAAGCCCGCTCGCGCGCCTCGTCATGGCGCACCGGGCGATGCCGCATGATCGTCTCGGTGATCTGGCGGCCGATCGTCATGCTTGGGTTGAGGGCCGCGCCCGGGTGCTGGTAGACGGCGGCGATATGATTTCCCCTGAGTTGGCGCAACTGCTCGGCGGAAAGGTCGCGGATTTCGCGGCCCTGGAACTCCAGCGCTGACGCCGCGATGCGGGCATTCTTCGGCAGATAGCGCAGGATGGCGAGCGCCACCGAGCTTTTCCCCGATCCAGACTCGCCGACAAGGCCGAGTGCTTCGCCTTCGCCTATGCGCAGGGAGACGCCACTGACGGCGGGATGCGATCCATTGCGCCCTTCATAGGCGATGGAAAGCTGGTCGACGTTCAGAACCGAGGAGGACATTGGGAGCTTGAAACCACTTTCTTCCAGCGTCGCGATCGAGGGCAATCGCTTCCACTTTCGCAACGCATTATATCTATAAAGTTACTCGAATTAGGGCGGAGCGCAATCTAACTTTCATGGCTCAAGAGCGATTGTCGCCGCTTGCCGAAGCAGTGCGACAATCTCCAGGGCAGATCTGGAAGGAGACTGGCATGGCTCGAGACCACATGATCCTCAGCGCATTTTTCTTCAACCCGCAGGGCGATCATCGGATGTCGTGGCGCCATCCGCGGGCGCCGGGCCGGGAGGTGCTGGACTTCGAGTTCTACCGTGATCTCGTGCAAGCGGCCGAGCGGGCCAGGATCGACACCATCTTCGTCGCCGACCACGTTTCGATCTGGGATTCGGTCAAGAGCGGTGTCGCCCACTACGCCAATGCCCGCCTTGAGCCATTGACGCTGCTGTCGGCACTGGCCGGCGTGACCAAACACATCGGCCTGATCACCACGGTGTCGAGCTCGTACAGCGAGCCCTACAATGTTGCGCGCATGTTCGCCTCGCTTGACCATATCAGCAAGGGCAGGTCGTCGTGGAACGTCGTCACATCGGCCATGGACGAGGAGGCGCGCAATTTCGGCCGCGACGGCAACATCGAACATGCGTTCCGCTATGAGCGCGCGGCCGAATTCCTCGATATCGTCAAGGCGCTTTGGGACAGCTGGGAAGACGAGGCGCTGCTGATCGACAAGGAGACGGGCTATTTCGCCGATCCCGACAAGGTCCACCCCATCGATCACAAGGGCAAGCACTTCAAGGTGCGCGGGCCGCTCAACGTCTCGCGGCCGCCGCAGGGCCACCCGCTGATCGTCCAGGCCGGCTCGTCCGAGGACGGCAAGAACTTCGCCGCCGCCCAGGCCGATGCCCACTTCGCCGTCTACAGCACCAAGGAGGATGGAATCAAATATCGCCAGGATATCAACGAGCGGCTTGCCCGCCACGGCAGGCGGCCGGAGAGCTTCAAGATCCTGCCGGGCATCCTGCCGATTGTCGCCGCTTCCGAGGCGGAAGGCCGCGAAAAGCAGGAATACCTCCAAACCCTGCTGCCCGATCAGGTCGGCATCGACCTTCTGTCCAGCTGGAGCGGCATCGATCTCTCCGTCTATCCGCCAGACGGGCCGCTGCCGCCGCTGCCGGACGAGAGCACCTTCAATGGCGGGCGCACATCGCTCAACCGGGTCAAGCAGTGGGCCAAGCAGAATCTCAGCCTGCGTGAGATTGCCCGCAAGCTCGCCAACAGCGGTTCGGTGCCGACCGTCGCCGGCACCCCAGCGCAGATCGCCGACCAGCTGCAGGACTGGTTCGTTTCAGGCGCCGCCGACGGCTTCAACCTGATGTTCCCGCTGCTGCCCGAGGACTGGGTGAATTTCGCCGAGCAGGTGGTGCCGGAGCTGCAGCGCCGCGGCGTGTTCCCGACCGAATACGCGCCGGGAACGCTGCGCGACCGCTTCGGTCTGGCGCGGCCGGCAAACCGCTTCGCCGAGCAGCGCGACAACGCACGCGCCGTGTCCTGACCGGGAGAACGATCATGACCGTCGCGCCAAGATTGCAGCCTCGCGAAGCCGCCGCGCCGCAGCTCGTCAATGTCCTGCAAAGCCCCAAGCGTGTGCGGGTCAAATTCGGCGGCCGCACCATCGCCGACAGCCGCAACGTGCTGGTGCTGCGCTCCAACCATTTCCTGCCGATCTATTTCTTCCCGGCGTCAGCGGTAGACCCGTCGGTGCTGAAGCCCTCGCTGCATCGCGAACCGCATCCAGTCGGTGGCGAGACGGCCTATTGGGATATCGACAGCGGCGACAGGCGCAGTGCCAACGCGGCGTGGGCGTTCATCTCGCCGCCGGACGAAGCGCTGGCGTCCCTGGCCGGGCGGATCGCCTTCACCTGGAAGGCCGTCGACCAATGGTTCGAGGAGGACGAAGAGGTCTTCGTCCATGCGCGAGACCCTTATGCGCGCATTGATGTGCTGCAAAGCACGAGCCATGTGCAGGTCTGGTTCGACGGCGAGCCGATCGCCGACAGTCACCGCCCGGTGCTTTTGTTCGAGACCCATCTGCCGACGCGTTTCTATCTACCGGCGGAAGACATCCGGCTGGAGCGGCTGACGGCGTCCGTTACAACGACGCGATGTCCCTACAAGGGCATTGCCTCCTACTGGTCGGGGCTGCTGAGCGACGGAACGGTGCGCCCGGACATCGCCTGGAGCTACCGGGAACCAATCGCCGAAATGCCGAAGATCAAAGGCCTCATCGCCTTCTATCCGCAGGCCGTTGACCGCATCCATCTCGACGGCGAACCCGTCGCATAGGTTTTCAATTTTCATTTCAAAGCAGGGTTTAACATGACCAAACGCAGGGATATCGACGCACTTCGCAGCCTGTCGGGGGACATCTGGAATGTCGCCGTCGACGAATATCAGGGCGGCTTTCTCAAGCGCCGCGATCTCCTGAAATACGCCGCACTGCTCGGCCTGACAGGCTTTGCCGCCTCGCAGGGGTTCGGAGCCGCACGCGCCGCGGCCGCCGCCGGCGGCACGGTTCGTGTCGGGCTCGGTCAGCCGACCAAGGCGATCGATCCGGTTTCGGTGACCGATCCGGCCAGCATCGGGGTGATCAGCCAGGTCGGCGAATATCTGATCCTGGACGATCCGAAGGACGGTCTCCAGCCGAAGCTCGCTTTGTCGTGGGAGGCCGACGAGACAGCCAGCCGCTGGACCTTCAAATTGCGACAAGGGGTGAAATTCCACGATGGCCGCGCGGTCACCGCCAGGGACGTGGTGGCGAGCTTCGAGCGGCTGGTCGATCCGGCCAGCGGCTCGTCGGCGCTCTCAGCCTACAAGGGCATCCTGTCCAAGGGTGGCGCCAAACTGGTCGACGAGCAGACAGTCGCCTTCGATCTCGACGGTCCCAACAGCAACTTTCCCTTCTATGTCTCCTCCGACGTCTACAATGCGGTCATCCTGCCGGCCGACTATGCCGGCGATTTCGAGAAGACTTTCAACGGCACCGGCCCGTTCAAGCTCGAATCCTTCCGTCCCAAGCAAGGCGCCAGCTTCGTGCGCAACACCGATTACTGGGGCGAGAAGGCACTTCCCGATCGTGTCGAGATCAAGTTCTTCGACGACGAGCAGGCCCAGGTGCTGGCGCTGCAGGCCGGCCAGCTCGACGTCATCCCGAGCACGACGCGCCTGGAACTGGCGATCGAGGGCAACCCCGCCTTCAAGCTGCTCAGCGTGCAGGCAAGCTCGCATGATCAGGTGCATCTGCGAACCGACCAGGCGCCGTTCACCGACAAGCGCATCCGCCGCGCGCTGGCACTCACCATCGACCGCGAGGCGGTGGTCAAGGGCCTGCTGAAGGGCCGCGCCATCGTCGGCAACGACACCCCGTTCGCGCCGATCTTCCCTTCGGCCGATCCGTCGGTGCCGCAGCGCAAGCACGATATCACGGAGGCCAAGCGGCTGCTTGGCGAGGCTGGCGTGCCGAACGGCTTCGAGGTGACGCTGACCACCGAACGCGCCTATGACATTCCCGACTATGCGGTGATCATCCAGAACTTCGCCAAGAAGGTCGGCATCGATGTCAAGCTCAATGTCCTGCCGCAGGACGCCTATTACGGCTCGGCGACCTTCGGCAGCTCGCCCTGGCTGGATTCGGTTCTCGGCATCACCGACTACGGCCATCGCGGCACGCCCGACATCTTCCTCAACGCCACGCTGAAGAGTACGGGAGCCTGGAACGCGGCGCATTTCAACAACCCCGGCTATGATGCGCTGCTGCTCGACTACTCGAAGGCGCGTGACCTCAATGCCCAGCGCCTTGCTGCCGGCAAGATCCAGACGCTTTTGCTTGACGAGACGCCGGCGATCATCAGCTACTTCTCGCAATACAGCCGGATTGTCAGCTCGAAGGTCGAGGGCGTGCGCTTCACCGCAATCTCGCATCTGCTGCTCGATCGCGTTTCCTTCGTCCAGGCATGATCGCGACATGCTGACCGGCCGCATTCTGTCAGCGCGTGTGGGCACTCTTGTCCTCACGCTGTGGCTTGTCAGTGTCCTGGTTTTCTTCGCCGGGCAGGTTTTGCCCGGCGATGTCGGCCGCGTGATGCTCGGGCCGTTTGCCGACGCGCAGGCGGTGGCGGAGCTGAACAAGCGGCTGGGCGCCGACCAGCCAGTTCTCGTCCAGTATTGGCTCTGGTTCAGCAAGGCGGTGTCAGGCGATTTCGGCACCTCGCTTTCGATGCGCGCGCCGGTGGCCCCGTTCGTGCAGGAGAGCCTGAAGCGCTCCGCATCCCTTGCCGGCATTATTTTGGTCTTTCTCATTCCGCTCGGGGTTGGCGGCGGTGTCATCGCCGGTCTCAACGCCGGCCGCCTCATCGACCGGCTGATCGTGATGGCGGGCGTCTCCTTCGGCATCGTGCCGGATTTTGTGTCCGGCCTGATGCTGCTCATCGTTTTCGGCCTGTGGCTGAACTGGTTCCCGATCTCAGGCGTTGCGCCGGATGGCGCGGGCTTCTGGACGCAAGGCTATTATCTGATCCTGCCGGCGCTGCCGCTGGTGCTCAATCTTGCCGGCTACATCGCCCGGATGACGCGGGCCGGCGTGATCGAGGCGATGGCCGCCGACTACACACGCACCGCCGTCCTGAAAGGGCTTGAGCGGCGCGAGATCATCCTTCGGCACGTGCTGCGCAATGCGCTGACCCCGACCATCGCGGTGCTGGCGACGCAGACCGGATACATGCTTGGCGGGCTGGTTGTGATCGAAGCGCTGTTCGGCATCCAGGGACTTGGCAATCTGGTTCTGAACGCGGCCAAGGCGCGAGATTTCCCGATGCTTGAAGCGGGGGTGCTGGTGATGGCGGCAATCTTTGTTCTTTCGGCGGCGGCGGGCGACTTCGTGCTGGCCTTGCTCGATCCGCGGCAACGCCGTCGGACCTCGCCATGACGGATCTGACGGAGTTTCCCGCATCACGGCGCGCCGTGGCCGGTTTTCCGGCGGTGCGCAGGATCGGCAGTGCCTTCTCCGGACTGCCCCCATCGGTCGTGATCGGAACGCTGCTGCTACTGTTCTGGGTCGTATGCGCGGTAGCAGGCAATCTTTTCGTTCCGTATGATCCCTATGCCGAGGATTTTCTGGCGATGCTGACGCCGCCCGATGCCTCGCACTGGTTCGGGACCGATCAGCTCGGCCGCGACGTGCTGTCCCGCATTATCGTCGGATCGCGCGATATCCTGCTGGTTGCGCCGCTGGCGACGCTGGTCGGCGTTGCCGCCGGCAGCATCATCGGCCTGGTGCTCGGCTATTTCGATGGCCTCACCGATGCCATCGGCGCGCGGTTGCTCGATACACTGATGGCGTTTCCATTCATCGTTCTCGTCACCATGACGCTGGTGGCGATCGGGCCGTCGAACCTGACGGTCGTCCTGGTGATCGGCATCGCCTATGCGCCGCTGGTGGCGCGCACCGTCCGCGCCGCCGTGCGCGAGCAGAAGCAGCGCGACTATGTCAGCGCCGCCCGGCTTGGCGGCGAAGGCGCGCTCGCCATCATGTTCCTGGAGATATTGCCCAACATCAGGGAGACCATCCTCATCGAGTTCGTCACTCGGCTGGGCTACGCGTTCTTTTCGATCGCGACGCTGAGTTTTCTGGGCCTCGGCATCCAGCCGCCTTCCGCCGATTGGGGGCTAGCCGTCGCCGACGGCTACGGCTTCCTGACCGGCGGTAAATGGTGGGTCGTCGTTTTCAATTCCGGCGCGATCGTTTCACTGGTCATGGCAACGAACCTAATTGCCCAAGGCTTAGGCGCGTTTGAAAATGGTGATGGATGAATGCGAAGCCGTATTGATGGCCTGAGCTTCGGTCTGCTCGCTATACGGACATTGCTACGTCCATTAGCAGAACGGCATTTTTCTCCGCGAGGCCGAAAAATCGGAACGTAGTTCCTTATCTCTATAGATTTTGTCGAATATCGTCTGCCCCGGTTTGGAAATGACCCGATGCGCATGCAGGGTCCGGGAGATTGACGAGTTGGCAAGGCTATCGGTTCTCGGAATATCCGGCGGCGTAAGCACACCATCGCGCACTACCGCGGTGGTCAACGCGCTGGTCAAGGCAGTCGCCTTGCGCGTCCCGGCAGACACCGGCGTGATCGAAATCACCGAGGCGGCGCCTTCGATTTTCGCCGGGCTGTCTCGTCGTGCGCTCGGCGCGTCTGGCGAAGCGATCATCCAGCGTGTCGAGAAGGCCGACCTGCTCGTGGTCGGAACGCCGGTCTATCGGGCGTCCTACACCGGCGCTCTCAAGCACCTGTTCGACCTCGTCGATCATCGTGCACTGACGGGCAAGACCGTGCTTCTCGCGGCAACCGGCGGAAGTCCATACCATGGCCTGGTTCTCGAACATCAGCTCCGGCCATTGTTCGGTTTTTTCGGGGCCGTCACGGTCCCGACCGGCGTCTACGGCGCGCCCGACGATTTCGTCGATGCCAAGATCGTCGGCGCGGCGATTATCGAGCGCATCTCACGGGCCGCTACCGAAGCGATTTCCTTGCTTAATTCCAGTGATGCAAACACTGCCGTCGCCACGCGCGTCGGTTGAAGCCAATCAAAAGGGGAAACGAACGAAATGACCTCGAATTCCGACAACGTGAAGTTCGCCTACTGGGTCCCGAACGTTTCGGGCGGCCTGGTCATCTCCAACATCGAGCAGCGGACCGGCTGGGACATCGACTATAACCGCAAGCTCGCCCAGATCGCCGAGGCCAACGGCTTCGACTACGCGCTGAGCCAAATACGCTTCACGGCCGGCTATGGCGCCGACAACCAGCACGAATCGGTATCGTTCAGCCATGCCTTGCTTGCGGCGACCACAACGCTGAAAGTCATCGCGGCGATCCTGCCCGGCCCATGGAATCCAGCGCTGGCGGCCAAGCAGATAGCCACCATCAACCACCTGACCAATGGCCGTGTCGCCGTCAATGTCGTCAGCGGCTGGTTCCGCGGTGAGTTCGCCGCCATCGGCGAGCTGTGGCTCGACCATGACGAGCGCTATCGCCGTTCGGAGGAATTCATCCGTGCGCTGCGCGGCATCTGGACCGAGGACAATTTCACTCTGAAGGGCGACTTCTATCGCTTTACCAACTACTCGATGAAGCCGAAGCCGATCGATCCGCAGCCGGAGATCTTCCAGGGCGGCTCATCACGCGCGGCGCGCGACATGGCTGCGCGGGTTTCCGACTGGTATTTCACCAACGGCAACACGCCGGAAGAGATCAAGAAGCAGGTTGACGACATCAAGACCAAGGCGAAGGCCAATGGCCACAAGGTCAAGATCGGCGTCAACGCCTTTGCCATCGCTCGCGAAACCGAGGCAGAAGCGCGCACCGTGCTCGACGAGATCATCGCCAAGGCCAATCCGGAGGCGGTGCAGGGTTTCGCCGATCAGGTCAAGAATGCCGGCAAGGCGTCGCCGGAAGGCGAGGGTAACTGGGCGAAATCCTCGTTCGAGGATCTTGTCCAATACAATGACGGCTTCCGCAGCAATCTCATCGGCACGCCGGAACAGATTGCCGAACGCATCCTCAAGCTGAAGGATGCCGGCGCGGATCTGATACTGCTCGGCTTCCTGCATTTCCAGGAAGAGGTGGAGTTCTTCGGCAAGCGCGTCATCCCTCTGGTGCGCGAACTGGAAGCGGCGCGCGACAGGGAGCTCGTCGCCGCGGAATAGGACACGCGCGGCCTCCAGGCCGCCGCCCGCACGCCTTCAAAATCAGGGACGTTTCATGATTGGTGCTTCGCTGGGAGCCGCCGCATACGAGCGCGCGCCCGAAATTTCCGGCATTCTTGCTGGTGCTGGTCCCGTCGAGGACACGCGCCCGGCGCGCCTGTCGGCAAAGGCTGATGCGATCCTGGCGCTGGGCGGGATCAGCATTTCCTTTGGTGGCGTCACGGCACTGCGGGATGTCGACCTCGAGGTCAAAAGCCGCGAGATTCGCGCTGTGATCGGTCCCAATGGCGCCGGCAAATCCTCGCTGATCAACATCATCAGCGGCCTCTATCACGCCGATCAGGGCAAGATCGCGATCGATAGCCAGTCCTTCTCCCGGGTGTCGGCAAGCCGTCTGGCACGGCTCGGCGTCGCGCGCACCTTCCAGAACCTGGCACTGTTCGGTGGGCTTTCAGTGCGCGACAACATCGCGTCGGGCCGCGTCCACACCCGGCGCGCCAGCTTCGTCGAACATATCGCCGGTCTACCGCGCGCCCGGCGCGAAGATGCCGCGATCGCTGAAAAGGTCGACCAGACAATCGCCTTCCTGCATCTCGAGGCCGTCGCCGATCGCCTGGTCGCAACGCTGCCCTACGGCCTGCAGAAGCGGGTCGAACTGGCGCGCGCGCTTGTCGCCGAGCCGAAGATCCTGCTGCTCGACGAGCCGATGGCCGGCATGACGGCGACCGAGAAGGCCGAGATGGCCGGTTTCGTGCGCGCAGCGCGCGACCGGCACGACGTCACCATCATCCTCATCGAACACGACATCGGCGTGGTCATGGGGCTCTCCGACCGCGTCGCCGTGCTCGACTACGGCCGCAAGATCGCCGACGGGACACCGGCCGAGGTCAGGGCCAATCCGGCGGTGATCCGGGCCTATATCGGCACCGCCGAAGGCGAAGATGGCGAGGGCATCTGATGAGCTACTATGATTTCCTCTTCGTCATCGAGGTGCTGGTCGGTGGCTTGCTCTCAGGCGTCATGTATTCGCTCGTCGCCATCGGTTTCGTGCTGATCTACAAGACGTCGGGCGTGCTGAACTTCGCGCAAGGGTCGATGGTGCTGTTCGCCGCACTCACCTTTGTCAGCCTTGTCGAACGCGGCATCCCGTTTGCGCTTTCGCTGCTCATTACCCTCGCGGTCATGGTTGCGCTGGGCTTCACCATCGAGCGAACTGTGCTGAGGCCGCTGGTCAATCGCTCGCCGATGACGCTGTTCATGGCCACGCTTGGCCTGTCTTACATCATTGAAGGCGCTGCCCAGTTGGTGTGGGGCACGCAGGTGCACGGGCTCGATCTCGGCATCGACGACACGCCGTTCGAGGTCGGCGGTATCCTGATATCGTCGTTCGATCTTCTTGCTGCAGGCATTGCCGCGGCGATGGTCGCCGGCTTGAGCGCATTCTTCTATTGGACCCGCATCGGCCTGGCGTTTCGCGCCGTCGCAGACGACCAGTTCGCCGCGCTCGCCGTCGGGCTGCGGCTGCCCCGGATCTGGGGGACGGTGTGGACGGCCGCGGGGTTCGTGGCACTGGTCGCGGGGCTCTTGTGGGGCGCGCGCCTCGGCGTCCAGTTCTCGCTGTCGCTGATCGTGCTGAAGGCGCTGCCGGTGCTGGTGCTTGGCGGCTTCGATTCCATCCTCGGCGCCATCGTCGGCGGCCTCATCATCGGCGCCAGCGAGAAGCTCGCCGAGGTCTACCTCGGACCCTTTTTCGGTGGCGGCATCGAAGGCTGGTTCGCCTATGCGCTGGCGCTGGTCGTCCTGCTGGTGCGCCCCTCCGGCCTGTTTGGCCAGAAGACTGTCGAAAGGGTCTGACCGATGGCCGTGCAAGCGCTCGATGCCGCAAGGCTTCCCATCGACTGGCAGAGGTTAGCTCTGCCCGTCGCCCTGATTGCCGTGGCCTACGGCCTGATCCCCGCCTATGCGTCGAGCTATCTCGTCGAGGCGATCCTGCTGCCGTTCCTTGCGCTCAGCCTGGCGGCGGTCGGCCTCAACCTTTTGACCGGCTATTGCGGCCAGCTTTCGCTGGGCTCCTCCGCCTTCATGGCGGTCGGCGCTTTCGCCGCCTACAATTTCAACCTTCGGGTCGAAGGACTGCCGCTGGCTGCAACCATGATCCTGGCCGGGATTTCGGCCGCCGGCATCGGCGTCGTGTTCGGATTGCCGAGCCTGCGCCTGCGCGGCTTCTATCTCGCCGTCTCGACGCTCGCCGCCCAGTTCTTCGTGCAGTGGGCGCTGACCAAGTTCGGCTGGTTCTCCAACGACAACCCTTCCGGGGTGATCTCGGCGCCGCACCTTGCCGTTGCGGGCTTCTCGCTCGACAGGGCGACGGGCCGCTACCTGCTCTCGGTGACCACGGTCATCGTGCTCACGGCGCTCGTCTGGCGCCTGGTCAACAGCGCGACCGGCCGCAATTTCATCGCCGTGCGCGACAACGAAACCGCCGCGCGGGTGATCGGCGTCCCTGTGCTGAAGACCAAGCTGCTCGCGTTCGCCATCTCGTCCTTCATCATCGGCGTCGCCGGGGTGCTGTGGGCCTTCACCTATCTGCGCACCGTCGAGCCGGCCGGCTTCAATCTCGACCGCTCGTTCCAGATCCTGTTCATCATCATCATCGGCGGGCTGGCCTCGATACGCGGCGCCTTTCTGGGAGCGGCGTTCATCGTCATCTTTCCGCTCATCCTGTCGCGGCTTGGCGCCTTCCTGTTTGGCGGACTGTTCGATTCGGGTGTTCTCGACATGAGCCAGCGCATCGTGCTCGGCGCGCTCATCATCATCTTCCTCATCGCGGAACCGAACGGGCTGTCGGCCCTCTTCGACCGCCTGAAACGACGGATCGGCTCAAGGTCCAGCTGAGCGCCGCTCGACATCCTCTCACGGACCACAACCTCAGGAGACGCAAGCCATGACCTTCTTCAGTCACCTCAAGAAAGCGGCGATCGCCACGGCTTTCGTCCTCGGCGCGACGGCGGTCCACGCCGACGAGCAGTATTTTCCCCTGCAGAGCTACCGCGTCGGCCCTTATGCCGCCGGCGGCACCGGCTTCTTCGGCGGCTTCATCGACTATCTCAACCTGATCAACATCCGCGACGGCGGCGTCAACGGCGTCAAACTGACCTGGAGCGAGGGCGAGACGCAGTATGAGGTCGAGAAGGGCGTCGAGGTCTATGAACGATTGAAGAGCAATCCCGGCATCGCCGCCTGGAACCCGCTTTCGGTCGGCATCGCCTATGCCATGATCGACCGCATCACCGATGACAAGGTGCCGCTGATTACCATCAACCACGGCCGCACCGACACCACGGACGGACGCGTGTTCCCTTACGTCTTCCCGCTGCTGCTCAATCCCTACAGCGAGACCTCGGGCATCGTGAACTATATCGCCTCCAAGGAAGGTGGCCTCGACAAGCTCAAGGGCAAGAAGATCGTCGTGCTCTATCACGGCTCGCCCTATGGCAAGGAGACGATTCCGATCTATGAGCTGCTGTCGCAGAAATACGGCTTCGAGCTGTCGCAGATCGAGGTTCCGCATCCAGGCAACGAGCAGCAGGCGCAGTGGCTGACGATCCGTCGCGAGCATCCGGACTATGTGGTGCTGCGCGGCTGGGGCGTGATGAACCCGGTTGCGCTCAAGACCGCGCAGAAGACCGGCTTCCCGGCCGATCACATCGTCGGCAATGTCTGGTCGAATTCGGAAGAGGATGTGATCCCCGCCGGCGATGCCGCCAAGGGCTATACGGCCATCACCACCCAGGCGTCAGGCGAGCAGTATCCGGTAGTCCAGGAGATCGTCAAAACGGTCTACGGCGCCGGCAAAGGCAATCTCGAGGAAAAGAGCCGTATCGGCTCGGTCTACCACAATCTCGGCATCGTCAACGGCATCCTCAATGTCGAGGCGGTCCGCATCGCGCAGGCCAAGTTCGGCAACCGCACGCTCACCGGCGACGAAGTCCGCTGGGGCTTCGAGCATCTCAAGCTCGATCCGGCACGCGTCGAGGCGCTGGGCGCCAAGGACCTGTTCCACTCGATCAACGTCTCCTGGGACAATCACGAAGGTGACGGCTACGTGACCTTCCAGCAGTGGGACGGCAAGAAGTGGAACGTCGTCTCCGACTGGATTGCGCCCGACTGGAAGCTGCTGCGTCCGATCATCGAGAAGTCGTCCGAGGCCTATGCCAAGGAAAAGGGCATCAAGATCCGCACGGCCGAAGACGCCGAAGCAGTGGTCAGCAACTGAAGTCCAACAACTCGCGGCCCGCCCACCGGCCCGGCGCGGTTTAAAGGCAATTTTGGATGGAAATATTTAAAACCCCGCAAAAAAGCTCCAATACGGGAGTCGCCGGGGGTGCGGGGTATTTTTTTAAAAAGTCTCAGG
>NZ_JAMYOL010000016.1:0-99970 GCF_040319815.1 Mesorhizobium sp. M0854
GCGCGCGGCAGCATTCCCTCCCCCTTGTGGGGAGGGTTAGGGTGGGGGTCCATCTTCGTAAGAATCCAAATGCGATTGCCCTGCCACAAGGGGGGGAGATCGGGAGCTTCGGCCGACTGCTCAAGCTCGCCTTCACCGCCGCCATCCACAGCCGGTCGATATTGGCCAGGAATTTCTCGTCGAGCTTTTTGAGGTGCTTCCAGTACATGCCGTCCTCGAAGAAATAGCCGAGATCCTTCTCGATCCTGTCGGCCTCCTCCGCCTGATCGAGCCGCAGGCCGGCAAGCATGTCGGCCTTCATTTCCGAAAGCCGCGAGGAAGAAAGCGCGCCGACTTCATCGAGCGTCAGCCGCGGGAAGACCAGCCGGCTGCGCGGCAGGTCGGATAGGTTGACGCACAGGCAGCCGCGCCGAAGCGCATGGATGAGCAGGCGGGCCGACTTCGCCTCGAGGTTGCGCAGGGTGACGTCGTTGCGCAGCGGATCGGCGCGGCCGACGCCGTAAAAATGCGTGTTGCCGGGCTGGTCGTAAATCATGTCGCAGCCAAGGAATGCCAGCACGTCCGGCTTCTGACTGTGGATCGTCCAGTAGGCCGCTGTCATCGACATGGTGCCCCCGGCATAGACGAAGCCGCCAAAGCTGTTTTGCGCCGGCACGTAATGCGAGGCGCTGAAGATCTGCGCCTGCTGCAGGGGACCGCCTTGCGGCATCCGCTCCGCCGGGAAATCGCCGGCATGGACGAGGAAATCCCAGTCCGGCCGCACGCGCCAGGCGTTGTTGATGGCGACGATCTTGCCGAAGGCCTGCTTGGGCCAGGCGGCGCAGCGCACCACATCGGGGGCGCTGCCGATCAGCAAGATCACGTTTGGCGTTCCGTCGATCACCACAACCCTCTCGACCGGCCGAAATGCATCCCGATGCCGCCCGGTTGAACGGCTTTATAGCCTCAACCGCCCATCGAAAACACCAGCCGGATTTAGGCTGCATCAACGAAAGGGAGCTTGCCAGCCGGTTGTAAAATGTGGCCTTAGGCACAGTCGTACAAGCAGCAGGCAGGTTTTCCCGCTAGCCCAAAAACGACGATATGAGTTGGGCGATATATATTAGTTGGCTAAACTAGCGGAACGTCCAACGCACATTCCCAGAACCGAACATGTCCTGTCTAGACCATGATATCTATATGGGACATTACTGCATAAGCTGAATGCGACCTCGACGGTTCGGCGGCACAGCCCTCAGACGCCGCGGCTTTGCCGCCGCGCCTTTCGCCCCGGATCCGTAGATCAACCGGACGACGAACAGGAAATATCCAACCTGCATGACGATCAAGGTCAAGATCGTCCAGGCCAGCGTCTTCCAGATTGAACCCGTCGCAAAGTAAGTCGAGATCGCCACGA
Source organism: Mesorhizobium sp. M0854 (assembly GCF_040319815.1). Lineage (NCBI taxonomy): Bacteria > Pseudomonadati > Pseudomonadota > Alphaproteobacteria > Hyphomicrobiales > Phyllobacteriaceae > Mesorhizobium > Mesorhizobium sp. M0854. The sequence goes on from NZ_JAMYOL010000016.1 coordinate 1,397, forward strand.
TGGACGATGTGGTGGTCAGCCCCACCAGGAACTGTGGAAAGTTCATGACTTTTCTGCGCCGCCCCGAAACTCGCAACAGCCGGGACGAACTCCCCTAACCCATTACCCCGGGCCAACGTTTTCACTATTTTAGCAATTGCGCAAGCACCAAATAGAACAGCAGTTAACGCATGCTTCCGTGATCAAGGGCTGCATGTCAGGTCACCAAGGTGGGCTGGCTTGGACAGCGGCTGCGCGTCCCCTACTCCCCAGCAACCTCCCTATACGCCCTCACCGCCCCATCAAGCCCACGTATTCGCCACGTCTCCGCTTCGCGCGCCTCGAGATAGGACGGGCCGAGCGGGACTTTCCCTCCGCCGTCCGGCAGGTCCAGCACGTAGACGGGATTGCAGATGCCCGACAGGCGCGCACGCAAGGCGCTGACCAGCGCCTGGCCCTCGGCGATCGTGGTGCGCCGGTGCGCCATGCCGCGCACGAGATCGCCGTGGTGCAGGTAGTAGGGTTTGACGCCAAGGCGATACATCAGCTCGCGGCACAGTTCTTCCAGCACCTCGACCGTATCGTTCACGCCTTTCAGCAGAACGCTCTGGTTCAGCAGCACGAAGCCGCCCTGCCGCAACGTGCGGCAGGCCCGCTCGGTCGCCTCCGTGATTTCGCGTGGGTGGTTGAAATGGGTGACGACAGTGACCATCAGCCGGCCCTGCAAGGCTTGAATCAACCCGCCGGTGACGCGCGACGGCAGCGCGACGGGTACGCGAGTGTGGATGCGCAACAGCCGCACATGCTGGATCGCCTCGACACGGGCGCGGATTTCCGCCAGCGCCCTGTCCGGCAGCGACAGCGGGTCGCCGCCGGTCAGGATCACCTCGCGGATTTCCGGATGGGCCGCGATATAGGCGAAGGCCGGCTCCAGCGCCTCGCGCGAAAAACCCCGGCCGATCGAGGTCAGCTGCTCCTTGCGAAAGCAGAACCGGCAATAGACCGCGCATTGATAGGTCGGGAACAACAGAACCCGGTCGGCATGTCGATGCGTCAATCTAGGCACGGGACTGAAGGCGTGGTCGGCGATCGGATCGTCGAGTTCGCCCTCCTGCTCTGCCAGTTCGTCGGGCGACGGGATGACCTGAAGCCGTATCGGATCGGCGGGGTCGTTCCAGTCGATCAGGTCGAGATAGGCCTTGGGAATGCGAACCTTGTGGCGCGTGGCCGCGGCTTTGGCCGCCGCCCGCTCGGCTGGCGACAGCGGCAGCGAATCCAGATCGCCTACCTGCCGCACGCCCTCGCGAACATCGTCCCGCCATGCGGCATCCGCCTCGCGAGCGCGCCGGTCATCGGCTGCCACGCCGGCCGCATCGACCGCCATGCTGGCGTCGGGGATGTCGGGATGTGAGGTCATCGCAGGCTCCTTGAATTTCGGGCCGGGGTACAGCATTGAAGGCAGGACTTGAAGGCAATAAGCGGTGTTTGGCCGGATTGGAGGGCGCGGCAGGAAGCCACAACCGGCCATGGTCAGAACAATCGTCCAACATCGCTGACGCAAAACATTAGCTTGCTCTTATATTAGCTTGAGCGTATACACATAAACGGCCGGTGATCTACCCCCCAACCGGTTAGGCTCGGCGCCAGTTCCCTCCCTACCCCTCAGGTCAACGACGCCGGGCCGCTCGGGCCCGCCCGGTCGCCCGCGGTCGAGACCGGATCGTCGACCTCTTCGATGTCGATCATGCCCCCTGCTCAAGCAGCACCCAGCTGAACATGCCAGCTGAACACATCGGCGATGCCCGCGTCTCTCGGCCTTCCCGTCGCCGGCCGCGGTCGCTAATCTCGGATTGTGAAAAAGCTGGAGAACAGCGTATGGCGAACGACTTGTCGCCAAGGCTTTTGGAGATCGTCAATGCGCTGCCTTTGCGGCAGGGCATGCGAGTGCTGGAGATTGGCTGCGGACCGGGTGCTGCAGCGCGCGAGATCGCGCGCCGGATCGGCGGCGGGCACGTGCTGGCGATCGACCGCTCGGCCAAGGCCATCGCGCAGGCCGGGGCCGCCTCGCGCGCCGAGATTGCGGCAGGCCGGCTGAGCCTTCGCCAGATCGCCATCGAGGATTTCGAGTTGGAGGCCGATGAGAAGCACTTCGACATTGCCGTTGCGGTGCGCGTCGGCGCGCTGGACGGGCGTCATCCCGAAGCAGGAAAAATTGCCCTGCGACGGCTCAAGGCGGCGTTGACCGCGCAAGGCCGGCTGTTCATCGACGGCGGCGATCCGCTGCGCGAAATTGCGATACATGGCTGAGCACCTCGTGCTTGGCCCCCGGAATCGAGCGTCTACGTGACCGTGCGCGGCAGAGCCGGCCTCAGCTCCGCAACCCCGGCGCCTCCTGCCCGGTGCGCTCGACATATTCGGTATAGCCGCCGCCATAGGTGTGGATGCCCTCGGGCGTCAGTTCCAGCACCCGGTTCGACAGCGCCGCCAGGAAATGGCGGTCGTGCGAGACGAACAGCATGGTTCCCTCGTACTGCGACAGTGCCGTGATCAGCATCTCCTTGGTGGCGATGTCGAGGTGGTTGGTCGGCTCGTCCAGCACCAGCAAATTGGGCGGATCGAACAGCATCAGCGCCATCACCAGCCGCGCCTTCTCGCCGCCCGACAGCACGCGGCATTTCTTCTCGATCTCGTCGCCGGAAAAGCCGAAGCAGCCGGCCAGCGCCCTGAGCGGTGCTTGGCCGGCCTGCGGAAACGCATCTTCCAGCGTCTGGAACACGGTGCGCTCGCCCTCCAGCACTTCCATGGCGTGCTGGGCGAAATAGCCCATCTTGACGCTGGGCCCGCGCGCCACCGTGCCATTGTCCGGCTCGGAAGCGCCAGCGACCAGCTTCAGCAGCGTCGACTTGCCGGCGCCGTTGACGCCCATGATGCACCAGCGCTCGCGGCGGCGCACCTGAAAATCCAATCCCTCGTAGATCGAGCGGCTGCCATAGCCCTTGTGCACGTTCTTCAGCGTCACCACGTCCTCGCCGCAGCGCGGCGCCGGCTGGAAGTCGAACGATACCTTCTGGCGGCGCTTGGGCGGCTCGACCCGGTCGATCTTGTCCAGCTTCTTCACCCGGCTCTGTACCTGGGCGGCATGCGAGGCACGCGCCTTGAAGCGCTCGATGAAGGCGATCTCCTTGGCCAGCATCGCCTGCTGGCGCTCGAACTGCGCCTGCTGCTGCCTGTCGGCAATCGCCCGCTGCTGCTGGTAGAATTCGTAGTTGCCGGAGTAAGCGGTCAGCGAACCGCCGTCGATCTCGACCACCTTGTTAACGATGCGGTTCATGAACTCGCGGTCGTGCGAGGTCATCAGCAGCGCGCCGTCATAGTTCTTCAGGAACTGCTCCAGCCAGATCAGGCTTTCCAGGTCGAGATGATTGCTCGGCTCGTCGAGCAGCATGGCGTCGGGCCGCATCAAAAGGATCCTGGCCAGTGCCACGCGCATTTTCCAGCCGCCGGACAGCTTGCCGACGTCGCCGTCCATCATCTCCTGGCTGAAGCCGAGGCCGTCCAGCACCTCGCGCGCCCGGCCATCCAGCGCGTAGCCGTCGAGCTCCTCGAAGCGGTGCTGCGCCTCGCCGTAGCGGGCGATGATCTCGTCCATCTGGTCGGCCTGGTCAGGGTCGCCCATGGCGTGCTCGAGCTCGCGCATCTCGGCCGCCACTTCGCTGACCGGTCCGGCGCCGTCCATCACTTCGGCCACCGCACTGCGGCCTTCCATGTCGCCGACATCCTGGCTGAAATAGCCGATGGTGACGCCGCGATCGACCGAGACCTGGCCTTCGTCGGGCTGCTCCTCGCCGTTGATCATGCGAAACAGCGTCGTCTTGCCGGCGCCGTTAGGCCCGACCAGCCCGACCTTCTCGCCCTTCTGCAACGCGGCGGAGGCTTCGATGAAGACGATCTGCCTGCCGTTCTGCTTGCTGATGCTTTCGAGACGAATCATGGTTTTCCGGGGAAGGCCAAAGGAGAGTTCCTGCGCCAATACGCGATAGACCGCGCCGGCGGAAGCCCGCAGTAGTGAGGCGCCCCGCGCCAAATTGTCTGAACCCGCCAGTTGCTTCCCGGCTGGATCAGGCTTTGACGGCGTAGGGATGAGCCAGCGGATCAGCTATCGGTCAGGGCTTTTGTCGTCGCCAGCTTGACCCCGGCGGCGGCAAATGCCGCATTGTGCCGGGCGATGATCTCCGCGGCGGTCTCGCTGGCCGCGTCGAGCGTGCTGTGGGCGTCGGAAACCACGGTGACGCCCAGGCCCGCTGCAAAGGCGCCCTTCACCGTGGCCGCCACGCAGAAATCGGTCTGCGCGCCGATCAGAACGACCTCGCCGGCGCCCTGCCCGGCCACCCATTCTGCAAGGGCGGCATTGCTGAACGCATCGCCGACACACTTGGCGAAAGTCGGCTCGTCCTCGGCCTGGCCGAGCGCCGGCCACACCGGCCAGCCCGGCTCACCCGGCGCCAGAGGATCGCCCTGCGGCCCGTCATGCCTGATGAAGGCGACTTTGCGCCCGCTGCGCCGCGCCCATTCGATCAGCGCGCGGGTGCGGGCAACGATGCCGTCGGCATCATGGATCGGCGGTTCGGCAACACCGTCGAACATGCCGGTCTGAAGGTCAATCACGATGAGCGGCGCAGCGGCCGAGGGGCTGGTCTCTGACATGGACGCGAGCATAGCGTGGGTGGTAGGCGGGTCAAGTATACGCGCCGAAGCCGACGCTGGAGCTGCTGATCTCCCCCTCGTGGGGCAGGGCTATCGCAGGTGGAAAGCCGAGGCTTTCGCTCTACGATGGACCCCCACCCCTAACCCCTCCCCACAAGGGGGAGGGAGACTTCCGTTGGCACTGACCTCGGCAAATTGCCTGCCTTTCGGCGCCAAAGGGGAAGTAAGGGCGCGCGGCAGCGTTCCCTCCCCCTTGTGGGGAGGGTTAGGGTGGGGATCCATCTTCGTAAGAATCCAAATGCGATTGCCCAGCGCAACAGTGGGGGTGTCCAAGCCCTGGCGACGAAATTGGATATCCCGCAATCAATCCGGCGCGCCGGCGAAAAGCACCGTCCTATCGCCGCCGCCAGCCGGCCAGTCCCTGATGCTGCGGTCGTAGCCGCCGGTCAGCACCGTGCCGCCCGCGGCAAAGGCAACCGCATAGATCGGGCCGGACTGGCTGTCGAACATGGCGAGCTGGTTGCCGGTCTCCATGTCCCACAGCCGCGCCGTGCCGTCGAGCGAGCCTGAGAGCAGCCGCTCGCCGTCGGCTGAGAGCGCCAGGGCGTAGACGGTGCCTTCATGGCCGTCGAAACGGCGGACCTCGCGGCCGCTGTCCAGATCCCACAGCTTGATCGTGTAATCGCCGCTGCCGGTGATGACATGGTGCCCGTCGGCGGCAGCTGCCGCAGGCATCGCGGCGTTGCCGGAGGCCAGTGGTGCGCTAGATCGCTCGCCGAGGATCTCGCTCGAGGCCAGCAATGCACGATTGGAAGCTACCTTGGGACGGCGGTTGCCTGTGCACCGGAATACGCTTTCGCATCAGCGCCCCGCCCTTGCTGACGATGGCGTGTCACTGCACCGGCTGCCAGAAGCTGAGCGCCAGCGCGTATTCCCTGACCATCGCCGTGCCCAGCGACGGTTTCGCCATAACGCAAGGCGAGCCGGTGGTCGGCGGCCTGCACGGCCCGCACCGGCAGCTCTATTGCCCGCATTGCAAGAACTGGATGTTCACGCGTCCGCATGGACTGGACTTTTTCGTCAACGTTCGTGCGACCATGCTGGACGAACATCATTGGTATGTGCCTTTCGTCGAAGTCTTCACGTCGGAAAAGCTGCCCTGGGCTTCGACCGCCGCTAGCCACAGTTTCGCAACGCAGCCCGACCTTGAGGGATACGCACCTCTGATCGAGGCGTTCGCCCGCGAAGCGGCGCGGCCAACTTGACTGGTTGCCGCCAGGAAAGGCGGCGCCAGCCTCCGTGCCTCACTTCAACTCCACCCAGACCGGCGCGTGATCGCTGGCGCCGGTCTCGCCGCGCACGTCGCGGTCGATGCCCGCCGCTACCAGCCGGCGCGACAGCTTCTTGCTGAGCAAGATATGGTCGAGGCGCAGGCCGGCATCGCGCGGCCAGCGGTTGCGGCGATAGTCCCAGAATGTGTAGAGCGTCTCGTTCGGGTGCTTCTTGCGCAGCGCGTCAAGCCAGCCCTGGTCGAGCAGCCGCTGGAACGATGCGCGGCTTTCCGGCTGGACCAGCGCGTTGTCGTCATAGGAGCGGGTCGGGTAAATGTCGCGCGGCTCGGGCACGATGTTGTAGTCGCCGGCCAGCACCACCGGCAGGCCGGTGTCGAGCAACTGCGCCGCATGCGCCTCCAGCCTTTCGTGCCAGTTGAGCTTGTACTGGAATTTCGGGCCGGGCTGCGGATTGCCGTTCGGCGCGTAGAGGCAGGCGACGACGATGCCGTTGACCGCTGCCTCGATGTAGCGCGCCTGCTGGTCGCTATCGTCGTCGGGCAGCGCCTCGCGGGTCAGAACGGGTTCTGCGCCACGCGAAAGGATGGCGACGCCGTTCCAGGTCGGCTGCCCGACCCAAACCGCGCCGTAGCCGGCCGCCGCCAGCGCAGTGCGCGGAAACTGCGTCTGTCTCGCCTTGAGCTCCTGCAGGCAGGCGATGTCGGGTTTGGCGGCAGCCAGCCATGCGAGCAGGTTCGGCAGCCGGCTGTTGATGTTGTTGACGTTGAAGGTGGCGATCTTCATCGGCCTGCTTCAGCGCACGATGCGTTCGGTCCACGCCTTCACCGCATCAGCGAGCGTCTTCAGATGATCGGCGGTGGAGAAGCCGGAGATGTTTTTGCGCGGCTTCAGATCATGGTCGCCGTCTTCCAGCCACAAAATCTCGATTGCGTCGGACAGAGCATAGGTCGCGACCTCGTCTTTGGTCCCGAACTCGTCGCGCGTGCCTTGGAAGATCACTGTCGGCGTCTTGAGATCGGCCAGGTGTTTTGTCCGAAGCTGCGTCGGTTTGTCAGGCGGATGGAAGGGATAGCCGAGACAAAGCAGCCCTGAAATCTCGCCCTTCGAAAACATCTCGTCGGCGATCATCGAAGCGACGCGTCCGCCCATCGACTTGCCGCCGATGATCAGCGGACCCTTCACGCCCTTCGCCCGGAGGTCGGCGATCGCCTTGACGTATTCCGGGTTAACCGTCTCGGCGCGCGGCGGCGGCTTGCGGTGGCCGTAGCGGCGAGCCGCCATGTAGTGGAATTCGAAGCGCGCGACGCGGAAGCCGGCCTCGGCCAGCGCTTTTGCCGTGGCTGTCAGCGAGGGGGAGTCCATAGGAGCGCCTGCGCCATGGGCGAGCAGGATGGTGATTGGGGCGGTGTCGGGGCCATCGAAGAGGAAGGTTGTCATGGGGACTCCAACGCTGGTGACCCCTTCTCCCCTTGTGGGAGAAGGTGGCCGAGCGAAGCTCGGTCGGATGAGGGGTGTTCCAGGGAACGCCGACGCCTCATTTCTTCCAACACCCCTCAACCGGCTCGGCGCTGCGCGCCGATCCACCTTCTCCCACAAGGGGAGAAGGAGGCGCTACTACCTCACCCTGCCGACATCCGCGCCAGCTGCAAATCCACGAACTGTATCCCCTTGGCCGCCGTGCGCGCCCATTCGGAATTGGCGTCGAGCTCGAGGTAGCGCACCCAGCGACGCCGCGCCTCGGCGAGATTGCCGGCGTCGAACTCCAGCCTGGCAAGGTTGAACACCGCGTCGGCATAATTGGGATCGAGTGCGATCGCCTTCAGCAAATGGCGGCGCGCCGAGGCTACCCGCCCCTCCTCGCTCATCAGCCCGGCGAGATTGAACCAGGCCTCGACGAAGCCGGGATCGAGCTTTATGGCGCGGGCATAGTCGTGCGCCGCCTCGGCCGCCTGGCCGGCGGCGCGCAGGCAGTTGGCGCGGTTGAAGGCGGCGATGGCATCGCTTGGGTCGATGGCCAGGCAGCGCTGGTAGAGCGCCGCCGCCTGCTCGTGCTCTTCAGCCCCTTCCGCCGCCTCGGCATCGGCGAACAGCTCTTCCAGCGTGTCGTCATCCTGCGTTCCCAGATCGAACAGCAGCTGGCCGTCGAGTTCGCTCTGGCCGCCTTCGAGATAGATCGCATCGGCCCGCCCGTGCTGCGAGCCGACGGCGAGCGACTTGGCGGTGAGCGAGGCGACCGGGCCCGAGCGGTGCACCGAGCGCGCAATCGCCCCCCACGAGGCGCCGCCGGCAACCAGCCCGGCATATTTGCGGGCGAGGATCAGGTCGCGAAAGGAATACGGTTCGCAATCATGCTCGAAGGCATCGAACAGCGACAAAAGGTCGAGATCCTCGCCGGTCAGCCGCGACTGGTCGATCAGCGACTGCCGCGACAGCGCAGAAGCCTCCGGCGCCTTCATCAATCCGAGCAGGCGCAGGAAGCCGTTCTCGCTGACCAGCTTGCGCCCCGCCGTGCGCTCCGCAGCAGCCCGACGCTCGATCTCGCCATCGCCGGCTTTGGCGAGCAACTTGCGGCCCAACACGACATGTGTGGTGCGCCGAGTGACGCCGCGCCGCAACTGGCCGTGCTGGCGCTCGACCTCGCGCGCCGCCAGCCTGAGCGGAAAGGCCGCCAGCGCGCCGACGATGCCGAAGACCGTGCCGGCGAGAGCCGTCACGCCTTGCTCTTGCCGACGGCTTTGAGAAGGTTCGCCTTGAGCGGGTTTTCCTTGACCGCGGCGGCGCCGGCCTTGGCGGATTTCGCCGCGGGTTTGGCCGTTTCATCGGCCTTGCTCTTCGACTTGGCCGGCGGTTTGGCCGATTGCGACAGGCTCGCCTTCAGCGCATCCATGAGATTGATGACATTGCCGCGCTCGGGGGCCGCCGCGATGATCGGCTTATGGCCCTTCAGCTTCTCGCGGATCATCGCCATCAGCGCGATCTCGTAGCGGTCCTCGTAATTCTTCGGATCGAAGGTGGTTTCCTTCTGCTTGATCAGCGCTTCGGCCAATTGCAGCATTTCGGGATCGGGGTTTCCGGCCGGGATATTGCCGAAATATTCAGCCGTGCCACGCACTTCGTTCGGATTCCTCAAGGTGCAGACGAACATGCCGTTCTCGCGCGCGCCGATCGTCACCACGCGCTCGCGGCTGGACAGCACCAGGCGGGCGATCGCCAGCTTGCCGGATTTGCGCATCGCTTCGCGCAACACGGCAAAGGTCTCCTCGGCCATTGCGCCGTCCGGCGCCAGGTAATAGGGCGCGTCCTGATAGATGACGTCGACCGAATGCTCGTCGACAAAAGCCTCGATGTTCATCGTATGGTTGGATTCGATGCGCACCGCATCGAGATCGGAGTCCTCGATGATGATGTACTGCTTCTCCTCGTATTCGTAGCCCTTGACCAGGTCCGAACGCTCGACCAGCCCGAGCTCGGGGTCGACCGGCTTCATGTTGATGCGGTTGTGCGTCTTCTTGTGCAGCTGGTTGAAGCTGATGCGCTCGCTGGCGCTCGTCGCCGGATAGAGCCGGACCGGACAGCTGACCAGACTGAGCTTGAGGTAACCTTTCCAACTTGCCCTGGGCGCCATGAAATACTCCTACGCGGCCTTGTGCTGTCGAACTGTTCGCAGCGTTCATTCGTCCGGAGGACGAATGCGGCTGCCGAAATCCTACATTGCCCTTACAATACCGGCAAATCCCTAGCGAAATCTTCCTCCGCCGGAGCCCCTGCAGGTAAGAGGTCCGTGGCGAAGAATAATTCAAATTTTCCGGAGCGTCGATGGAGTCTGGGGCCGCGCCCGCGGGACTATCTCGCAGTGCCCATCACCGGCAAATCCCGGGCGAAATCTTCCATGTCGGCCCAAGGGTCGCCTGACGTCGCCAGCAGGCCCGGCAGTGACGAATAATTCAGATCCTGCGGGGCATCGATGGTCGCCAGGTCGCTCCAGCTCACCGGTGTCGAGGCCGGCAAATTGGTGCGGGCGCGCAGCGAATAGGGAGCCGCCGAGGTGTGGCCGCGCGCATTGCGGTGATAATCGATGAAGATGCGCCGCTTGCGGTTATCCTTGCCCATGGTGGTGGTGAAAGTGTCGGGCGCGGTGGCGGCAAGATGCGTCGAGATGGCGCTGGTCGCCTGGTGCAATTTCTTCCAGTTCTGCTTTTGCGTCACCGGTACTGATATGTGGATGCCGTGGCCGCCGGACGTCTTGGCGAACGGCACCAGCCCTAGCGCTTCCAGCTCGCCCTTAATGTGCACCGCCGCCTCAACCACCTCGCGCCAGGCGATCCCCTCGCCCGGGTCGAGGTCGAAAACGACCAGGTCCGGCTTGTCGAGCCGCGTGCGATGGGTGCCCCAGGTGTGGAACTCGACGACACCGAACTGCGCCAGGGCCAGATAGCCCTTGGCGTCTTCCACCGAGAGATAGGATTTGGTCTCGCCCTCCGAATTGGTCGCTTCGAAAGTCGCCACGGATGACGGCATGCCGGTGAAGGCGTGGCGCTGGAAGAAACAGTCCTGCGGCCTGCCGGTCGGGCAGCGCACCAGCGACACCGGCCGGCCGAGAATGTGCGGCAGCATGAAATCGCCGACCAGCGCATAATAGACGGCAATGTCGAGCTTGGTCGGGCCGGTCTTGCCGAACAGCCGTCGCGTCGGATTGGTCACCCAGATGGTGGCGAGGTCGGCCTCGGCGATCAGCCGCTTGCGCTTGGCCGAAACCGGCGTCGACAGGCCGACGTCGCGCAGGCCGCGGAACACCGCATGGCGCAGCGCATTGTCGGTGGTCCGGTTGGCGTAGTGGATATGCGCCGAAAGCAGCGGCCGCACCCATTTCATCTCGCGCATGATTTCGCGCGGAACGCCTTCTGGCGCGGATGCACCCGCCCTTAGCGGCTCCAGCCTGGCCAGCAATTCGCCGGCGGTTCCCGCATCGAAGCCGGTGCCGACCTTGCCGCGATAGTGCAGCTCGCCGTCCTCGAATTCGCCGAGGCCAAGTGCAGCCAGCCCCTCGGCCGCGTCGGAAACTGTGTAGCCGGCGATGACGAAGTCGCCGGTCTGAAGCGCCTTGGTCTTGGTCCAGGTCTTGGTACGGCCGCTCTGGTAGATTGCCGTGGCGCGCTTGGAGACGACACCCTCGAGCCCCATCTCGGACGCCTGGTCATAAAGTGCCTGGCCGTCTCCTTCGACATGATCGCTGAGCTGGATGGCCGAATTGGCGCCGAGACCGGACAGCAATTGCGAAAGCAGCGCCTTGCGCCGGCGGAGCGGCGCTTGTCTCAGGTCCCAGCCGTCGAGATACAGAAGATCGAAGGCGTAGAAGTGGAGCTTGTTGCCGGCGCCTTCGGCCAGCGCATTCTGCAAAAGGGCAAAGCGGCTGATGCCCTTGGCGTCGAGCGCGACGACCTCGCCGTCGATGATCGCCTCGCGGCACGGCAGCCTGGCGAAGGCAAGGGGCAGGTCGCCATAGCGCTTCGTCCAGTCGAGGCCGGCGCGGGTGATCAGCCTGACTGCGCCGTTACCGAGATGCGCCATGGTGCGGTAGCCATCGAATTTGATCTCGTGCAGCCAGACTTCGCCCGTTCGGGCCGCTGGGTCATCGCCGCCCGGCGGTTTCGAAACCTGCGTCGCCAGTTGCGGCTCGATGCGGGTGGGCAGCGGCGCCTTGACGGCGCCCGGCAAAGCACCTGGCTTCAGCACCACCGGCCTGGCAGGCTTGGCGGCCGGCTTCGGCGTTGCCGCCAGTTCCTCGATGCGGCGTCCGGATTTGACGCTTTCCGGCCGGGCTTCCAGTATGTCGAGCTTGGCGTCGGCGGCGAGATCGCGCTCCTTGAACAGCAGCCAGTTCTTCTTGCCCGCATCCTCGCCGGGCTTCGGTTTCAGCCGCGTCAGCATCCAGCCGCCATTCAGCTTTTCGCCGGCGAGGCGGAACTTGAAGGAACCGGTGCGCAGGCTCTTCTCGACATCGTCCATCGGCGCCCAGACACCGGTGTCCCAGACGATCATCGGCCCGCCGCCATATTCGCCTTCGGGAATCACACCTTCGAAGTCGATATACTCGAGCGGATGGTCCTCGGTCTCGACCGCCAGCCGTTTGTCGGCGGGGTTGAGCGACGGGCCGCGCGGCACCGCCCAGCTCTTCAGCACGTCGCCGACCTGCAGGCGAAGGTCGTAGTGGTCGGCGGTGGCGTGGTGCTTGTGAACGACGAAGCGGTTGCCTTCCCCGGCAACCAGCCCGCCGGCGGGTTCCGGCGTCCTCGTGAACTCGCGCTTGGCGCGATAGGCCTTGAGCTTTGGCGGGGCGGTCACGGCCACATGCTCTTGCGCAAAAACAACGGCTTGATGCGCATGTCTTGAATCATTTTGTCAGCATGCGGCAGGTCGGCGTCATGCCGCTCAATCGTCGGTGGCCGGCGTCAATTCGAGCTCGGCCGGCGACAGGCCCTGCTGCAGCTGGCTGAGCCGGAATTCGTCGACCCAATAGGCCTCGCCGTTGACCAGCACCCGCGCGCTGTAGCTGCCGGCCGAAAAACGCTGCGCGGTGATGTACACCTTGTGGCGGTCGAGCGCGTTCCGCACCGCGGCGCGCTTGGATTTCTGACTGGCGACGGAACTGGCCATGCTGGTTACTCACGCACAAGCCGCAAGGCGGCGTGCCTTAAGGATGGCCGAGAGCGTGTCGGCTGTCAATTTGGCGGTCGCTGCGAGCCGCGCGCGGTAGCGCGTTCTTGCGCAAAGCTCCGGCCTTGGCTAGCATCCGCCGGCAGGCACCGAGCGGAGGAGAACGTCGCGGTGGACCGGCTGGAGCGCCGTTGCGTCCCTTCAAACACGAGTTGGGCGCTCGAAGGACACTCCATTTTTGAATCGACGCAAGGAACCTTCCGGAAAACCCATTCCGGTTTCGGGGTCGTGCGCTCATCTGGGAGGAGACTAAATTGATCAACAGACGTGAATTCCTGCTGTCGACCGCGGCGATGGGCGCTTTGGCGCTGGCCGCTCCGCAACTGGCTTTTGCCCAGGACAAGCTGACCATCCTGGGTTCGGTGCCGAGCCTCGGCTTTCCGTTCTTCGTGCACATGCTGAACCAGATCAAGGCGGAAGCCCAGGCGCAGGGCGTCAACCTGGTCGAAAGCGACGGCCAGAATTCGGCGCCCAAGCAGACCGCCGATATCGAAGCGGCGCTCGTGCAGAAGGTCAACGCCATCGTCATCTCGCCGCTCGACGTCAATGCGCTGGCCCCAGCCATCGAGGAAGCGGTCAAGGCCGGCGTTCCCGTCGTCACCATCGACCGCCGTGTCGAAGGCGTCGAGGGCATCCTTGCCCATGTCGGCGCCGACAACGTCAAGGGCGGCGAGGCCGAAGCGAAGGCCATGGTGGCGGCATTCCCGAACGGCGCCAAGATCTTCCATCTGCAGGGCCAGCCCGGTGCCGGCCCGGCGATCGACCGCAACAAGGGTGTGCACAACGTCCTCGATCCGATGAAGGACAAGTACCAGATCATCTTCGAGCAGACCGCCAACTTCGCCCGCGCCGAGGCGCTGTCCGTCACCGAGGCCGGCCTTGCCGCCAACGGCAAGCCCGACGCGATCATCTGCGCCAATGACGACATGGCGCTTGGCGCGGTTGAAGCCTGCGCGGCGCGCAACTTCACCGACGTCAAGATCTACGGCTTCGACGCGCTTCCCGAAGCGCTGGTCGCCGTGCGCGACGGCAAGCTGGCCGGAACGGTCGAGCAATTCCCCGGCGAACAATCGCGCACTGCGGTGCAGATCGCGGTCGCTTACGCCAGGGACAAGACCGAGCCGAAGGAAAAGCTGGTGCTTTTGACGCCGATCGTCATCGGCAAGGACAATCTCGACAAGGCGGAGAGGCTGGGCGAGACGAAGTAAGGTTGCACAAAGGGCGCGCAGCGGCAAAAGTAGCATTCTGTCGCGCCCCCCCTCTGCCCTGCCGGGCATCTCCCCCCACTTGGGGGGAAATCGGGAGCTTCGCCGATGGCGCCTTTTCTGCAACGCAGGAAGATTGGCGAAAGACATCCAATCTCCCCCTCGTGGGGAGATGTCCGGTAGGACAGAGGGGGCGCTGTCCCGCCATCAATCGCAAATTGGGAGCAACCTTTGCCCGCAGCCGAAGCCGCAGCGCCTTCACCCTCTCCCGCCCTGCTCACCGTCGAGGGCGTGACCAAGCGCTTTGCCGGCGTCACCGCGCTGAACGACGTATCGCTTGAAGTCCGCCCCGGCGAGATCCTCGGCCTGCTCGGCGAGAACGGCGCCGGCAAGTCGACACTGCTCAAGATCCTCTCCGGCGTGATGCCGCCGTCCAGCGGCCGCATCGTCTTCGACGGCGTCGAATTCAGCCCGCACAATCCGCAGGATGCCAAGCGCCACGGCATCGTAACAATCTACCAGGAACTGAGCCTGATCCCGACGCTGACGGTAGCGGAGAACATCTTCATCGGTCGCGCGCCGCTCGGCCGGTTCGGGCTGGTCAGCTGGCGAAAGATGGTGGAAGACTCACGCGCGATCATCGCTCGCGTCGGCCTCGACCTCGACCCGGCGACGCCGGTGTCGGCGCTGTCGGTGGCCGAGCAGCAGCTGGTCGAGATCGCCCGCGCGCTGTCGCTGAAGAGCCGCTTGATTATCATGGACGAGCCGACCTCGGCGCTGACCGAAACCGAAGTGCACAGGCTGATGTCGATCATGGACCGGCTGCGCAAGGATGGCGTCGCCATCATGTTCGTCACCCACCGGCTGGAGGAGGCCTCGGCGATCTGCGATCGCATGACGGTGCTGCGCGACGGCAGGCTGGCCGGCCATCTCGACCGCGAAGGCGGGCCGATCAAACTGCCGAAGATCATCGAGAAGATGGTCGGCCGCGCCGCTTCCGAGCTCTATGCCAGGCCGACGCAGCGCGACGTCGCCGGCGACGTCCGGCTCTCGGTGCGCGGCCTGCGCACGGTGCGCGATCCGCAGGCGCCGCACGCCATCGTGCTCGAAGGCGTCGATCTCGACCTCAAGGCGGGCGAAATCCTCGGCGTCGCCGGCCTCGTCGGCTCCGGCCGCACCGAGCTCGCCCGCGCCATCTTCGGCGCCGACCGCATTGCAGCCGGCACCATCAGGCTCGACGGCAAGCCGATCGCGCCCGCCTCACCCGCCGACGCCATCGAACTCGGCATCGGGCTGGTTCCGGAAGACCGCAAGCACCAGGCAATCTTCGCAGCACTCGCCATCCTCACCAATTTCTCGATCGCCGCGCTCGACCGCTACTCCAGTGTCGGCTTCATGGCCGAGCGGCGCGAACGCGAGGCGCTGGCGAACTACAGGAAGATGCTGTCGATCCGCATGGCTTCGCCCGAGCAGGCGATCGAGGGCCTGTCCGGCGGCAACCAGCAGAAGGTGATCCTTGCCCGCTGGCTGGCGCGCGATCCCAAGGTACTGATCGTCGATGAACCGACGCGCGGCGTCGATGTCGGCGCCAAGGCGGAAGTGCACCAGATCCTGGTGGAGCTCGCCGCGCGCGGCATCGCCATCATGATGATCTCGTCCGAGCTGCCCGAAGTGCTTGCGGTGTCGGACAGGATCGTCACCATGCGGCGCGGGCGCATTACCGGCGAGATGCCCGGCGTCGAGGCGACCGAGGAGAAATTGATGGAACTGATGGCGCTCGACCAGAAGCAGGAAGCAACGCAATGACCAGCACGACCGAACGGAGCCAGCGCGGCGGTGTCAATATTGCGCGGCTGCTGATGAGTTTCGGCCCACTGATGTTCCTGGCGTTGCTGATCGTCGTCTTCACCGTGCTGAAGCCGAGCTTCATCGACCCGATCAACCTGTTCAACATCATGCGCCAGATCTCGATCACCGGCCTGATCGCGCTTGGCATGACCTTCGTCATCCTCACCGCCGGCATCGACCTGTCGGTCGGCTCGCTGCTCGCCTTCTGCGGCATGGTCGCGGCGGTGGTGGCCAAGGGCGGCACCGCCAACACGCTGTCGCTGTCGACAACGGGCACGCAGGGCTATGGCTGGTTCGCCGCCCTTCTCGCGGCCGTCGTCGTCGGTGCCGTGGCCGGCGGCGTCCAGGGCTTTGCCATCACCAGGCTGAAAGTGCCGCCCTTCGTCGTCACGCTTGGCGGCCTCACCGTGTTTCGCGGCCTGACCTTGACGATTTCCAATGGCGGCCCGATCTCCGGCTTCGACGCCTCGATGCGCTGGTTCGGTACCGGCCTGATCGGCCCGGTTCCGGTGCCGGCGATCATCTTCGCGATTGCCGCGATGCTTTGCCATATCGTGCTGCGCTACACACGTTACGGCCGCGCGGTCTATGCCGTCGGCGGCAATGCCGAGGCGGCACGACTCTCCGGCCTGCGTGTCGACCGCATCCTGATCTCGGTCTACATCATCGTCGGCTTCTTCGCCGGCCTTGCCGCCTTCGTTTTGTCGGCGCGGCTCAACTCCTCCGAAGCCGTCGCCGGCATCGGCTACGAGCTGACAGTGATCTCGGCTGTCGTCATCGGCGGCACCTCGCTGTTCGGCGGCATCGGCAGCGTCGGCGGCACGGTGGTCGGTGCAGGGCTGATCGGCGTGCTGCAGAACGGGCTGCAGTTCAACAATGTCTCGTCCTACACGCAAAGCATTGTCATCGGCCTGATCCTCATCCTCGCCGTGGCCTTCGACCGCTGGCTGAAATCGCGGGTAAGGCGGTGATACAGGTGCCATGCCTATCCAGGTCGGCGGGCCAGCACCCCCCTCTGTCCTGCCGGACATCTCCCCCTCAAGGGGGGAGATTGGACGTCGCTCCAGCTTTCGCCAATCTCTAAAGAAGGGAGAATTTTCGGCGAAGCTGCCAATCTCCCCCCTTGAGGGGGAGATGTCCGGCAGGACAGAGGGGGGTGTTCAAGCGCAGCATAGAGAAGATGGGCAAGGTTCGCGCTGAGGAATAGAAGTAGTGAATCACTATCCCGTACCTCCCCGTAACCGCGGCAATGCGCGCAAGATGCGCAAGGCCATGACGGATGCCGAGCTGAAGCTCTGGAATGAGGTCAGGGCGCATCGACTCATGGGGCTGGCATTTCGGCGGCAGATGCCAATTGCAGGCCATATTGTCGATTTTGCCTGCCCGGACAAAAAGCTGATTGTCGAACTGGATGGCTCCCAGCATGCCCGGGCCGATGCCTCAATATCGGACGCTACCAGAAGCGCACGGCTTGAAGCGCTGGGCTGGACTATCCTGCGGTTCTGGAACGACGACGTCATTCGCGATATCGACAATGTCTGCCAGCACATAGTCATGGTGGCCGGCGCGGATGTGCGCTGAACTCAGCCGTGCAGGGCCGGCGGGACAGTACCTCTCTGTCTTGCCGGACATCTCCGCTCAAAAGGGGCAGGTTTCTGGGGCGAGGTGCCAATGACCCAAATAAGAACCATGACCGAACAGGACGTTCCGGCGGTGTCGCGGCTGCTTGGAGGGTCCTGGCGACACACCTATTCGCCGATCCTGGGTGCCGAGACGACGGCACGGCTGTCGGATGAGAGGCACGCGCCGGAGCGGTTGGCGGCCGAGCTCAGGGACGACAGCAAGATGTCCTTCGTCGCCGAGCGGGCTGACGGCTCGCTCGCCGGTTATGCGATGGCCGCGATGGACGACAAAGGCGAGGTCATGCTCGAGCGGCTCCATATAGACAAAAGCGAGTACGGCACCGGCCTTGCCGCCGACCTGCTGCATGCCGTTCTTGCCGCGCATGCGGGTATTCCCAGCATCGCCCTGGAAGTGATCGAGGGCAACGACCGCGCAATCGCCTTCTATCGCAAGCACGGCTTCGAGGTCGTCGAGCGCCGGCCGGCTGCACACGGGGTGGGCGGCCATGCCTCGCTGATCATGCGCCGGCTGCTACCGATGGCTTAGTAGGCGAAAGCGGCTGAGCGCGTAATCTCCCCCCTCGAGGGGGAGATGGCCGGCAGGCCAGAGGGGGTAGCCGCGCGTGAGGCGCCAACTTTCTCTTTCGTCCAACATGGCGTCGCGCCAGGACGTACCGACCCCCTCTGTCGCCTTCGGCGACATCTCCCCCTCAAGGGGGGAGATTGGCGACTTCTCCAACCGCTCAGGCCGGGGCGTTGACGCGCTGTGCGCGCGTTGCCCAGTCGGCAACCGTCGCGCCAGCAACGCTCTCGCCGGCAACCGTCCCGTTCGTCTGCGGCGCAAGCAGGTCGTTGCGGCGGGCGAAGGCAACGAAGGTGGCGCGCGCCGTCTCGGCGTCGATCTCTCCTTCCAGTGCTGCACGGCACGCTTTTGCGGCGATGTCATGCGCGGCCGTCCGGCTCGTTGCCGGCCACTCAGCCAAAAGTGCATAAGCCTCAGCCGCGCTTTCTATCTTCGTCGGCGTACCGAGGCCGGTGAGGATGGTAACCGGCTTGTCGAACGAAGCACGATCCATGACACTCTCCTTTCCTGGCTCAATCGGCTCCTTTCGGAACTCAACCGCGCGGGCGCTTCGATCCGCCTGCAGGACGGCGTCGATCGGCGAATGCAATACGGCTTGCATGCCCGGCCGCGGCAGCAGCCGATGCACCTTGACCAGCGCTCGAGCCAGGCCGCCACGCCCAGCGGCGGATGTTCGCGCCCGTAGAGCCACGCCTTTGCCTTGGCGAGCGGGTAACCCGCCTCTTCGGCGAAATCGGTTTCCGACCAACGCAGCAGGCGCAGGCATTCGCGCATCCGCGCCGCGATCATTTGCGCTCCTCCGTGCCGGCCCCCACGCGTTGAGCCGACAGAAACATCAGCGTGTAGGCCGCCTTGCCGCGGTCCCAGCCGGCCGACTCGGCCATATCCAGCAAGCCGTCGACCAAAGGCGCCAGCGCCGCCCTGCAGTCGGCTTCATAGTTGAAATCGTTTTTCGGGCGGGTCGGCGCCGCGATCTTTCCAAAACTGTCCATCATATCCATGGCAACACCTGCTCAGCATTAGTCCCGGACCGGCAAGACCGTGCCCGCTTTTGGCGGACACGGTCCATCTGCCGTTTCGAAGTCGCGCTTTGGAAGCCTGGCCTTAGAAGTCCATGCCGCCACCGCCGGGCATGGCCGGCGCGGCAGCTTCCTTCTTCGGCTTCTCGGCCACCATCGCCTCGGTCGTCACCAGCAGGCCGGCAACAGAGGCGGCACCCTGGAGAGCAGTGCGCACGACCTTGGCCGGGTCGATGACGCCTTGACTGTAGAGGTCGCCGAACTCGTTGGTCTGCGCGTTCCAGCCATAGCCGAACTCGCCCGTCTCGCGCAGCTTGCCGACGATGATCGAACCTTCGGCGCCGGCATTCTCGGCGATCTGGCGCACCGGCGCTTCGATGGCGCGACGCACGATGTCGACACCGGTCTTCTGATCGGGATTGTCGACGACGACGTTATCGAGCGCCTTCGCCGCTCTCAGCAGCGCCACGCCGCCGCCGGGCAGGATGCCCTCCTCAACCGCCGCGCGTGTGGCGTGCATGGCGTCGTCGACGCGATCCTTGCGCTCCTTGACCTCGATCTCGGTCGAGCCGCCGACACGGATGACGGCGACGCCGCCGGCGAGCTTGGCCAACCGCTCCTGCAGCTTTTCGCGGTCGTAGTCGGAGGTGGTTTCCTCGATCTGCGCCTTGATCTGGCTGATGCGCGCATGGATTTCATCCTTGCGGCCGGCGCCGTCGACGATGGTGGTGTTCTCCTTCTCGATCAGCACCTTCTTGGCGCGGCCGAGCATCTCCAGTGTGACGTTCTCGAGCTTGATGCCGAGGTCCTCCGAAATCGCCGTGCCGCCGGTCAGGATGGCAATATCCTCCAGCATGGCCTTGCGGCGATCGCCGAAGCCCGGTGCCTTGACGGCCGCGACCTTCAGGCCGCCGCGCAGCTTGTTGACGACCAGCGTCGCCAGCGCCTCGCCCTCGACGTCCTCGGCGATGATCAACAGCGGCTTGCCGGATTGCACGGCGGCTTCGAGCACAGGAAGCATGGCCTGCAGGTTGGACAGCTTCTTCTCGTGGATCAGCACATAGGGTTCTTCGAGTTCGACGCGCATCTTATCCTGATTGGTGATGAAATAGGGCGAGAGGTAGCCACGGTCGAACTGCATGCCTTCGACCACTTCCAACTCGGTCTCAGCGGTCTTCGCTTCCTCGACAGTGATGACACCCTCATTGCCAACCTTTTCCATCGCCTCTGCGAGGAAGCGGCCGATCTCGGCATCGCCATTGGCAGAGATGGCGCCGACCTGAGCGATTTCGTCGTTCCTGGTCACCTTGCGGGCATTGGATTTCAGGTCGGCGACCACGGCGTCGACCGCCTTGTCGATACCGCGCTTCAAATCCATCGGGTTCATGCCGGCAGCGACCGCCTTGGCCCCTTCCCTGACAATGGCCTGAGCAAGAATCGTCGCGGTCGTGGTGCCATCGCCTGCGGTGTCGCTGGTCTTCGAAGCAACTTCGCGGACCATCTGAGCGCCCATGTTCTCGAACTTGTCCTCGAGCTCGATCTCTTTTGCCACCGTCACGCCGTCCTTGGTGATGCGCGGCGCGCCGAACGATTTGTCGAAGACAACGTTGCGGCCCTTGGGACCAAGCGTCACCTTCACCGCATTGGCAAGCATATCGACACCGCGTAACATCTTCTCGCGGGCTTCGGTATGAAATTTCACATCTTTGGCAGCCATTGGAACACTCCTCGATAGGCAGCTTTTCGTTGACTGGAATGCTTGTTCAGGCCCCGCTCAGGCAGCCTTCTTCATCTCGCCCGTGGCTTCGATCACGCCCAGCACGTCGCTCTCTTTCATGATGAGCAGATCCTCGCCATTGAGCTTGATCTCGGTGCCGGACCATTTGCCGAACAAAATGCGGTCGCCGACCTTGACGTCGAGCGGCTGCAATTGGCCGCTGTCGTCGCGCGCGCCCGGACCGGCGGCAATGACCTCGCCCTCCTGCGGCTTCTCCTTGGCGGTGTCGGGGATGATGATGCCGCCCGCGGTCTTTTCGTCGACCTCGATGCGGCGGACCAGGATGCGGTCATGCAATGGACGGAACGCCATGTCGTTCTCCTCTCGGGACAAACAGATTTTCGAACATCCTCCTGACCGGACCGGCAATATCGGCCCGGCACGGGGTGCGCGATCTCTTCTTAAGGCATCGCGCGCATACGAACTAGTCGCGCTTTTTTCAGCTTTCAAGAGGATCATGCAAAAATTTTAGCACTCGACACCTGAGAGTGCCAATACGCTGTAATTGTTCGCACATTCGCCGTTTCCGGCGCGATGACCCGGCCGGATTTCCAAATCTGTCCGTCTCCTGAGCCGCTTGCCGGCGGCTGGAACCTATGTGGAAGGCGAGGCGTTTTGCAGACCGAGGTTCATTGGGAAAGGAAGGATTGCATGACCAGCAGGGACTTTCAGCTCCAGATGCAAGGGTTTGGCCTCACCACGGCGGAGATCCACTACCGCCTGCCCGATCATCGAAGCCTGCTTCAGCTCTATATCTGGCAGGAATACGATATCGCCCCTGATTTCCCGACGCTGAAGCATTTCCTCGATTTCTGGGAGCGCGAGATCGAAGGCCCGCTGCATTCGGTGCGCGTGGCTCATCACCGTCTGATCCAACCGTCCGAATGGCGGGCCGTAAATGGCATTATCACCGTCCACTGAGGAGCAAGCCGATCTGCCGCCAGACAGCAAACAAAGTGCCTCCGAAGCGGGGGAGAGGGGTAGCTGACTCTCCCCCACTTTGTTTTGGATCTCACAATATCGGAGGGCGTCCGGACTAGCCGGCGTGGTCGACAGGCTTGCGGGCCGCTGCGAGCAATCCAGCCTTGCGCGCCGCCCTGACGAAGGCCTTGCGCGCATCACGCGCGGTGCGCCAGCCGTCGAGCGCGTCGCGGCAGGTCCGATAGGCGGCGCGCCAGCTCCGGCCGCGTGCACGGTCCGGCCACTGCTGGCGCATGCATTCGATGGCTTCCCAACTGCTGGCGACCTTGCGCTCGCTGGATTGGAATTTCAACGTGATCGGCTCGGCGAAGCGGACGTCGTCCATCACTTCCTCCTTGTTTTCTGATCGTCTTCTTGTTTGAGCAAGCAACGTTATGCTGGCGGCACCGGCGGCCGGCCGGCGCCGCTGAAGGACATGGTTCGTCCCTTTGCGCGGTTCAAGAGCATCGCGGCAGCAGCCGGTTATTCCTCCTCGTCCGGCCCTTGCAGCAGTTCGATCAGCGTCGCTACCCTTGCCGTCGGCAGCGGTCGGCCCTCGTTCACCAGCGCCTCGTCGGCGGCGATCCAGGCCAGGGCCTCGCGCAATTCCTGGACCGTCCCGTCCGTCGCCGCAATGTCGGCGATCACGGCTTCGTCGACCGGGCCCAGCACAGAAATGATCTCGTCGCGTGTCATGGTCAGCTCCATCTGCGAGTGCCGGGAACGGGCCCGGCAACACAAGAAATCTGGGTCTTGACCTGCTGCAGACAATAACCGGCCGGGGAAGTCAGCGTTGGCAATTGAAACCAACAGGCAATCTCCTGCCGGACATCTCCCCACTTGTGGCGAGATTGGTAGCCTCGCCGAACCGACCGAAAACCGGCCCGAAAAACCGGCAACGCGAGAGCCACCGGGTCTTGACTTGCGGCGGACAATAACCAGATCGAAGGCACCGGTCGCCGAAATGGGGCCGGCGGAACCAGGGAGCGCCAGCTCTTTGGCGCCCCTCGTATCTATGTTGCTCGATGGAGGATGTAGCTATGAGAACCGCATTCGACTTTTCCCCGCTCTATCGGTCGAGCATCGGCTTCGACCGCGTCTTCAACCTGCTGGAAAATGCTCCGCAGGCCTTCGACGCCTGGCCGCCCTATGACATCGCGCGCAGCGGCGAGAACAACTACCGCGTCACCATCGCCGTAGCCGGGTTTTCCGAGGACGACCTCGAAATCACCCATGAACCCAACCTCCTGATTGTCTCCGGCCAGCACAAGGAGCCGGACAACGCGGAGTATCTGCATCATGGCCTCGCCACACGGCCCTTTACCCGCCGTTTCGAGCTTGCCGATCACGTCAAGGTCGCAGGCGCCTCGCTCGACAGCGGCCTGCTCAGCGTCGATCTGGTACGTGAGGTGCCCGAGGAGATGAAGCCTCGGCGCATCGCCATCGCGACCGATGTCGCCTCGCCGAAGACCGGGCCGAAGGTCGCGCAGGGCGAAGCAAACAAGCAGGCTGCCTGAATGCACCAGTCGAGAAAGGAGACTATGCAATGGCTATTCGTGATCTCATTCCGTGGGGCCGGGAGAACAATCAGCCCCCCAGCCTGTTCCGCAACGGCGACGGCGATCCCTTCCTGACGCTGCATCGCGAAATGAACCGCCTGTTCGACGAGGCGTTCCGCGGCTTCGACACGAGGATGCCGTCGCTCGGTGGCTTCTCCGCTGCCCGCGCCAGCTGGCCGAGTGTCGAAATCTCCGATAGCGAAAAGGAGATCCGCGTCACCGCCGAGATCCCCGGCATGGACGAGAAAGACGTCGAGCTGCTGCTCGATGACGGCGTGCTGACGCTGCGCGGCGAGAAGCGCGAAGAGACCGAGGACAAGGACAGGCAGTTCTCCGAACGCTTCTATGGCCGTTTCGAGCGGCGTATCCCGCTCGGCTACGAAGTCGACGAAGACAAGGTGAACGCCGCGTTCCGGAACGGTGTGCTCAGCGTGACGCTGCCCAAGACGGAGCGCGCCCAGGCAAAGGCCAAGCGTATCGCCATCACCGGCGGCGACGGCAAGTCCTGACGGCTCGTAGGACGACGTCCCTTCTGCCTGTCGGTTCCGGCGGGCAGAAGCGGGCAAATGTCGATGACCCGTTCTCCCGACGCTCCGGTTCCGCCTGACCAGGCGCAGCACGCCCTGCAGTGCCTGACGACCGAGCATTTCGTGCTGCAAAACGCTCGCGCCGCGACCATTCAGGAAGCGAACCAGAGAGCCGATCTGTTCCTGACCTCGGTCTCAAGCGCAACGATTGCCTTGTCCTTCGTCGCGCAGGTCACGGAGATGGGCAGGCCGTTCGTGTTGTTCAGCCTGATCTTGCTGCCTTGCCTTTTCTTCATCGGACTGGTCACCTTTGTGCGCGCGGTGCAGGTTGCCATCGAGGACATGGTGCATGCCCGCGGCATGGCCAGGATCCGCCACTATTTCGTCGAACTGGCGCCGGTCCTGCAAAGATACCTCGTCAATTCCACGCATGACGACCCCTCGGCGGTGCTGGTCGACAAGGGCCTCAGACCCTCGCCGCTGCAATATTTCATGACCACCGCGGGGATGGTGGGCACGATCAACGGCGCCATTGCCGGCGTCTTCACCGGCATCGTTGTTAAGTCCGCTTTCGGCGGGGGCATGTCGCCCGGCGTGATTTGCGGGCTGGCGGTCTTCGCGACATGCATTCTCATCCTGCGGCGCTATCATAGTCGCGCCTGGGCGGCGGCCGAAGAAAGCTTGCCCGCACGGTTCCCGGGCGACAATGGCAGGGAAAGCTAGCGCCGACATATCCGGATGTCGAAAAGTGGCAGGGCGCCGCCCTTGCGTCTTGCGCGCCAATTGACCATCCTCGCCAACATCATTTGCACCGCGGCCGGGGGGTTCGCATATGCCGACGCTTTATGCGCTGAAACCGGCCTTCCAGGCCAGGCTGCGGCCGCTTGCCGATGGCCTGGCCAGGGCCGGCGTCACCGCCAACCAGATCACACTGCTGGCCGCTGCCCTCTCGCTCGCCGCCGGCCTTGCGGTGGCAGTCCTTGCAGGCCATCGCGCGGTCTTTCTGCTGATGCCGCTCGTGCTGTTTACGCGAATGGCGCTGAATGCCATCGACGGCATGCTCGCAAGGGAACATGGCCAGGCCTCGAAGCTCGGCATGTATCTCAACGAGCTCTGCGATATGATCTCCGACCTCGCTTTGATCCTGGCATTTGCCGTCATTTTTCCCGCCTGGGGTGTCGTTGCATTTGCGATCGCGGCTATGATCACTGAGTTCGCCGGCGTGCTCGGCATCGCCGCCGGAACCGGGCGCAACTATGCCGGCCCGTTCGGCAAAAGCGACCGGGCGCTGGCGCTCGGCATCCTCGCCGTGCTTATCGCGTCCGGCCTGTGGGTCCCGGCGCTCACGCCGCTCGTGTTTCCGGCCATGGCTACACTCTCGCTGGCGACCGCCATCAACCGGATATGCAGCGGCCTTAACGGGAGCGGCAGCTGAATTCCGGTCTCGCCAGGGAGAACAACATGCTTCACCAACAGACGGTTGCCGCAGTGGCTTCAGCCAATATCGAGCGGGTGGCGCAGGAGCGCAGCTTCAAGAGCCATGACGGCACCGAGATCTTCTACCGCTATTGGCCGGCGCTGTCGGAAAACCGCAAGGGCGCCATCCTGCTGTTCCATCGCGGCCACGAGCATGGCGGCCGCATGGCGCATCTGGTCGACGAGCTCCAGATGCCCGACCACGCCTTCTATGCCTGGGACGCGCGCGGCAATGGCCGCTCCGCCGGCGAACGCGGCTATGCGCCATCGTTTGCCGCACTGGTGCGCGACATCGATTGTTTTGTGCGCGAGATCGGCAGCGACGGCTTTGCCCGGCGCGATATCGCGCTGATCGCGCAATCCTTCGGCGCCGTGCTTGCCGCCGCCTGGGTGCATGATTACGCGCCCGACATTCGCGCCCTGGTGCTGGCCTCGCCGGCCTTCTCGGTCAAGCTCTACGTACCCTTCGCCAAGCAGGGCATTGCGTTGTGGCAGAAGCTGAAGGGCCGCTTCTTCGTCAATTCCTACGTCAAGGCGAAATTCCTGACGCATGACCCCGAGCGCATCGCCTCCTTCGACGCCGACCCGCTGATCACCCGGCCGATCGCCTCCAACATCCTGGTCGAGCTCTACGATCATGCCGCGCGCATCGTCGCCGACGCCCGCGCCATCACCGTGCCGACACAGCTTCTGATCTCCGGCAGCGACTGGGTGGTGCGGCATGGACCGCAGCACGAATTCTTCGTCAATCTGGCGAGCCCGGCCAAGGAGCGGCACGTGCTGCCCGGCTACTTCCACGACACGCTGGGCGAGCGCGACCGCCACAAGGCACTCGACCTGATCAGGCCCTTCCTCGAAAGCCAGTTCGCGGCGCCGGAAGAGCCGGTCGACCTGACCGGGGCCGACCGTGCCGGCTACACGCGCGACGAGGCCGACCGGCTGGCCTCGCCGCTGCCGCTGCTGTCGCTAAGGGGGCTCTACTGGGCAATCAGCCGCGCCTCGATCCGCATGGGCGCCTGGCTGTCATCCGGCATGAAGACAGGGATTGCCACCGGCTTCGATTCCGGCTCGACGCTCGACTACGTCTACGAGAACGAGGCGCGCGGCATCAGCCCCATTGGCCGCATGATCGACCGCACCTTTCTCGATGCCGTCGGCTGGCGCGGCATCCGCCAGCGCAAGCTGCATCTGGAGGAGCTGATCGGCAGCGCCGTTGAGACGCTGAAGGCCGCCGGCCGGCCGGTCCATATCGTCGATATCGCCGCCGGCCATGGCCGCTACGTGCTCGATGCCGTGCAGAAAGGCGCGGCGCCGCCGGCAAGCGTGCGGCTGCAGGATTTCTCCGAGCTCAACGTCTCGCTCGGCCGCAAGCTGATCGCCGAGCGCCAGCTGCCGGCGACCGTCTCGTTCCATCGAGGTGACGCCTTCGACGCCACGCTGCTGGCCGGGCTCGACCCGGCGCCGGATCTCGCCATCGTCTCGGGGCTCTACGAATTGTTTTCCGACAATGCCATGATCGCCCGCTCGCTCGGTGGACTGGCCAGCGCCATGCAGCCCGGAAGCCTGCTGGTCTACACCAACCAGCCTTGGCATCCGCAGCTCGAGATGATCGCGCGCAGCCTGACCTCGCACCGCGGCGGCCAGGCATGGGTGATGCGCCGCCGCACGCAGACCGAGATGGACCAGTTGGTGGCGGCCGCCGGCTTCGAGAAGCTCGACCAGCGCATCGACCAGTGGGGCATCTTCACCGTTTCGGTCGCGCGGCGCGTCTGAGCATGGACCTGCCTGCCTCTGCCTCACCTCGCGATGCCGCTGCCCTTCCGGCCTTGCCGCGCGAGCCGTATCCCGGGATAGTCCTGCGCGCCGCATTGTGGCTGTCATTTCTGGCGCCGTTCTTCTACGCCACCTACGGCTTCGCCAATTGGCTGGCGTCGCGGCGCGACGACGTCGGCAGCATCGTCTTTGGCTGGGAGCGCGGCATCCCGTTCCTTGCCTGGACGATCGTGCCCTACTGGTCGATCAACCTGTTCTATGGCTTGTCGTTGCTGTTGAACAATTCGAAGAGCGGCGTCGACCGCCTTGCCGGCCGCTATCTGACGGCGCAGATCGTCGCCGTCGCCTGCTTCATCCTGTTCCCGCTGACTGCGACGTTCGTGCGCCCGCAGACGAGCGGCCTGCCCGGCTCCATGTTCGCCGTGCTCGGGGGCTTCGACAAACCGTTCAACCAGGCGCCGTCGCTGCATATTGCGCTGCTGGTCATCATCTGGGACCATTGGCGTCACAGATTGACCGGCATCGCCGGCGTCGCCTGGCATGCCTGGTGTTTCCTGATCGGCGCCTCGGTGCTGACGACGTGGCAGCACCATTTCATCGACATTCCGACCGGCGCGCTGCTCGGCCTTTTCGCGCTGTGGCTGTTTCCGCGCGACGGCGCCTTGCCTTTCGCCGGCTTCCGCCTGACCGCGGACCCGAAAGCGCGGCTTCTGGCGCTGTTCTATGCGCTTGGCGCAGCCTTTGCGCTGGCCGGCGCTGCTGCCGGCGCATTGGTCTCGGCGCTATGGCTCATCCTGTTGTGGCCGGCACTGGCGCTGGCCATAGTCGCTTTCGCCTATGCCGGCGCCGGCGCCAAGGTGTTCCAGAAAACAGCCGATGGCCGCGTGTCGCTGGCCAGCCGTCTTCTGCTTTGGCCCTACCGGGTTGCCGCCAAGGTCAATGTGTGGGCATGGACGCGAAAGCTTCCGGCGCAGATCGTCATTGCCGACGGTGTTTCCCTTGGCCGTTTTCCGACCGCCGCCGAGGCCGACGCCTTTGGCACGGTGATCGACCTTGCCGGCGAATTGGAACGGCCGCGTGGCGCCTCGATCCACTGGATGAGCCTGCCCATGGTCGACCTTTTGCCGCCGTCTCGCGAGGCGCGTGCGCAAGCGGTGGCGGCGATCGAGACAGCGCAGAGCAAGGGCACGGTGCTGGTCTGCTGTGCGCTCGGCTTCCAGCGCAGCGCCGCCGTCGTCGCCGAATGGCTGGTCGCCAGCGGCCGGGCCGCCACGCCGGATCAGGCGCGAGGCAAGCTCGCTGCCGCCGGCCGGCCTGTGCATCTTGGCATGGACGCGGCGACATGACCGCTTTTCGAGATAAGGCCGAGACGTTCGCCGCCGGACTGATGGTGCAGGTGGCGTGGCCGCTGCTGTTGATTGCTGCTGCCTTGCTGGCGGCACCGGTCATCGGCCTGGCGACTGCGCCGCAAACATCGTCGCTGTCCGCGGCGGCCTGGCTGATCGCCGCCGCGGGTGCCATAGCCACAATCATTCTCTCGGCCCTGCTTTTGTTCGACGCGCTGCTGTTCCGGCTGATGGCCAGCCACGCCAGCGAAGCAGGCGGCGCTGCGGCGATCGACGACGTGCTGGCGCGCATGCGGCTGAAACCCACGGCGGCCGGTGGCCGCTCGCTCGACCAGCGGATGGCCGGCACGCGCCGTCTGCTCGCCAAGCAGCGTATCGCCTTCAGCCTGTTCGCGGCGGCCTCGGTCGTCGCGGCATTCTATTGAGCCCGTCCATGACAAAGCTTCGCGTCAGCACCTATACCCTGCTGCAGACGGTGACCTCGGTCGGCCTGTCGGCACTGGCCTGGGTGGTCACCGGCGTGCGGCCGATCTGGAACGGCAGCCAGCCGTCGGACCGGCAGCGTATCTACTTCGCCAACCATGCCAGCCACGGCGATTTCATCCTGCTGTCGGCCTGCCTCAGCGAGAAGGAGCGCGCCCGTACCCATGCGGTGGCGGCCGCCGATTATTGGAGCAAGACGCGGCTGCGCCGTTTCATTGCCGAGGATATGCTGTCTTCCGTGCTGATCCACCGGCAGTGGACGGATGAAACGCAGCACCCGATCTCGATCATGCTGTCGGTGCTCGACCAGGGCCATTCGCTGATCCTGTTTCCCGAAGGCACGCGCAACATGACCGACGAACCGCTGCTGCCGTTCCGCTCTGGCCTCTACAATCTGTCGATGGCGCGGCCCGATGTCGAGCTCATCCCGTGCTGGATCGAGAACATGTCGCGGGTGCTGCCCAAGGGCCAATTCGTGCCGGTGCCGCTGCTTTGCCGCGTCGTCTTCGGCGCGCCGATCGCCATTCAACCGGGTGAGGAACGCCGCGCCTTTCTCGACCGCGCCCGCGAAACGCTGCTGGCGCTGAACCCCCGGCCGCAGCGAGACGATTGAGGACCAAGGCAAAATGCTGCCGATGATGCACGAAACCCTCATTCTGATTGTCGGCCTGCTGGCGGTGCTGATCAGTGCCAGCGTCGTCGCCGGCGTCTTGTCATGGCGCGCGCCAAAACCGTTGTCGCCGACGCTGGTCAACCTCACCCAGCGCATCAATGCCTGGTGGGTGATGGTGGTGGCGATCACCGTCGCCTTCTTCTTCGGCCGCCCCGGCATGACCATCCTGTTCGCGCTGATTTCCTTCGCCGCGTTGCGCGAATTCGTGACGCTGACGCACAGCCGCCGCAGCGACCACTGGGTGCTGCTCGGCATGTTCGGCATCGTCATCCCGTTCCAGTACTGGTTGGTGTGGACCGCCTGGTATGGCCTGTTCACCATCTTCATCCCGGTCTACTGCTTCCTGCTGATGCCGGCGATCACCGCGCTGCACGGCGACACCGAACGCTTTCTCGAGCGCGTCTCGGCGCAGCAATGGGCGGTGATGATTTCGGTCTACTGCGTCAGCCACGTGCCGGCGCTGCTGACGCTCGAGGTGCCAGGCTTCGAAGGCCGCAACCTGTTGCTGATCGCTTTCCTGATCATCACCGTGCAAGGCAGCGACGTGCTGCAATATATTTTCGGCAAGCTGTTCGGCCGGCATCTCCTGGCGCCGACGGTCTCGCCGTCGAAGACCTGGGAGGGGCTGGTCGGCGGGCTGGCGGCGTCGAGCCTGCTCGGCGCGCTGCTGTCGTTCCTGACGCCGTTCTCGCCGCTGCAGGCAGCCGGCGTGGCCTTCATCGCCTGCCTGATGGGCTTCCTTGGCGGGCTGGTCGCCTCGGCCATCAAGCGCGATCAGGGCGTCAAGGACTGGGGCCATCTGATCGAAGGCCATGGCGGCATGATGGACCGTGCCGACAGCCTGGTCTTCGCCGCTCCGGTTTTCTTCCATACGGTGCGCTATTTCTGGACTGTATGAAGGTTGGCGCCGTTTGCCGCGGCGGATGGTTCAGCGCGATCTTGCGAAGATAACCTGATCCGTCTCGTTATTACCACTTTCGCGAAAGCGGTAATAACCCGACCTGCCGCGGTCTTCGCCGCGCTCATTTTGCCGCGGCGAGCGGCTCTTTCTTGCGCGCCGGCGTGAGGCGGCGCATGCGGCGTTTGGCGGTGGTCTTCAGCGCCACCGGCGGAGCGCTGGACAACGCACCGAGCACCGCGCCGACCATGCCATGTGCGACGAAATCGGCGTTGATCTCGTTGGCCAATCTGGCATCTGCCTCCTGGTTGTCGCTGTCGGCTTCCGACCACAACACGATGCCCACTCGCAACCTTGGTTTGGTGCGTTTCAGCCGACGGACCAGGAACCGCCCGTGCTTGACGGAATCCCGGTTCAAAAATCCGATGACGACACTATCGACGGCGTCGAGCTCAAGGCGGCGAATGCTCCCCGGTTCCATCTCGGCGAAGCTCGCTCTCAACACCGTAGCGCCCTGGACTTCGAGCACCTGGGCCAGCATGGCGGCCGCCGCGTCGTCGAGTTCGCCGCGCCCGCCGGCGCACAGCACCGACATGCCCGTGCCATCCGGCAGTTCGGTGTACTCCTCGCCCTGAACCTCCCCCTGAACGTGCCTGTCCTCGCGTGAGCCGTTGTCCTCGGCCGCGGCCGTGTCGTCCGCTTCCGCCTCCTCCTGCGCGCTGTCGTCGAGGTTCGCCACCATCGTCAGCGCGCTGCCCGCGACCTGCTGTCTTTGCTCGTCGCTCAGCACACCACGCACCCGGTCCTGCTCGCCGAGCAGAAGTGCGGGAATCGCGACCTTGTCGTAGAACTCGACCAGATATTCTTCGTCCAGCATCTCCTCGGCATGGTCCGTCGCTTCCTCGGGATCGCCGGCCAACAGCCGCTGGTAAAGCCGGGCGTGAGGTTCGAGCACGGGTTCGTTGCCGAACAGAACGTCGAGGAATTCGAACTGCGGCACATGGCGGCCGAGCACGACGAGGCAGACCGTGAGCGGCGTCGACAGAACCAGGCCCAATGGCCCCCAGAGCCAGGTCCAGAATATCGCCGCAACGATGATGGCCAATGGCGACAGCCCGGTGCGCGAGCCGTAGAGCCAGGGTTCGATCACGTTGCCGGTGATCAGTTCGACCACGACGAAAAGCCCTGCGGTCCAGAGCACGAGCGACCAGCCGGGCGCCACGGCAAGCGCCAGGAACAGAGGCAACAGCGTCGCGATGACCGGGCCGATATAGGGAACGAAGCGCAGCGCCAGCGCCAGCAAACCCCACAGCAATGGATTGGGTATGCCCAGCAGCCAAAGTCCAATTGCAATCGGGACGGCATAGACGATGTTCACGACCAGTTGCATGAGCAGATAGCGGCCGACGCGCTTGCCGGCATCCTGCAGCGCCTCGGTGGTTCGATGCAGATCGCCATAGCCGACGAGGCGTATGAAGCGATCGCGCAGGTCCTCCCGCTCGAGCAGCATGAATATGACGACCACGACGATCAGTCCGGCCGATGCCAGCGGGCTCAGCAGCGGGCCGATCAGATTCTGGAGGACCTCGAGCGGTCGTTCGCGCGCGACGATTTCGACCGGGATCGGTTCCCGCGGAGGCTGATCGGCGGCGGGTTGTACGGGCTCGGGTCTGTCGAGTTCCTGGCCGACGCGTTCGATCACCCGGCTCAATCTGGAAACGATGCCGCCGCCGACGCCGGTTTCCTTGAGCGACCGGACCTTGGTCAGGATATTCGCCTGGTAGAGCGGAATGTTCTGCGCCAGTTCACTGACCTGCGTGGCGACGATGAAGGAGAACAGCGCCAGCACGGTGAATGCGCCGAGCACACTGGCGATCACGGCCGGAAGACGCGGAATGCCCGCTCGCTTGAGTGCCGACACCATGGGCACGAGCGCAAAGGTAAGCAGCAGCGCGATTGCGATCGGCAGAAAGACCTCGCGCCCGAAATAGAGCGCCGCGACGGCCGTCACGACCGACGCTACGCTGGGCAACGATGTGCGCGGAAGCGCCCTGGCCGCGGAAACGATGCCCGCCCGCCGGGGCTCCGACAGGTGCGCGTCGTTTCGACGATTTGCCGCCACTTGATACCTCCGCTCCGCCGTCGCCATGATCGGGCATATTGAGCCGGCCTGCAACTTCGCAGCGTCTCACCCAGCTGGACGCCGATTGCCCTGGTCGGCAGCGCGGCAAATTCAGTCATGGTAGAATTTTTTGCATTAATGACGTCACGGGCAATCCTGTTCCATGTCTGCGCCAGAACGTGGAACTTTTGGGTCAAAACACCGTTCCTTCGTAGATCGCTGATGGACAACCTCAAAGCAGCAGCTCAGGAGGAATGATCATGAACTTCAAGACGCTTTGCATGGGCGCGATGGCCCTTTCGATGATGACCGGCGCAGCGCTTGCCGCCGGTGCCACTGGCACTTCGGCGCTCGACGATCCGCAGAAAATGACGCCCTTCTTCACCGACGCCGGCATGAAGACCATGAAGTCGGAAGCCGAATTCAAGGCGGCATGGATGGCCATGTCCACGAGCGACCGGGCCATGATGTTGAAGGAATGCAGCGACGCAGGCATTGCCAAGATGCATGCCGACTTCTGCAAGATGGCCAAGCAGCTCAACAAGTAACCGTCGGCTTCTTGCCAAGCGAAATGGGGCCAAGCGAAAGGGCGGGCGGCCCTTTCGCGACCTTCCAGTCCGCACTCATACCGGCGGGTGCCTAGCCATTTGAAATCGCGACGCCGGCCGGAGCGGCAATGACATTATGGTCCAGGGGCACCGTCTGCTTGCAACCTGGGTTTTCCGGTCGGCCGTTCCCGCATAGTATTGGCGGACGGCCCGCTTGACGCTTGACCCCGCTTGACGCTTGACCCCGCTTGACGCTTGACCTTGTCGCCGAGCGTGGGATAGGCCGGGGACTGGCCCGACCACCTCCCACCGGAGTCCCACGAAAGACCTGCCATGACCGACGCGATCATAAGAGACAGCAATGGCACGGCGCTGCACGAGGGCGACTCCGTGACCCTGATCAAGGATCTCAAGGTCAAAGGCACGTCGGAGACGATCAAGCGCGGCACGTTGGTGAAGAATATTCGCCTCACCGGCAATCCCGGCGAGATCGAATGCAGCACCAGGCAGGTGAAGGGCCTGGTACTGAAGACCGAGTTTTTGAAAAAGGCGTGATCGCCTCGGCACCCTTCGCTTCGCTTCCATATCAGTGGCTCTCGAATCGCTCGTGTGAGTGAACCGCCCACGCGAGGAACTGGAGGAGCCGCGCCCTCCCCCTATGTTGCACTGCGTTAGATTTGTTGCATTGCAATATCGTCGCATCGGGTCGAGCCTCTGCGAGGTGGGCATTCCTTGCATGAGGTGATTGTGTCGGCATCATTTCGGCCTGACATCGAAGGGCTGCGCGCGCTGGCGGTGGCGGGTGTCATCGCCTTCCATTTTGGTCTGTCCGGCCTGCCCGGCGGCTTTGCCGGCGTCGACATCTTCTTCGTCATCTCCGGCTATCTGATCACCCGCCACCTGGTTACGGAAATCACCGAGACCGGGCGGCTGAACCTCTGGCGCTTCTACGCCCGGCGCGCCCGGCGCCTGTTGCCGGCGGCACTGTTCGTCATCCTCGCCACGCTGTTCGCGGGTTACTTCATCCTGTCGCCGGAGGAACAGGCGCTTTACTCGAAAGGCGCCATGTTCGCCTCCGCCTACATGATCAACCTTTGGCTGATCCGCTGGTCGTTCGACTATTTCGCCGCCGACGCCACCAACAACCCGTTCATCCACTTCTGGTCGCTCTCGGTCGAGGAACAGTTCTATTTGGCATGGCCGGCGCTGCTTCTTGCCGCCGCCTGGCTGCGTCCCGGCAAGCGCGCCGCTATAATCGTCATCGGCGTCGCCGGCGCGGCCTCCTTCGCCGCCTGCGCCTGGCTGACGGAAGTGTCGCAGCCCTGGGCCTTCTATTTCTCGCCGCTCAGGGCCTGGGAATTCGCCGCCGGCGGCCTCGCGACCATGGCGCCGGCAAAGATCTGGCGCGACCGGCCGCTGCTGGCCACGCTCCAGGCATGCCTCGGTCTGGCGCTGATCGCCTGGGCCTATCTGATGCTGGACGAAGACTCGCCGTTTCCCGGGGTGAATGCGCTGGCGCCTGTTGTCGGCACCGTGCTGCTGCTGCTCAGCGGCAGCGGCGGCCGCAATCTGCCGAGCGCCCTGCTGGCGCTGCCGCCCATGCAATGGTTGGGCCGGCTGTCCTATTCGCTTTATCTCTGGCACTGGCCGGTCATCGTCTATGCGGCGATGGTGGTTCCCAGCCTGTCCATCCTGGACCGCCTTGCCTGCGCGGCGCTGACGCTGTTTCTGTCGATGTTCACCTATCATTTCATCGAGAACCCGATCCGCCGCAACGGCTGGCTGATGGCCGGAGCAGCGCGGGCGCTGGTGCCCGCCGTCGCGCTGACCGGCGCCGGCGTGGTCGCGGCCTATGGCAATGCGCGCTTTGCCGAGCACAATCTCAGCCCCGAACAGCACGTCATCGCCGACAGCGCCGCGCAGCTCTCCACTGTGCGCGCGAGCAATGGCGGCTGCGTGCTCGATTTCGAGACCGTCAAGCCAAAACCCTGCATGTTCGGCCGCAAGGATGCCCAGCGCTCGGTCGTGCTGTTCGGCGACTCGCATGCCGACCATTGGTCGACGCCGCTGATCAAGGCGGCCGAGAAGAACAACTTTCGCGTCGTCACCTTTCTCAAATCCTCCTGCCGGGCTTCGCGGGTGACGACCTGGAACTGGCGGCTGAAGCGCGACTACACCGAATGCGACCAATGGCGCGAGCAGTCGGTCAAGGACATCATCGCGCTCCACCCGCAACTGGTGGTGATCTCGGAGTTCTCGATCGGCAATGTGATGAAGGAATCGCCCGAGGAGTTGAAGCACGCCGACTGGCAAGCGCAGTGGCGGACGGGCCTCACCTGGACGCTTCAGGCCTTCAGCCAGGCCGGCATCAAGGTCGCGGTCATCAGGGACGTTCCCTACAATGCAAGCTACGCCGACAAATGCGTGGCGCGGGCGCTGTGGCGGGGCCAGACGCCCGCGACATGCGACACGCCCCGGATCATGGCGGCAAACGACGACATCGCCACCATCGAGCGCGATATCGTGCGCTCGACACCGAACGCTGCTTACATCGACATGACCGACCGCTTTTGCGACCAGACCACCTGCCACGTCTTCATCGACGGCAAGCTAGCCTTCCGCGACCGCCACCACCTGGCGACGCCCTTCGCCGAAACGCTGGAACCAGCAGTGGAGCGGGCGCTGTTTTCGGATGTGATGGCGGCGAGGTAGGGGGAATCGGATCGGTCGGCGCTCACGCCGAAAAGCCGCGGTTAGCATTGTGTAGTTTTGATTGCGGCGGCTGTCTCCCGACCTGTCGAAGTCTATGGCAATCGGCGTCGGCCTGTGGCACATAGAATGCATTTTTAAAGGCACTCGAGGAGCACATTTGAGCTCATCAATTCGATCTCCCCGATCGTTAATGATGTCGAAGGTTCGGTCGCGAGATACCGCGCCTGAAATCAAAGTGCGAAGACTGGCTCACGCGCTTGGATTTCGCTTTCGACTTCACCGTCGCGACCTTCCCGGCACCCCAGATCTAGTGTTTCCTCGACATAGGATGGCGGTCTTCGTCCATGGTTGCTTTTGGCACCGACATGAAGGCTGCAGTCGAGCCTCGATGCCATCGAGCAATGTCGATTTCTGGCTTGCTAAGTTCGAACGGAACCAGTTCCGAGATGCTCGCGCGCTTGAGTCTTTGGAAAGAATGGGATGGCAAGTTCATGTGATCTGGGAATGTGAAACACGGTCTGATGATCGGCTCCGCGAGATTCTGATTGCTTTGTTGGCGAAGGGTCAGTCCACGACGCCAGAGGAATTGAACCAGCAACGAGAAAAATTGGTCCAAGCTTGGTTCATCTCTCGAAAAAAGTCGATTGCAACTAAAAAGAGTGCTAAGCTTGATTTGGAGCGGCTACGTGAGCCAACTTTTTAACGACCGCCCGTGAAGGCAATTACGGAGCGGCAGATTGTTGAACTGCATTGATCTGTTTGCGGGAGCTGGTGGTTTCTCTCTCGCGGCGCGGAACGCGGGACTGACTATTAAGCTTGCCGTTGAGCACAACAAGAAGGCAGCGTCGACATACCGCAAAAACTTTAGCTTCCTAGAACCTAAACTTGTTCTTCGCGATGAAGACATCCGAACATTGTCACCTGATCTGTTGATGCGGGAGATATTCGGTGAGAAGCTGTCATGTGACCTGTTGTTAGGCGGACCACCCTGCCAAGGTTTTTCGACGCATAGACTGAATGATGCAGGCGTCTCTGACGAGCGGAACGACCTGATCCACATATACTTTGATTTCGTTAGGGCCTTCTCGCCGACAGTTTTCCTAATGGAGAACGTACCTGGGATGTTATGGCCCCGACATAAAGCAGCATTGGACCGATTCTATTCTAAGGGGGCTGAGTCGGGCTATGATGTCTTTGAACCAGTCGTATTGGATGCTCGCGACTACGGGATTGCCCAGCGCCGAAAACGTGTTTTCATCCTTGGGCTGCGCCGCGGCGTACAACTAGGCAATCTTGCCTGGCCCCTAAAGCAAACACACGGGAGCGACGTGCTCCGCCGGACCAAACCCCACCTCGAGCCCTGGGCTGGATGCCAGTCAGCTTTTCTTCCAGCCGCAGCGGATGATCCCAATGACATTCATATGAAGCACGGTGAGGCGTTGCTGAAGGCGTTTGCGAATACGCCTCCTAATGGTGGAAGCCGTCATGCATCAGGTCGCACACTCAATTGCCATTCGGACCACGACGGGCACAACGATGTCTATGGCCGAATCGATCCAACCAAGCCAGCCCCCACTATGACAACAGCTTGTATCAATCCGTCAAAGGGCCGCTTTGTCCACCCCACTCTCCATCATGGAATCACCGTCCGACAGGCAGCACGCATTCAAACCTTCCCCGATGACTTTGTGTTCGATGGCGGCCTGATCGCGGCTGGCGAACAAGTCGGAAACGCTGTTCCTGTTGCTTTTGCCCAAAAACTTATTGAGCACATCAAGCCACTCCTTTCCGAGCAGAAGGACGGTGTCAAGTCCCGCAGAGATGTGCGTCAGCGAGAGCTGGCGTGATCTCAACTTTAGCCTTTCAGACCAAAGCCCGGACGGTCGACCATCTCGGGCGTGAACAGATAGCCGACTGCCCTACCGCGATATCGGAGATCTGGAAAAACGCTTTCGACGCCTATGCAAGGAATGTTGCTCTCGACATCTATGATGGCGAGGAGCCGACTGCTGTGATCAGCGACGACGGGCACGGTATGAGCCGACGCGAATTTGAAGATCGTTGGCTTGTGGTCGGAACAGAATCCAAAGCCACCGTAGATCATACACCGTTCGTAGACCGCAACGGTCTGCGGGCCAGGGCGAGACAAGGCCAAAAAGGTATAGGCCGCCTCTCATGTGCTAACCTTGGTCCAGTCTTGCTACTAGTGTCGAAACGTAGGACACAGCCATTTGTAGCAGCGTTGCTGGACTGGCGCCTTTTCGAAAATCCATTCATTAACCTTGGGGACGTTCATATCCCAGTGACGGAGTTTGAGAAGAAAGAAGAACTTCTGCGCTTGTTACCAGAACTTGGCCAAGGCCTTGCACAAAACATTATAGGAGGCGAGGACGAGTTTCGTAAGGCTCGACTGACGGCGGCGTGGAGAGCCTATGATCGGCTCTACGAGGCTGAGCATGCGGCCGGGGTCACGAATAAGCTCGGGCTGCCCTCCGAAGAGATACTCTCCACCATCACCAGTATTTCCTTTGGCGAGAGATATCTTGCTGAAT
This sequence comes from Mesorhizobium sp. M0854, assembly GCF_040319815.1. Lineage (NCBI taxonomy): Bacteria > Pseudomonadati > Pseudomonadota > Alphaproteobacteria > Hyphomicrobiales > Phyllobacteriaceae > Mesorhizobium > Mesorhizobium sp. M0854. Next base: position 39,769 of record NZ_JAMYOL010000016.1, read on the forward strand.
GGCCGGTATGGTCTGGGAATTCCGAGCATGGCACCGCCTTGGTGGTCACGCGCATCAACTACGATCTGCGCGTCGAGCTGGACGAAGCGGTAGCTGACTCGTCAGCCAGAGCTGCGCGCGACCGCTTCTTCGAAACGCTTTCGAGTTTCGTTGATCCATTCCTAGATCCGACCGAAAGAGGGTCAACGGCCAGCCAGCTCGAATTCTCCTACATCGTTCGTGCGTGGGATGGCTCAAATCCTCGCCTGATAGTCGGTTCCGAAAAGCAGTTTGATAGGCGGCTCCTAGACGCGATGGAGCATCAGCTCGTGGGCACTGTCGATGCCGAAGGGGTCTTCACTGGCAGGATAAAGGCGTTCGGCAAATGGGTGACGGAACCGTGTATCATCGAACCGCCGAAGGATCTTGCGATCCCGCATCGAGCAGATACCGAAGTCGGTCCCTTCGAGCTCTATATTGCCTCCATGGAATTCCAGGCCAGCAACACGACTCTGCCCCGCATGGAGTTTCAGCGCTTTCAGGAGTTAGCCGAACGCTACTCTGGCTTCATGATGTTTAGAGATGGCCTAAGAGTGCTCCCCTATGGGCGCACCGACAATGATTTTTTCGAAATAGAATCAAGACGCAGCAAAAATGCTGGACGCGAGTTTTGGAATCATCGTCAAATGTTTGGTCGCCTTGCAATTCGGCGCGATGTAAACTCTAATCTAAAGGACAAAGCGGGGCGCGAAGGGCTGCTCGACAATCGAGCAGCCAAGACCTTGAAGGTTCTTGTTTCTAACATCCTCCGTGTATCGGCGCGGCGATACTTCGGCTCTGACTCCGACATTCGCGAGGAAGTACTTCCGCAGATCAAGGCTTCCAACAAGGCTGAGAAGGCGAGCGAAGCTCGAAATAAACTGCGGCAACGTCAGCGCAGAGAATTCCGCACAAAGCTTCAGGCCGTCTCAAGCGAGCTTCCTCGCTTCAACAAAGAGATGGAGGCGTTCGCAAAGAGCCTGTCGATCGGCAACGAGAGCGAAATTGGGGCTGCACAGCAGCAGCTTGAAGTTTTCCGTGACAGAGCCTCCGATCTTCGCCTACCGGGCGCGCCCAAGTCGCTCGGTCCACTGGAAGAAACATATTCCAACTACCGCGACAATATGCGGACCACCACCACTCTGCTGACAGCGATCGCAGCGGACCTAGATGAACAAATCGAACGGATTAGCCCGGCACAACCGCGTGTCCTGCTGGAGCGGCAGATCGCAAGGAATGCGGCGCAGATCCATCATCGTATCCAGCAATGGAAACGATCGGTCGACGCCTTACAGCGAGGCGAGTTCGAACGAATCCGGGATCTAATAAATTACCGCAACAAACACTTCCACAACGAAGCCTCTCCTTTCCTTGCCAGATTTGATAGAGGCGAGTTGACTTATTCAGCCACCTCCAAGCTCCTGGATAGAATGAAGGAGGATACGGATCTAGAGAACGCCGAGATATTCGGGCCCTACATTGGAGCGCTTGAGAGTCTAAAAGAGAGTATCGACCTCGAAAACCTGGCGTCGTTTGGAATGGAGGAGTTAAGCGATCTTAGAGTAGAGCTTGAGCGACTTAACAGCTTAGCTCAACTCGGTATCGCTGTGGAGATCGTAGGACATGAGTTGCAGGCCTATGACGACATCATCGGTTCGGCGCTTCGTAAGCTTCCCGACGAAGTGCGCAACAGCAAGGCTGTGCAAGACATTGAGTTCGGCTATGACGGCCTCACAGACCAGCTAAGATTTTTGTCACCCCTTAGGCTCGCAGGGCAGCGCATTCAACGTTGGATAACCGGCACCGAGATAGCTGAGTATGTTGCGGAGTTCTTCAAACTTAATCTCGCCAAGAATAGGATATCTCTGGACGTCAGCGCCGAATTCCGATCTCTTCGAATCTACGATCAGCAATCACGGCTCTACCCGGTGTTCATTAACCTACTGAACAACAGCATCTACTGGGTAGGTGCGAAGTCGGAGGGGGAGCGTCGCGTGTTGATCGATGTTATTGGTGACGAGGTCGTCATTTCGGACAGTGGTCCTGGCGTGGATCCAGAGGACGTCGGAAGCCTATTCAGCCTTTTCTTTACAAAGAAAGCGCGAGGAGGTCGCGGCGTCGGATTATATCTCGCCAGGGCCAATTTGGCGGCTGGAGGTCACAAGATTCGGTACGAGCCAGCTACAGCGGATATGCCTCTAAAAGGGGCAAATTTTCTCATTTCATTTAGGGGTGCTGAGTTCGATGGCCGGTGAGCATTATTCGGCCTTTGTGGAAGAAGCTTTCGTGAAGCCGATCCGTTCGGTTTTGATCGTAGATGACGATTATCCTACCTTCGACGAAATGCTCGACGCCGAGATTGCCAGAAACGGGCAGAGAGAACATAAGAAGGCCAAAGATTGGTACAACGACCCGGCTCGCATCAAGAAAGTCATCGCCAGCTTCAGGATTCCTGGGCGCGCCCTTCTTGTCGACATCCATGACGGCACCAATGTGTCTTCAGGCGCCGAAATCAAAATTGCAGCCCATTTACACCAATCGGACCTTCTTGTTCTCGACTATCAGCTCGACAAGGCGAAGCCAGGCGACGGGGCGCTGGCCATTGAGATCATCCGAAGTCTTATGAGCAATGATCACTTCAATCTGGTCGTCGTCCACACAAGCGAAAACCTGGAGACGGTGTTCCGGGAGACGCTGATTTCGCTTATGGCTCCGCTTGTAGATCGTCTCGAGGCTGATGACTCGCAGCGGGCGCAAACACTATTGATCGAAGCTGAAGATAAAGCAGACGGGATCGGCGACCGGCTCTCCCAAAGCGTTGGCATTGACCAGTATGTCCATGCGCGACGCTTTCATGGCAGCTATCTTCGAATCATGAGCAAGTCTCAGCAACCCTACTCAGCATTCAGAGCCGAATGCGATCAACTGGAGTGGGAATCCGATGACCGAAAGCTTGTTCTGAGGTACCTCTTAGAGCAGGTTGACTTGGGCCTTGCTGCACGTTTCAACGTGGGTTCGGATTCACAACTTGATTGGGATGACGGCGGCAGCAGATACATCAAGACTAACACCGTCTTCATCGCCTTCTCGCAAAAGAATAATGATGACGACCTTCTTTCAGAGCTATTGGCAGCTTTGAACGCTTGGAACCCTCGGCCGTCCAGGCTGTTCCTAGCAAAGCTACGAGCCGAGATGGATGAATACGGCGTCATGGCGCAGAGCGCAGTCCTGGACAATCTGCATGCTCTTGCGCACTGGTACCGACGCCTCCTCGCCTCCGAGGGACCCGATCGCCGATGGCTTATTACCGAGAGCGTCGCTAGACACTCCGAACAGCTGATGAATGGGATCCTTCCAAGGGTCGAGAATTTTGCCGGCCGTTTGATCGCTGCCGAGGCAAAGACAGGCGTGCCAGAAACGCTGAGCAAAGAGCACTTTAGTATCGATTTGACGAACGCGCACGAGAAGCTAAAGGCTGAGTACGAGCACAACGCTTTCGTGAGCAGCAAACCGCCTGAGGGTTGGCACCTCACGACAGGACAAGTGTTTGTCGTTGGCCAAGATTACTGGGTGTGCGTGTCCCCCGCATGCGACACAGTTCCGGCCCAGTTGTCGGCTGGCCGGGTAGCGCTCTTCGGAGAACGATTGCCGTTCATGGCAGTCAAACTGATTCCGGTAGCTGATGGCAAGGTGCTCAAAGACGTCCAGACGAACCGCTACGTCTTTCTTCGGGTGGCGGGAGGAGTGAAATGCTTCTGTTTCAATGACCCTTCGAGCGACGCTTCAGCGCCTGCATGGCACATGCTCTATGCAGAAAAGCGAGGCATATTTTCGAAAGACTTCAACTTTAAGTTGTCCATCACTGAGAAAGGCACCAGAAGGTTGCTGCAGCGGAAATGCGATGCGCAAGTGGTTTGCCAATTGCGGTATGAGTACGCACTAAATCTTGTCCAACGCCTCGGCGGGTCATTGACCCGCATTGGCTTGGATTTCGTTTAGCACGAACCGCCGATCGGCCTTCCTAGACTAAGCCACAAACACATCCGCTCGATGATGGGCAAGATAACCCTGCTGCGGCGGCGTAAAGACTGCGGTGCGCCAGACGGCAGGGGCTTCGGAAAAGCCGAAGCTCTGCATCACCAACTGCTCGAACCCAAGGCGCCGCAGATCTGCTTTGTCGACGCGAGGGGAGATCAGCACCTCGCCTCCGTTTTCAAAGCTGATGAATCCACGGTCGAATAGATGGTCGGCATCGGGCGTGAGGAGCAGACCGTTCATACCGTCAAGGCGCTCCTGCGCAGAAACGCACAGGCGCCACGGCTTGATGTGGCTTGCGATCAAGAGCGAGGAGTTGGTTACGCCAGTAAGGCGGCAGGAGCGCTCTGTAGCTTCGACGTTCGCGCGAAATTGCCCTTGGCCGCGACGAGCCAGAATGACGCTCTTCTTTACAGTGTCTTCGAGATGAAGGTCTTCTCGGATACGGCGCTCGACCAGATCCTCCAGTGTTTCGTTGACGATCTCAAAAGTAAGGCTGTTGGCGCCACCGCGCTCCAGCGCTTCACGGTCGAAAGCCGCGTTGGCGACGATGATGTGAAACACATCTGGCGACACGCCGGCGAGATAGGCTTTCTGATTTCCCGATCCGGAGTTCGGGTGGATCGGCGAGTACCTGGCAGGCAGAAGCGGACCCAATTCGCCGATCATGGCCTTTGGGCTAACTGTCGGTTCAAGCGGCGTCCAATACACCGGGAGCAACCAACCTTCCTGGTTCCAATAGGTTCCGGTGTTTTTAAATTCTGTCGGCTTCGGTGCTGTGAATGCGAATTCCGTCACCCGGCCAACATAGCGCACTGCCTGGTCGAAATAGGACAGGATGAGATCGCCGGGTGCTGCCCGTCGCATGTTGTTATAGAACTCGCTACGGGCGCCGTTACTCTCCGTCTTGGGCGACCATAGATATTGCCCGTCGATTTCTTGGCGGGCGGTCTGATTGTGATTAACCCACCAAAACTGCGACATAGCCTTGAAAGTCTTGAATTAATTACGAGCCGACTACGTTCTATTCGAGAGCTTCAGCGCCATCAAGCTCTGTAAAAATCTGGATCTCCTGTTGGTGAGGCCGCCAACTCTGCGCTTGTCGGCGGCAAAACCCTTTCATTTCAACGAGATTGGCTACTTGACCGCCCCAGTTCCGAAGCTCCAACTAGCGTCGGTGATCGCCATCGCCCCGGCGGCTTCCGTGATCGCTCTCGCGATCGCTGGCGACCGCTTAATCCTTCAGGCGGGCATTGGTGCCACGTTGACCGACACGGCAACCATGCGGGGGTCAGCTAAGGATGAGACCCGCCAGGAAAACGGTAAGGAGAAGCGACAGCGGAACTGCAAGAAGGCAGCACAACTCGAAAGTATTGGCTCGCCAAGAAGTCATTGGGCGCTTTTCCATGTTGGCCTTCTCCCTCAACGGCCAGACCGAAACGGCAGTTCCGCTTAAATGTCAGGGTGCTCGTCCGCACCGCTCTTTATGCTACTGGCGCAACTCGTTCCGCTTCCTGGTCATCCATCGTGCACGCGCCAGATGTGTCGCCCACGCCCGGAAAGCCCTCTCCGGCTCCCGCTCCGGATCAAGATGCAGGACGATGCGGGCGACCTCGCGCCAGTCCGTTCCTTCCGCCGAAGCGTCGAGCAGCCGGATATAAGTAAGCATGCGATCTTCGTCATAACCGGTCAGCACCGAAGACGTCGGCGCTGCGTTCGCGATATGAGAGTTTGGCTGCTTTGGCATTGCGACCTACCAGCAATGGCGCATCGTAGCAGCCTATGAAGAAGCCCGCGCCCTTTGATCGGAGGATGCGGATCGCGATTCGCCCCGACAGTCGACAAATGCGGACCTCGGGCGGCGGTTCCCCGCCCAGCTGGGCTCACGCCTCACCACGTCGTGATCGGGTCGAGGCAATCTATATATTTTAGTGGAACCTAATTTAGTCAACGCAATTATGCGTGCGTGAGAAAGCGTGAAATCCAGACCGTCACTGAAAGCCGGCTATCGCGGGATCAGTTGGCCGATGATCCAGTGATTGCAGTCGATTTGACGGAACGGATATTGCAGGCGGCCGACAACGACAGGATTGTCTGCCTCGTCATGGCAACGGAGGAGTTGGAAACCGACCGCATCGAGAAAGCAGAGCCTAAGGAGACCAGGATTGCCGCAAGCTTCGTCCGGGACTTTGAGGTGATGCTGCTTGTTCTTTATGCGGCCTACGCCCTCGCTGTGCTGGGTGCGACCGCGTTCGTTTTGCTGGAACTGGGCCATGTTCTGTAGGCAGACGTCGGCAAAAAACGGGACTGACGCGCGATTGCCGCTGTTTGATGAGAGGAGCGGCCACGCTGCGTCGACGATCCGACCCCGGCGCAGCCAGCGGCGTTTTCGCGCCAGCAGGCGCTAAACTTCGGGCTCGTCCGTTCGTTACATCTTGCCAATCTATGGAACGAGGCTGCCCCTCGGGGGTTTTTCTATTAGAGGGACGTTAAAGAAGGAGGTAGCTATGAAGAAGCTCCTGCTTGCCTCGGTGATCGCCATCGCATCGGCGGCTTCCGTGATCGGCCCGGCGAATGCCGGCGGCAGCGTCACAATCGGCATCGGCAACGGCTATGACGACGACGACTATTACTATCGCCACCATCGGTATTCCGATTACGACGATGAGTACGTTCCCCGTTACCGCTATGATGTCTATAACGAGGACTACGCGCCGCGCTACCGGTACCGGTACCACCGGCGCTGCCACACCGAAGTCATCAGGCACTGGCGTCATCACCACCGGATTATCGAAAGAATCCGTGTCTGCCGTCGTTGACGGATCGATCCGGCCGGTAGTGCCGGCCGGATCGGCGGGGCTTCTCACCTCGGCTTGCGCATCAGCATCATGCCGTAATGCACGGCCAATATGTCGAGCCCGATCTTGAGTAGTTTCACCACCACGTCGCGCGGCTCGCCGGCCTGTTCGGCCAGGCTCTTGACCGTTGCGTCGGCACAGCAGACCTTTTGCACGATGCCGGCGATCTCCCAGTGGGCAAGCGCCCTGGTGGCCTCGGCATGGTCGCGGCCGGCGGACAGGATGTGTTCGGCGACGCCGCTGCCGGTGCGGCCGCCGTCGACGCGCTCGGCCCAGGCCATCGGCTTGGCGGTTGCCTCGGACGAGTTGCGGAAATCCTGGCGGTAGCGCATGCCCGCCTCGCGCTGCTGGCGCGACAGCGAGGTGAGGCCGCTCAGCGGGTCGACGTTGCGCACCCGCACGATGCCGCCGGTCGCTGTGTGGCCGTCATTGGAGACCTCATAGAGGCGCGCTCCTTCCTGCGTCCCCTTCGCCAGCCGCTTGCGGCCGAACCGGTCGTCCTTCAGTGCGAAATCATGGCCGATCTCCTTGCGGATGCGCACCTGCTCGGCCTCGCCTTTCGGCAATCTCGGTGGCCTGGCTTTGACCTTTTGGGCGGTTTTGGTGCTCATCGGCTCGGTCCTCCTGGGTTTTGGTCGTCGGGCTCTGGCGAACTTCCAGTCTCATTGCAGCGAGCTCAAATCGCTTCGGCCGGCAGCGTGCGCAAGAAGCGCGCAGCGTGATAGGCGCAGTAGCTTTTCGATGGGTTCGTGCGCATTCCGCAGCACAGCATGTCCAAACCTGGCCGGCTGCCGGGGGCGTCGTTTTCCGCATCCTCCTGCGGCGTCGTGTCGAGCGGCGCGCGGCAGCGCTCGAACAGGCAATCGATGAAGCGCATGGCGGCGAAATGCGGCTGGCGGCCGCCGGCGGCGATCGGGCGCGGCGCCGGCATTTCGAGCGGTGCGCCATCGGTCCCGGTGATCCGAGCCGGACCCGGCTGCCAGGCCGGCGGCGCCAGCCTGGCCGACAGCCTTGCCGGGCGGCAGCGTGGCTCGGCCTTCGGAGCCGACTCCGCTTGATCAGCAGTGCTTGATGGCTCAGGCGCCGAATTTCCGAGCCGGCCGCCAGAGCGTCCGCCACACCAGCCCTTGGATCTGGCAAGGCCGATGGTGCGCAAACGGGCGGTGCGGTGGACGATGCCGATGATGGCCGCGCGCGAGGCCGGGCGGCCGCGCAGCGCGGTCAACCGGGTGGCGATCTTCGCGGCCGACAGTCCGCTCATCAGCCAGTTCTCGATTTGTTCCAGTTCCGAGGCGGAATAGCGGGCGGCCATGATGTTTCATTCCCTGCAAAAATGGTTGTGTGCGGCGCCGGCTTCGCCGGCCTCAGGCTCGAAAGCCGGTCAGCCTTCGCGTGGTCTGCTGCGATCGCGCTTCATCTCGGCCGCCTGCCTTTGTTGCGCCGGACACTGCCTTGCCCGTCCGCTCGTCGAAGGCGATGACCGTGCCGTCTTCGCTGCGGATGCAGGAAACCGCGGCATCCGCATTGCCGGCCGGCAGGTAATTCGTGGCCGGAGCCGTGAGGGGAACGGCTCCGGCCGTTCCGGCCGCTTGCGCTGCCGGATCCGAGGCGCGAGCCTCGGGCATCGTCCCGGCCGGGGAGGAGGACAGCCGCGACGAAGGGGACAGGGTTGGCACATGCATGGCGCCGGCGATCGGTTGCGCTACCGCCTCCAGGCGAGCGCTGCCGGCGCGCTGAACGGCGGATTCAAGGACCGAAAGCTGGCGAAGCGACTTGTGCATGCCTACATAAGAGCATAACTCAAATCATAATGCAAGCGATTCTTGCATAGACTAAACCGAATCTTATGCCACAGATGGAGCCATGGCGAAAACTGCACTGTCGATCAAGGTCGGAGCGGCGATCCGCCGGGCGCGCAAGCAGCGCGGCCTGGTGATGCGTCACATTGCCGAGCACAACGACACCGACGTCGCTGCCGTCGGCAATTGGGAGACCGGGCGCAACCTGCCCAAGACCGAGAACCTTTTGAAGACCGCCGCTTTCCTGCGCGTCGACCCGGTGGCACTCGGCAAGGGCGAGGTCGTTTTCCTCGATGATGCCGGACCGGTCGCCGATGCCGAGATCGTCACCGATCCCGGCCCCCTGCCCGCCGGGCCGATGGACATCCAGCTTCTCGGTACCGCCGTCGGCGGCGACGATGGCGACTTTACCTTCAACGGCCAGCCGGCCGGCTATGTCCAGCGGCCGCCGGGGATCCGGCATCTGCGCAATGTGTTTGCGCTGCACGTGCTGAGCGATTCGATGGTGCCGCGCTACGAGCCCGGCGAGATGATCTATTGCGGCGGCCGCGAAGCGTTGCCCGGCGACCATGTGGTGATCGAGACCCTGCCCGAGGAGAACGAGCAAAACGGCAAGGCCTTCATCAAGAAGCTGGTCAAGCGCACCGCCGCCGAGCTGATCGTCGAACAGTACAACCCGCCCAAGACGCTGTCCTTCAACCGCTACGCCATCAAGAACGTCTTCCGCGTCATCCCGCTCAAGGAACTGCTGGGGTATTGAGGAGGCGCCGGCGCGCCCTTCTCCCCTTGGGGAGAAGGTGGATCGGCGCGCAGCGTCGAGCCGGATGAGGGGTGTTGGAAGAAATGAGGCGTTTAAAAATATTCGGATGATTCTAGTCTAAATCCCTACGTCTTCAACTCCGCGATCCGTCCAACACCCCTCATGCGACCGAGCTTCGCTCGGCCACCTTCTCCCACAAGGGGAGAAGGAAGAACACCGTCCCCGCCCGCCCCCTCAAGCCCGCCTCGACTGCAGCTCTCGACCGTTGAGCAGGCGCGCCTCGGCGCGGGTCCGCTGCCGGTCGTCGATGAAGGCGGCCTGGATCGAGACGGCGGCGCCCGGCAGGCCGTCGGCCCGGCAGGCCTTGCAGATCAGGCGCCCCGAAAGTGCGGCCAGCGGTGTCTCCGGCCTCACCCCATGCCGCTTGAGTTCGGCCGGTTTCCACCACCTGTTGCGGCCGCAATCGATGCACTCGACGGCAATCGAGACAACATCCGCGATCGTCGCTTCCCTGCCCGCTAATGCCATAGCCATCCCCATCATTGTTCCTGCTTTGTTCACATCATTATCGGTTTTCGGGGCGGAGTCGAGTCGGTTCCGCTTGCACCAACGTGAAAGTTTCACTTGTTCATGTACTTGAGTTATGCTTCTATCTCGTGCAGCGCTGGAAATCGGCGCGAGCAACAGAACCGCGGCCGCTCCGTCGGCCGGCAAGCAAGGGAGTGACGATGGACCTCGCCCAGTTCGCCCAGGCCTGCGGTTATGCCGGCGACAGCCCGGCCATGCTTGCTGCCTTCGCAGCCATCCGCCAGGACGGCATCCGCACGGCGCGCCAGGGCCATGGCCAGCGCAAGTCGGCGATCGACCGGATGAAGCCGAGCCGCGCTCTGTTCCTGGCAGCGATCCGCCCGGCGCAGTCAGCCGAGGAGGCACTCGAGGACGCTGTCCGCTTCCTGTCGATGTTCCGCAACATGCCGCGCTGGCGACAGGAAAGGCGCACCGCCGACTTCGCCCGCGCCAGGCAGCAACGCCTCTTCGCCCGCTTCTTCCGCCGCTACGGCCACCGCCTCTGGGCGCTCGAGGCGACCTGAAGGCGCGCGGGCCTCCCTTGCAAAACGGATGTTGCGATCGCCGACACCGCGCCGTATGTGTCCGCGCGATGAGCGAGATCGAATTCCGTCGCGCGCAGGCGCCCGACCTGCCGGCGATCGTTGCAATGCTTGCCGACGATGTGCTCGGCGCAGACCGGGAAGACCCGTCCACGCCGCTTGCGCCATCCTATCTCGATGCCTTCAGCGCAATCGATACCGATCCCAACCAGTTGCTGGCCGTCGCGGTCAACGCCGGGCAAGTGGTCGGAACGCTGCAGCTCAGCTTCCTTCCAGGCATTTCGAGAAAAGGCGCCTGGCGCGGCCAGATCGAAGGCGTTCGCGTCGCCCGGCAATGGCGCTCGCGCGGCGTCGGCAAGCTGATGATCGAATGGGCAATTGAAACATGCCGTTCGCGCAATTGCAGCTTCGTCCAGCTCACCACGGACAAAGGTCGACGGGAGGCGCACGCTTTTTACGAGCGCCTCGGCTTCACCGCCAGTCATCTCGGCTACAAGATGGCGCTGTAGATCAGCATTTCATCGCATTCAGCGCCGACCGCTCATCTTCGCTACCCACTCTGGATGGAGCATTGACAAGCCGGCCTTTCGCCCTGCTCCATCCGCCCATGATTTACGACCGAACCTGGCTTGAGAAAACCTTTCGCGCAAAGCCCCGGCAGAAGTTCCTGTTCTTCTGGGGCCATCAGCCGTCTAAGGACGGCCGAATAATAAGCACGTCGTGCTTCAGCCAGTGGTGGCATGCGCCTTTTACCGTCGATGGCCTGAGCTATCCGACTGCCGAACACTGGATGATGGCCGAGAAGGCACGACTGTTCGGTGATGCTCCGACGGCAACACAAATCCTCAGGGCGGCGAGCCCCAAGCAGGCAAAGCAGCTTGGCCGCCAGGTGAGCGGCTTCGATGGCACCAAATGGGATGCAGACAAATATCGCATCGTGACTGAAGGGAGCTTTCAGAAGTTCCGTCAGAACGCGGCGCTGCGCGAATATCTGTTGTCGACGCATGACCGGGTGCTGGTCGAGGCGAGCCCTGTCGACCGGTGTGGGGTATCGGCCTTGCGGCGGATGACGAGAGGGCGGTGAACCCGCTGCTGTGGCGCGGCGAGAACCTGTTGGGATTCGCGCTGATGCAGGCCCGCGATCGGCTGCGCGGCTGAACATTTGCCGTGCGCTCGTCATCTGCGGCAGCCTCCGCGCTGCTTGACAATCCACCCACAATGTTCTCTTTATGTTCTCACCACAACTCGAGACAATGCGGCGTTCGAACCGCCGCGGGCGAACGGGCCGGATGGAAGCCAACATCCTCCACGCGGATCTGGATGCCTTCTACGCCTCGGTCGAACAGTTGCTCGACCCGGCCTTGCGCGGCAAGCCGATTGCCGTCGGCGGCGGGGTAGTGCTTGCCGCATCCTATGAAGCCAAGGCGTTCGGCGTGCGCGGCGGTATGCCGGGACGGCGGGCGCGGGAACTCTGCCCGCAACTCGTCTTCGTCGGCGGCCATTTCAAGGACTACCAGCGGCTGGGCGATGCGGCAATCAAGGTGCTCGGCGATTTCACGCCGGTGGTCGAGCGGATTTCGATCGACGAGGCCTTTGCCGACGTCGCCGGCTGCACCCATTTGTTCGGCTCGCCGGCCGAGATCGCCGGCAAGATCCGCCGCCGCGTGCGGGCCGAGCTCGGCCTGCCGATCTCGGTCGGCGTAGCCCGCACCAAGCATCTGGCCAAGATCGCCTCACAGGTCGCAAAACCGGACGGGCTGGTGGTGGTCGATCCGCGCCACGAGCTGGAGTTCCTGCACCACCTGCCGGTCGAGCTGATGTGGGGCGTCGGCCCGGTCACCAGGCAGCGGCTGGCCGGCATCGGCGTCAACACCATCGGCGAGCTGGCGAAGACCAACGGTGGGGCGCTGGAGCGCCTGCTCGGGCCGGCGGCCGGAGAAAAACTCAACGCGCTGGCATGGAACCGCGATCCGCGCAAGCTCGAGACGCAGCGCCGGGCGCGCTCGGCGGGTGCGCAGTCTGCGCTCGGCCGAAAACCGGCCGAGGAGCAGGTCTTCGTGCCCGCTTTGCTGCATCTGGCCGACAGGGTCGCCACAAGATTGCGGGCGAAATCCCGGCCCGGCCGCACGGTGACGGTTCGCGTCCGCTTTGCCGATTTGCGCTCGGTGACGCGCTCGATCACGCTCGACCAGCCGATATCGGCAACCGCCATGCTGGCCGAGATCGCCGAGGCGCTGGTGCGCAAGGTGCTCATCGACCATCCGCACGAAAAGACAATCTCGCTGCTGGCGATCGCCGTCTCGCATCTGGAGCAGCATGCCGGCCTGCAACTGGAACTGCCGCTCGGCCTCGACGACGACCGCCGCCGCCCCGGCACCAGCAAGGGCGCGGCGCGCTGGACCGCGGACCGCGCCGTCGACAAGATCCGCGACCGCTTCGGCTGGGAGGCGGTGGGCTACGCCTCGGTCGCGCTCGGGCTACAGCGGTCGGTTCCCGACGCATTTCGCGAGCTGGCCGAGAAGGAACTGTGAGCCTCGATTACACTTTGGTTGCCAAGTCGCCGGAATGACGTTGAAGGCTGCGCCGTTGTGAATTTATCTTGGGACCAGTTCGTCGTGCACCGGTTTGGGTATCAGCCAGACAGGGTAGCAGCCGCTCGCAAATCCTTCCGCCCTCACTTCGAACGACAGGAGATCGGCATGGGACAGAACGCCGGATATTTCGCAGTCATCGTTGCCGGACTGGTGACCAATGCGACGACGCTGGCCAAGCCGCTCAACCCGGACCGGGCGATTCCATCCCTGGGCGATATCAACTCGCCGCTGGCCAGCCCGCTATTCAAGCAGGTCAAGGCCGGGCCGCTGGAGATAAAGCTTGAGGAAACCACGCTTGCCGATGTCGAAAAAGCCTTCGGCGGAGCGATGCACGATGAAGGTGACGCCGGAGATTCACGCCACTGGCTTTGCTATGCCGGCCCCGACGCCGGCGGATCGCCGTCGATCTTCTGGTTCGTCTCCGGCGAGATGGGCGGCTCCGACCACGGTGTCCTGTCCGTCGCGCTGCAGCCGAACCCGGAAGGCAAGGTGCCGGAAGGATGCGCCGGCGCGCCTGCCAGCCTGACAGCAATTGAACTCGATACGCCCGGCGTCGGAGCGCCGCTGAGCGACGTGGCCGCGAAATTTGGCGCCGCCAAGCCCGATCGTTACGGCCATTTCGGCTTCGCCGCCTCTTATCCTCCTTCGTCTCCCGACCAGAAGGACACCACGGTCACGCAGACGCTCACCTACACAGCCGGGAACGGCAGGATAACCGGCGTGGCGGTGACGCAAGTCACCACCAACTAGGGCGTCCCCGCTCGGTTGGCGAATGGTTCACGTGTGATTGATTCTGCCGCGCCCGAGCCGGGCGGCCTGCTTGCTGGCCACCTCGGTTCTGATGTGCCGCCCGGGCCCGCCTCCTCCTGCAAATGCGACATTCGAGGCGGCCCTGGTCGTCAGACCAAAAGCGTTGCGCCGCCCCAGGCGACCAGGGCGGTGCCGGCCGCACGGCCAACCCATGGGCCGGCAGGAAACACCGGTTCGACGAGAACCTGCGAAAGTCCGGAAATGACCCAGAAGCGGGCGGTCGGCAGCGATCCGAGCAGCAACGATTTTGGCAGGACCGGAAATCGGCATGGAATGCTGCAATCATCATCATGTCCCGTCCAAGTTGTGGACAGTTCCTTCTCAAAGGCGCACTCTTAGCATGCGAAACGCGAGCTGGCGTTTCGTGCAACGCTTCACATGCTTGACTTGCGTCGGTGATTATCTGACCTACCCGGATACTTCCGGGTGGGCAGATCTCACATTGTGTCGCCTATCCGTGATCAGGCTACGGCCTAAGGCACGTTGCAGCCCGTTCCGGATCAACTGGGAGGTAAACAACATGCCTGATTTTCAGCGCAGAGAACTTCTTGTTCAAGGAAGCGCGGCTCTTGCCGCAATTGCTGCTCTCTATACCTCGCGCCGGGCTTACGCTTTTCCAACACGGCCGAACGAGGAAGTTATTCGATGGCTGGATCAGCCGACCGAAAATCCCGATCCGGTGGGTATCCAGAAGCAGCTTGTCTGGGAGGATTTGGATAGCTGGATAACGCCAAACGACAAGTTCTTCAGCATCTCGCATTTCAACCGACCAACGATCGACGAGAAGACATGGTCGATGGAAATCGGAGGCCTGGTTAAGAAGCCCCTGGAGTTAACGCTCGCCGACATCAGGGCGCGACCGCGGCAGGAGGTCGTTTTCACAGTGGAATGCTCGGGCAACCACGGGTTTCCCTTTTTCACCGGCGGCATCGGCAATGCTCGCTGGGCAGGGACGCCGCTCGCCCCGATCCTTGAGGAAGCTGGCGTTCTGGAGAAGGGCATCGAGGTCGTCTTTTTCGGTACCGACACAGGCGAGATCCCGATACGCGACGTCAAGATGCGGCAGAACTTCGCTCGTAGCATGTCGCTCGCCGACGCGATGAACCCCGACAATCTCCTCTGCTATGAAATGAACGGGGCCGCCTTGCCGGCGCCCAATGGCTTCCCGGTACGGCTCATTGCGCCAGGCTGGTACGGGATCGCCAACGTCAAGTGGCTAAAGCGCATCGAGGTTCGCGATACGCGGTTCATGAGCCTTCTGATGGCCCGTGACTATGTCACCATCCGGGAGGAGGACCACAACGGCGAGACCGTATGGGCCGAGACGTCAGTCGGGCGAGCGCTGATAAAGTCCGCGCCTGCGAAGGTTACCCGGAAAGATTCAGATTACCGCATCGTTGGGGCAGCCTGGGGGGCGCCGATCGACCGGGTCGAAGTGCAAATCGATCAAGGGCCTTGGATACCAGCGACCATTGACCACAGTGAGGAGGCCGAACACGCCTGGAAAATTTGGTCCCTGGCTTGGGCAAATCCCTCTCCTGGAGAACACACCGTAACCTCGCGCGCGGTCAGCACCACAGGACAAATTCAACCGGCGATGGACGATCCCTTGATTGCCAAGAAACACACATACTGGGAAAGCAATGGCCAGGTGACGCGCCGCGTGCGTATCGGCTAGAGGATTTTGCCGCCAAATGGAGTCATTTGGCATCCGCATAAATGCGGCAAAACAGATAGTTAGAGCGAGTTACCGGTTCCAAGAGAACCGGAACCGCTCTAAGAACGTGCTGCCATGTGGCAATTGCGTTTGGGTCAAACGGCAGGAGGCTGCCTGATCGCCATCTCCGCACCATTCCAGCCCTCTACTCACCCGTCCACCGTTTCAATCTCCGCGTCGACCAAGCACCAGGGCGCGTAGCGGAAGTCGCGGATCTGGATGACCTGATCGTCCCGCCACTCGACCAGCATGAAGCCGCGCACCGCGCCGTCGGCCGCTTGCGGGTGGCGGATCAGGATCGCCGGCCTGCCGTCGACGAAGCCGAGCGACAATGTCCAGTCGCTGATACGGGCATAATTGCCGAAATAGGTCGACACCTCGGCCTTGCCGCGCAGGCGGACGCGGTTGACGACGTCGAGCCGCACGTCCTCGGCGATCAGTGCCCTGACCGCGTCGAAGTCGCGCGCGTTGAACAGGTCGACATAGCGCCGCAGCCGGCGCTCGTCATCGGCGTCGAGCCTCGGCGCAAGCGCCTGTTCGGGCTGCAGCGCCAGCAACTTGAGCTGCGCCCGCCCGCGATGCAGCGCGGCCTTGGTGGCGGCGAGCGTCGCGCCGGTGACTTCGCAGGTCTCATGCAGGCTGAGCCCGAGCACGTCGACCAGGATCACGGCGCTGCGCTGCGGCACCGAAAGCTGCATGAAGGAGCGCAGGCCGGTCTGGGCGGCGAGCCGGCTGTCGGCGCTGCCGGAGGGATCCTCGATGACGCTCATGTCGGCCTCGGTCATGCGCGACCTTTCCCGATTGCGCCGCCGCAGATGATCCTGCGCGGCATTGTGGGCGATGCGAAACAGCCATTGCTCCGGCCGTTCGACCATCGCACCGCCGTCGATCGCCTGCAGCGCCTTGATCAGCACCTCCTGGACGATGTCCTCGCCATCGATCACCGAGCCGGCCATGCGCGCGCAGTAGCGATGCAGCCTTGGCCGCAACCCGACGAGCATCACCTCCAAAGTCGCCCTGTTCATTTTCGGCGTAGCGTCCCATTTCTGCGCGAGCGGCATGGCGGGCGCTACCCGGCTTTCTGATCCGCCAGCATACGATAGTTGCCGATGACTTTGACAGGCGATCGCATTGCCGGGGTCGAACGGCGCTGGGCGTGGTTTTCCGTAAACGCCTTGAAAGCCGCAAGCCCGGTCAGCGCCGACGAATCGCCGTCCTGGCCGACGATGTGGAGGAACGAGCCGTCATCCAGCTCGAGCACGAGATAGCGCACCGTCGGCGGTGCCGCCTCGCCCAGCGCTTCAAATACTTTTTCGACCAGCACGCGGTTATCTTCCAGGTCGGCTTGCTTCACACCGTATCGAATGAGCGCGTAGTTCATCATCGTCTCCTGACTGGTTGGTATGAACGAAGGACGACCGGCTGCGCTGAAAAGATTCTCCTTGCCGAAGAATCTTTTCGGTTGCCCGCATCGTCTTTCCCGCGTGGGCGGCTGCGCGGCAGCCATCAAGCAGGAGAGACGATCATGCATATCCAGTTTGCCGAGCTTCCGGTGTTCGAGCAGGACCGCGCCAAGGCGTTCTACACCAGGCATCTCGCCTGCCAGGTCATGGCCGACCAGAAGATGGGTGATGGCGGCTGGCGCTGGATCGAGCTGGCATTTCCGCATGCCGTGACGAACCTGCATTTTGTCAGGCGCGCCGACGACGCACCCGGCGCGGAGCCTGTATTGGTGCTGGTCGACGAAAATGTCGGGGCAATGATCGCGGCGCTGAAGAAGGACGGCGTCGAGATCGTCACCGAACCGCATGAGGCGCCGTGGCAGCCGGGGCGCACGGTGGCGGAGTTTCGCGACAGCGAAGGCAACCGCATGGTCCTCGCCAGCCGCTAAGCCACCGGAGCCCTCTGTCCGGCGGGGCGTCGTACCTAAGTCCTACCTCCGGCCGGACCATCGGCCGTGCTTCCTACCTATTATTATTTCGTGACCGCTGCGCGCCGGAACCTTCCCTTGCATCGGGCGTTCGGGCGCTGTATCGCGATGCCTCATATTTAGGCAGGCGGAGGAAATACGAATAAGGGCGGGTGGCAAAACAAACATGGGCCGGGGAGGAGCATCTTACCATGTCGAACCGTAAAATCGGAATGTCCCACAGTTTGGGGCTGCGCGTCGCTGACCTCAAATCCAGAATGCAAAGTGCCCAGATTACCGAGCATGAGATCAAGACGTTTCAAAAGGTTGCCGCCATTATGGGCGGCGCCAAAGGCTCACTGCGCCTCGATGCGGACGATCTGATCGCCGCGTCTTTCCTTGTCGATCCCTTGGAAGATCTCCCGCTCTCCAGTTGAAGGCGCCGAACGCAGGTCGAAATCCTATCGGGTTTGAACCTGCGATTGCCGCCGGCGGAGCATCCGCCAGCCCAAGCCGCATGCGAGGATGACGTTGGCCAGCGCCAGGCCGGAAAGCGCGGCCAACGTCCCGTGCGGGCCGAAGCGATCCAGCAGCAATGCGCCGGCCGAGGGTGCCGCCGCCTGGGCGATCAGGCTCGGCATGGCGAGGCGGCCCATCAGTCTCGCGTAGCCGTTAGAGCCGAACAGCGCGAGCGGCAACGTCCCCCGCGCGATGGATTCCAGGCCGATCCCTGCGCCGTAGAAGCCCAGCGCCAGCGGGATGATTGGCATGCCGGCCCAGAGCGTCGAAACGCCGATCGCCACAAACGTAACCGAGGCAAACTTGGTGAAAATCGGATGGTGGTAGCGCGCGATCATCATCTCGATCGCGCGCGCCGCCACCTGTGATGGACCAACCAGCACGCCGAGCCCTACGGCTGCAAGCGCCATGCCGCTGCCTTGCAGGATTGTGAGCAGATGCACCGATAGTGTCGACGAGATCACCGCTGCGAGTGTCAGGGTCGCGGCCAGAACGATCATGATCGACGGATCGGCTTGGTTGTCGAGAATGGGTGCCGCCTTCTTCACTCCCGGTTTGACTGCCGGTTGCGGCGGCTCCCGGGGCAGGATCACGAGATAGAGCGGCAGCGCAATTGCCAGCTGAAAGGCGGCGTAAACCAGGCAGGTGCCGCGCCAGCCGACCTCCCCCAGCAGCAAGGCTGAGATCGGCCAGCAGATGGTGCTGGCAAGGCCGCCGAACAGCGTCAGCATAGTGATGGCGGAGCGCGCGCCGTGGCCGTAGTGGCGGCCAAGCGTTGCGAAAGCGGCATCGTAAAGCCCCGCCCCCATGCCCAGACCGACGATCAGCCAGGCCGCGATATAGGCCGCAAGATTAGGGGCAAGAGCCAGCCCGATCTGGCCGAGCCCGATGCATCCGGCGCTGAACGCCAGGACATTGCGGCCGCCATGCCGCTCGATCGACGACCCGACGCGCGGAGAGATCAATCATGCCGTGAGCAAGCCGAGGGACAGGCCGCCGACAACCCATGCCAGCGGCCAGCCGGTATCGGAGGAGACCGCCGGCGCGATGACCGCGGGAAGATAGTAGGAAGAACCCCACGCCATGATCTGCGTCAGGCCAAGCGCGGTGATGATCGCGCCGCGGCTGGGCAAGGTGACCGTTGAAGGTGCCAGAAGGCTCATGCCGCGACGCTGCAGCCACAGCCGCTTTTGCCGATCGCCTTTGCTTCGGCATCGGCGACACAGCAGGCGCTCGAAGCCGCCGGCGCCGGACCGCCGCAGCACCCCTTGTCGGCCACGCCGATCCGCGGCACGGTGCAGACGCCGGTCTCCGGCAGCACGAGTTGGACATTGTCGGCCGCAACCATGTCGCCGGCGATCGCCGCCGCGACCGAGCGGACCTGCTCATACCCGGTCAGCAGCAGGAAGGTCGGCGCGCGACCATAGCTCTTGATGCCGACTGTGTAGAACCCTTCCTCTGGATGGCTGAGCTCACGGTGGCCGTGCGGCGGCACGTCGCCGCAGGAATGCTCGTTGGGATCGATGAGCGGTCCCAGTGCCTTGACGCTTTCCAGCCACGGATCGAGCTCGAGCCGAAGCTCGCGGGTCAGCGACAGATCGGGGCGCTGTCCGGTCGCGGCGATGATGCGGTCGACCGGACCAAGCGCCTGCAAACCGTCCCTGGTCTGGCCTTCGACGACCAGCCGGCCGTTGGCATCGCGGATCGAAACAGCCGCAAAGCCCGTCACCAGCCTGACGCCGCCGCTCTCGGCGAGTTCGCGCACTTCGGCGCCGAGTTCGCCGCGTGCCGGCAATTGGTCGGCATCACCGCCACCGTAGATGCGCACCAGGTCGGTGCCGCGCGTTGTCCAGATGAAAGCGGTGCCGGGCTCCACCTCCGCCAGCCTGGCGAGATCCAGCAAGGCATTGGCGGCCGAATGGCCGGAGCCGGCGACCAGCGTCGTCTTGCCGGCATAAAGGCTGCGGTCGCGGCCGAGAATATCGGGGATGCCGTAGGCGATGCGGTCGGCAAACTCGGCTTCGCCTTCGGCATCAATTCCGCCGGCGCCGAGCGGGTTCGGTATCTGCCAGGTTCCCGAAGCATCGATGACGGCGCGGACGCTATCGCGCCTGGTGCCGCTGGCGGTTTCGACCACCAGCATGAACGGCCGGGTTTCGCGTTCCTTGCTCGAGACCTTGTCGGCGCCCCAGCGCGAAATGCCAACGACGCGGGCGCCGGTTTCGATCGACGGCGACAATTGCGGAAGCTTTGCCAGCGGCTCGAGATAATCCGCGACGAGGTCGTCCGCGGTTGGGAATGCCTCGGGCTCAGGCATCCGCCAGCCATGCGCCTCGAGCAGGTTTCTGGCCGCCTGATCGACGCAATAGCGCCAAGGCGTGAACACACGGACATGGCCCCAATCCCTGAGATTGGATGCAACCGCATTGCCGGCTTCGTAGACTTTGACAGGAATGCCCCGCGCGATCAGGTGGACCGCTGCCGCCAGGCCGACCGGCCCGGCGCCGATCACCGCAACGGGGAGTTTTTCAATCATCTCCATGTCTTCCATCCTTCCGGTAATTTCGAATTATAATGGCAAAAAAATCATGCCGCCGTTTTGGCGGCCGCTTCCGCCGATGCCGGCGCACAGGTGGCGTCGGCGCAGCATTCGTCCGCGAGGTATCCGATGAGCCCATTCATGGCGGGATAATTGGCCCGGCAGATCAGCGTGGTCGCCTGGCGCTCCTGTGTCACCAGGCCGGTGTCGACCAGCCGCTTGAGGTGATGCGACAGCGTCGAGGCAGCGATGCCCAATCTGTCCTGGATACGCCCGACCGGCAGCCCCTCATCGCCCGCCCGCACCAGCGTCCGATAGAGCTGCAACCGCGTCGGGCTGCCGAGGGCTTCAAGTTGCGAGGCTGCTTTTTCGAGTTTCATGGAAATAAGCTATTTCCAGAATCGCTGCACGTCAAGAGAATTTCGACAAAGATCGAAATAAGACGATATCTAGCCGAGGCGCTTGCCGCTGGCGTCGATGACCACCTCGCCGTCCTCCTTGGTGAACGGGCCGATATCCGGATTGGGCAGGATATCGAGCACGGCTTCGGATGGTCGGGCGAGCATGGTGCCGAGCGGCGTCACCACGATCGGCCGGTTGATCAGGATCGGATGCGCCAGCATGAAATCGAGGATCTCGTCGTCGCTCCACTGCCGCTCGCCCAGGCCAAGTTCGGCATAGGGCGTGCCCTTTTCGCGCAGCAATTGGCGCGGCGTCATGCCCATCGCTGCGATCAGCTCGACGAGCTTTTCGCGCGACGGCGGATTTTTCAGATATTCGACCACCTCAGGCTCCTCGCCGGACTGCCTGATGATGGCCAGCGTGTTGCGCGAGGTGCCGCAATCGGGGTTGTGATAGATGGTGATGGTCATTGCGCAGCTTTCATCTGTCCGGCTGGTTTCGGTTGGGCGAGCAGCCACCCCGCGAAGGCCATGGCGAGCAATCGCTTTAGACCTAAATTTGAATCAGCCCCTTACTTCACGGGTTTGCGCCGCCCCATGCCTGCTTGCTGGGGTCGTTGTAGACGGAGCGAGGGACGCTGACAATTTCGCAAAGCGCCAACGTTGCAAGCATAGCGCCAGCGTTGCGGCCGGGTCTATCTCCCCGTTTATGGCAGGGCTATCGCAGATGGAAAGCGGAGGCTTTCGCTCTACGCTTTCGCTCTACGAAGGACCCCCACCCCTAACCCCTCCCCACAAGGGGGAGGGAGACCTCCGTCGGCGCCGACCTCGGCAAATTGCCTGCTTTTCGGCGCCAAGGGGAAGTAAAGGCACGCGGCAGCGTTCCCTCCCCCTTGTGGGGAGGGGTTAGGGGTGGGGGTCCCTTCTTCGTAAGAATCCACATGCGATTTGCCCTGCCCCTGCGGGAGATGCCAAGTGGGGCGAAGGAATACGAGTTTGCAATCGTTCTGAGCAGCGACCTCGGACGAGCAGGAATTCGGATTTTCTATCGCTACAGCGTATTTTGTTCTTGCTTTGTGCCGGCAGCTATGCTACTAATTTCGGTGTGGTGCTAATTGGCTCCCAACGACCCGCCTCCGAGGCGGGTTTTTCGTTTCAGGCGTTGCAGCGTTCGGTAGGTGGGTCCGTCAAGTCCATATTCGATTGCCCTGCCGTTTACGGGGAGAAACGCCCGGCAGGGCCAGAGGGGCGGCGCCTACTTCGATAATTGGCCGTCTTCAACACCAACCTGGCGCAATCGCCCGTCCAAAGCGATTGCCCGCGCCGGCGACGGCCCACCCGGCTGATCAGCCAGGCACTGTGGCGGCGACCGCATCAGCGCGACCAAGGCCGGCAACCGCTTTTCTGACCCGCTGCAGATGCGCCTGGCGTCCGGCGGCCGAGACGCTGTCCATCCGGTAGAGCGCCAGGAATTTGGTCCGGCACAGCGGATGGCAGACGGAGCGGAAGCCGCGCAGCAGGGTCCGCCGGCCGGGCTGTCCCATGATCCACGACATCAGCGGCGTGGCGCCACATGTGGTCATTGCCATCACCCGGCGTATGTGCCGCAATTTGGGCCGCGGGCCGCGTCGTGCCGTCGGCATCTCGAAAGCGAAGCCCGGCACCAGCACACGCTCCAGCCAGCCTTTCAGCATCGCCGGCAGGCCATACCACCAGGTCGGATAGATGAAGACGACCGCCTCCGCCCAGAGCAGCTCCTGCGCATGTTCGTGCACCGGTTGCAGGTTCGCCGCCTTGTCGTGGTAACCGCGCCATTCCTGCGTGCGCATGACCGGATCGAAGCCGGCCGCATAGAGGTCGAGCAGGTGGACCTGGTGGCCGCTTTCGGCAAGCGTCTCCAGCACCGTGTCGCGCACCGCGCCGTTGAAGCTGTCGGCGCAGGGATGGCAATGGACGACGAGGACCTTCATCTGGCGCTCAGACCTGTCGGTCGCGAGAGGATCGCGGGGGTGCATGCAAGCGTCGCATGCAAACAAGCCACCCGCAGACGTAGTCGATCAGCTGTTTTCATGCGAAGCCCCGCAGCCCCCGTATCAAGACGCAACAGCTCCAGTCACGTCAAGGCCCGCTCGTGCGCAGACGTGGGCTTGCTGGGGCCAAAACCCTAACGGTGGATTCGGTTTTTCGATCAGCATTGTTCCAGAAAGCCGGCGCCCTAGCTTCACGGCGTGTCCAAAGCGTCAGGAGAGAAAACATGCAGACAGGAAAACTGAGCGGCAAGATCGCCTTGGTGACTGGCGCCTCTTCCGGCATCGGCGAGGCCACCGCCTTGGCGCTGGCGGCCGAGGGCGCCACGCTGGCGATTGCCGCGCGGCGCGCCGAGCGGCTGGACCATCTGGCGAAGCGGATCCGTGAGACCGGCAGCGCGGCACTGCCGATTGCCGTCGATGTCGCCGACGAAGCGCAAGCCACGGCGATGGTCGAGCGGGTCCAGCAGGAGTACGGCCGGCTCGACATGCTGCTTGCGGTTGCCGGGGTCGGCGTCGCCGCGCCGTTCCGCAACACGACGCCGGAAGAATACCGCCGGATGGTCGACGTCAACATCCTGGGCCTGCTTTATCCGATCCATGCGGCACTGCCGTCGATGCAGCGGCAAGGCGCCGGCCACATCGTCGTAGTCTCGTCCGGCACCGGCCGTTATATTCACCCTTCGGTGGTTTATTCCGGCACCAAGCACGCGGTGAGCGCGATGGCGGAATCGCTGCGCCGCGAGATCGGCAAGGACGGCATCCGCGTCACCTGCATCGAGCCTGGCGCCGTCAAGACCGAGTTCACCCAGAATATGCGCGCCGATGTGCGCCAGGCGGTCGAGCAGAGGCTGGGCGACATGGAGCAGCTGGAAAGCCAGGACATCGCCGCCGCCATCCTTTATGCGGTGAGCCAGCCGCCAAGGGTCAACGTCAACATCCTGACGCTCTATCCGACCGCGCAGGCGTGAGGCCGCAAGGTGGTACCCTGCGCCGCCCCCGCAGCTTCATCCGCCGGTCATCAGCGTGAACACAAGCTGCCGCAGCTTGCCGCCTGGGCCGAATTCGACCCGGTCGAAATCGCGGCTCGCCTGCCGTTGTGCCTGGGAGATTCCGGCGAGCCGTCTCGTCACTTCGATCCTGATCTTGCTGCAGCCACGGTCATCGGCGACGGTCAGGCCAATGGTGGCCGCCTCGATCTTGTGCACCATGTCGACGATGCTGGCGCCGTGCACCTTCTCGTGGGCGGCGAGGCCGGCTGCGAAAACCTCCCAGTTCTTCTGGATTGCGCCCGGCAGCCGCGCGGCCGGCTTCGGCAAGGTGTAGGTAATGATCAGCTTCGGTCGCGCCGACACCAGCACGCAGGCGTCGCCTTGCGGCTGGTAGTCCCTCACCCAGGTCAGCTTGAAATTGGTATGCGCGATGACGCGGCGTTCGCCGAGCAGCGGTCCGCGCCCGCCGATCGAGGCATAGAGCTCCGGGCCGGATTGCCCTGAGATGGCATAGGTCTCGACCTTTTCGACTGCCTGCCAGCCGGCATGCGCCGGCGATGTCGGCAACAAGGCGAGCAGCAGGCAAAGGCGAATGGCTGTTTTCATGCAGTCCTCGCAGCCGCTGCGCACGACGCAAACGATATGCAGTTCCCTTCCGTGGACATAGCCGGCGGCCGGCTATAGTGGGATGCTCGTATACAAGAATCCACAGGCAACATCATGTCGCCGCGACCGAACATTGCCCGGCAACGCCCTGCCCCCGGGGCCCAGCCTCCCGGCGTCAGCCTCTGTCGCGCGCTGTCGAAGCTTGGCCTGTGCTCGCGCAAGCAGGCCGAGCTTCTG
Source organism: Mesorhizobium sp. M0854 (assembly GCF_040319815.1). Taxonomy (NCBI): domain Bacteria; kingdom Pseudomonadati; phylum Pseudomonadota; class Alphaproteobacteria; order Hyphomicrobiales; family Phyllobacteriaceae; genus Mesorhizobium; species Mesorhizobium sp. M0854. Next base: position 64,699 of record NZ_JAMYOL010000016.1, read on the forward strand.
GTTGCCGAGGGGCGCGTGCGGGTCGCCGGCAAGATCGTGCGCAACGGCTCGATTCGCGTCGATCCAGGCCGCGATCGCATCGAGGTCGACGGCCGCCGCGTCGCCGCCGAGCGCAAGGTCTATCTGATGCTCAACAAGCCGCGCGGGCTGGTCACCACCCGTGACGACCCGCAGGACCGCGGCACCGTCTATGATTGCCTGGCAGGCCTCGACCTGCCTTTCGTCTCGCCCGTCGGCCGCCTCGACAAGGCCAGCGAAGGCCTGCTGTTGATGACCAACGACACGCGCTTCGCGCAGCGCCTGCTCGATCCCGCCTCGCATGTCGCCAAGACCTATCACGTGCAGATCGGCGCGCTGCCCGACGAGGCCATGCTGGCGCGGTTGCGCGCCGGCGCGACCGTCGACGGCGAATTGCTGGCGGCCCGCTCGATCGAGTTGCTGCGCGGCGGCACCAGCACCGCCTGGCTGGAAATCGTGCTCGACGAGGGCCGCAACCGCCATATCCGCCGGCTGCTCGCCGCCCATGATATCGAGGTGCTGCGCCTGGTGCGGATCGCGATCGGATCTCTGCAACTCGGCGACCTTGCCAAAGGCAAGGCACGCCATCTGAGCGCGGAAGAGCAGGCGCTGCTTCAGGCCTGAACTGCTGGCGGCGACTCGACAGTCAGGCAGCTGCCCGCCAAAGCTGTTCCCTGTCGGATACAGCATCAATTGCCCGCAAGAGAACTGACACCGCGGTGTCCAGGCTGCTTTCCTCGGCCTCCAACTCGACAAGCCCTGTCCAGGGATCGAGATCAGCAGGATCACGCTCTATGTTCGCGACCAACGTCTCGCGTGATTCAAATCGAAATGTGAGGGGTTCATCAATCTTCATTGTCGGAAGAAGCCTTGGCTTTGCCGCACTGGGCCAGCACCTTGCCGATGGCGGCGGATGAGCCGGCAAGCGGAAAGCTGTTCTCGCCATATTTGCCCGAGGCGACCGTGACCTCGCCCTTGGAGCGCAGCAGGGCCAACAGCGGGTCGGTGCTGCTCAATTCCACGGTGAAGGTGTTGTACATTTCTTCGAGTTGAAGCGTCTTGGTCACCGCTTTGCCGCCGGCCTTGAACGCGAACGAAGCGATGCCGGGTTCCAGTTGCGGACCGCTGTCGCCCAAATCATAGCTCAGCGTCGGCTTGCCGAAACAGGCCAGCGTCAGCTGGGCGCCGCCATTCGATCCGCCGCAGACCGACGCCATCAGCACTTTGCCGCCCTCCTCTTCCTCCAGTTTCGCCGTCCAGCCGCACGGCGCGGCAAACGCCGGCTGCGCCGCTTGCAGGACGACCTGAGCGGCGACGCAACCCGCCACGACGAATTTCGCCAATCCGCTTCGCATGATCTTCCCTTCCCAAGTCATCGAACCATCGTCGGCCACGTGGCATCAAGGACTATACAAAACAAATTGTCCCGTGGCATTACCGGCGACAGGGCGCTGTAGCAATTCAGGCGATTGATTTTCGATCGAGTGGAAGCGGCACCAGCACCGCCTGGCTGGAGATCGTGCTCGACGAGGGCCGCAACCGCCACATCCGCCGGCTGCTTGGCGCCTACGATATCGAGGTGCTGCGCCTGGTGCGGGTGGCGATCGGCCAATTGCAGCTCGGCGAGCTTGCCAAAGGCAAGGCACGCCATCTGAGCGCGGAAGAGCTGGCGCTGCTTCAGGCCTGAAGTGCTGGCTCCAGGGGCCTTCGCACCGAACGGGTGATTGACATTAACATTCCTGTTTCATATTTTCCTTTTATGAAACCGAAATGCGACAGCGCAATTGAAGGGCTGGTCCGACGCGAAGTGGCTCGGCAGCCGGAGAGAAAAGCATGAGCACGGCGTTGCGGGCGGTCCCCAGATTCCTGGACGAATTGGGCACGTTTGGCGGTCTCAAGGGAACCGACATTGCAAACATCACCGACGTGTCCAAGGCCACGGTTTCGAGGTGGAAGGCCGGCGACATCAAGCCCCAGCCGCGCAGCGAGCTCATTCTATCGGACCTGCACTATATCGTCGGCCGACTGCAGGAATTCTACGAGCCAAGCGATATCCGCACCTGGCTTTACGCTCGCCACCCGCAATTGAACGGTGAAAGGGCGATAGATCTCATTCACGACGACCGTGCTCTCGACGTGCTCAAAGTCATCGATCGGCTTGAGAACGAGGTCTTTCTCTAGTTGGCGATCGCCGGGCGGAAACGACGCGATAGCCGGCTCATCGACGCTATCGAGGCAATAGTTCCGGTCGAATACTCCGGAACGGTTTGGCGTGTGGTGCGCCAGGGCCGCAGCCCGATCCAGTGCTCGAGCTCCGGCGGCCGTTGGGACGATGGAACGTTCGACGTGCTCTACACCTCGCAAGAGCGCGAAGGTGCCTTGAGCGAGATGAGATTCCACCTGACGCGGGGGCAGCCAGTGATCCCTTCGCGTGTCAGATACAATCTCTTCGAGATCGATCTTGCTTTGGACCGGACGCTCAGACTGCTCGACCTGGCAGCCTTGCAGACCCTTGGCCTCGACACCGCGCGCTACGGGCAGCTTTCGTATCAGGAAAAGCACGCCGAATATCCGAGATCGCAAGACATCGGCGAGGCCGCGCATTTCCTCGATTATGACGGCCTGATCGTGCCCAGCGCGCGACATGACTGCCTGAACGTCGTCGCGTTTTGTGATCGGTTGCCGGCCGGAGCGATGACGAGCAGAACCGATCACGGGGAAATTGCCTGGGCTAGCGGCGGCCCCGCTGCCGTCCATCCCCCGCACGGGTGATGTGGCCAGCGGAAGTGGCGCGCTAACATTGCCTCCAAGTGCAGAGGTCTAACGCGCAAGGGAGGATCCATGCGTATGCTCCGACTGATACCGACGCTGCTGGCGCTGCTGGCCGTCTTGCCATTGAACGCTGAAGCGACCACGAAGAAGTACCCTAAGGGCCACGGCACGAATTGCGCCGAGAAGGACCAGGCGTGCCAGAAGAAATGCCAGGCTGTGCCGATCGACTACAACAGCGTCAAATCCATCCAGGGGCGCAACGAATGTCTGAATAATTGCACCATCGGCTACGATCAGTGTCTCGGGGCACCCGCCCGAATCCAGGAACAGACAATCCAGGAGGACGCCGCGCAATAGAAGCCCGCCAGAGATGGCTCCAATGCGCAAAACATAGGTGTGATCGAATGACGGCGACAGCCCGCCGGTCGCCTTCATGTGCGGCCGCCGACTTCGTCGGCATGTCGTCGGAATCTTCATAGACGCGAAACGCGCCCGATTGGCGGAGCTCCTCGGTGCCGTAGCCGCCGCTGAGCAGGCCGACATTCAGCAGGACCGTGCGATGCGTCACCCGCCGCGCGCCGCGTCATGGATTTCGGCAAAATCCAGCCCATATTCCTAGATGTGGAGCTTTGAGCGTGAAACTCGCGCGTGCGGTCCTGCTTGCCGCGGCTTTCGTGGCTGTTGCGGCCGTTTGTCCCTCTTCAGCAACCGGAGAGGCGGACGGCCGGGAGAAAATTGTGTTGCGCGTCGAGATAGACGGCGCCATCGGTCCGGCGAGTGCCAGGCAGCTCGAGGAAGCACTGGCGGTGGCCGCGGACCGAAATGCCCAGGCTCTCATCCTGCAGATGGACACGCCCGGCGGGCTGGTCACCAGCATGCGCGAGATGATCGCCGGCATTCTCGCCTCGCCGGTTCCCGTCATCGGCTATGTCGCGCCCGCCGGCGGGCACGCGGCGAGCGCCGGAACCTACATCCTCTACGCCACCCATCTGGCGGCGATGGCGCCCGGCACCAATCTGGGCGCGGCAACGCCGATCGAGATGGGCGGGCCGCTGCCATCGTTTCCCGGCGGCAAGAACGATGGCCCGGAGGCGGACAAGGACAAGAAGAACGCACCCGCGGGCGATGCGATGATCGCCAAGGCGACGAACGATGCCGTTGCCCTGATCCGCAGCCTGGCTGAATTGCGCGGCCGCAATGCCGAATGGGGAGAAAAGGCCGTGCGCGAGGCGGCCAGCCTGTCGGCCGGCGCTGCGCTGCAGCAGCATGTCATCGACTTCGTCGCCCGTGACACCACCGAACTGCTTCAACTGGCCGACGGCCGGACCGTCGAGATCGCCGGCAAAAAAGAGGCATTGGCGACGAAAGGGCTGCCGGTCGAAACGCTCGAGCCAGGCTGGCTCATCCGGCTTCTCGCCGTCATCACGGACCCGAATATTGCCGTCATCCTGATGCTGGTCGGCGTCTATGGCCTCGTCTTCGAATTCACGAGCCCGGGCGCGGTCGCGCCCGGCGTGATCGGCACGATTTGCCTTCTGCTCGGACTCTATGCGCTCAATCTCCTGCCGATCAGCTATGCCGGCCTTGCCTTGATGCTGCTTGGCATCATCTTCCTGGTCGTCGAAGCCTTGAACCCGACTGTGGTCCTTGGGCTGGGAGGCGTGGCTGCGTTTCTGCTGGGCGCAGCCATGCTGCTCAGGATCGAGGGGCCCGGCTTCGAGATGTCGTGGGCCGTTATCGGCACCGCCGCCGTCCTGACGCTCGGCCTGGCGCTGTTGACCGGCAGCTATCTGTGGGCGGCCCGCAAGAACGTTCCGCGTGTTGGCGCACAGGCCATGCATGGGCTGCCGGCGAAGGTTCTCGACTGGCAGGGCAGTGAGGGCCACGTGCTCGCCCGGGGCGAGCGCTGGCGGGCAAAAGCCGACGAACCGCTTGCAGTGGGCGACAGCGTCGAGGTGGCCGATGTCAGGGATCTTGTGCTGACGATACGGCGCCGCAATGTGAGAAGCGATGGAGCAAGGCAATGATCATCGGTTATGTGGCCTATCTGGCAGCAGCGCTCGTCGTGGTCATGTTCCTATCCGCGGCCATTCGCATCCTGCGGGAATATGAGCGCGGCGTGGTCTTCACGCTCGGCCGCTTCACCGGGGTCAAGGGCCCCGGCCTTATCATCCTCATCCCCTTCGTGCAGCAGATGGTGAAGGTCGACTTGCGAGTGGTGGTCCAGGACGTCCCGCCGCAGGACGTGATCTCGCGCGACAACGTCTCGGTGAAGGTCAACGCGGTGCTGTATTTTCGTATCGTCGACGCCGAGCGGGCGGTGATCCAGGTTGAAGACTTCATGACCGCCACCAACCAGCTGGCACAGACCACGTTGCGCTCGGTGCTCGGCAAGCATGAGCTCGATGAAATGCTGGCCGAACGTGACAAGCTCAACAGCGATATCCAGGAGATTCTCGACCAGCGCACCGATGCCTGGGGCATCAAGGTCTCCGATGTCGAGATCAAGCATGTCGACCTCAACGAGAACATGGTCCGCGCCATCGCCAAGCAGGCCGAGGCGGAACGGCTGCGGCGTGCGAAAGTGATCAATGCCGACGGCGAACAGCAGGCGGCGGCAAAGCTCGTCGAGGCCGGCAAGATGCTGGCCGAAGCACCGCAGGCCATGCAGCTACGCTATTTCGAGGCTCTCCATGACATCGCCGGTGAGCGCTCGTCGACGGTCGTGTTTCCGGTGCCGATGGATCTGCTCGGTCATTTCATCAAGCAGGGTGGTGGAGGCGGAGGCGGCTGAGCACGTGATCTCCCCCCTCGAGGGGGATCAGCACCCTCACCTCCGCCACGGCGGGACCGGCGCAAAGCGTTTGCCGATCCAGTCGGCGAAGGCACGTGTCTTGGCGGCTTGCCCCTTGGCCGAAGGCATGACGACATAGACGGCGCCCTCGTCGGCAAGCGTCCAGTCCTCCAGCACTGGCACCAGACGGCCGTCGGCGAGCTCGCGTCCGACCAGCCAATCCGTGCTCATCATCAGTCCGACGCCTTGCACGGCGGCTTCGACCAGTACCTCGGCATCATCGGTGACCAGCGGCCCGGAGACCTCGATACTGACGCGACGGCCCGAACTGTCGGTCATCTCCCAGGCCGGAAAGGTCTGGAAGCCTGAGAAGCCCAGGCAACTGTGTTCCAGCAGTGCTTCAGGTTCAGTCGGCGTGCCCCGGCGGGCGAGGTAGGACGGCGCGGCGCACAGCAGCCGCCGCCGTGTAGCGACCTTGCGCGCCACCAGCCGCGAATCCTCCAGCGCGCCGAGACGCACGGCGACATCGAAATTCTCGGCGACGAGATCGACGAAGCGGTTGGAGAACTCGGCCTCGATACGGACATCGGGAAATTCGGCGAGAAACTGCGGCAGCAGCGGGCCGATCCACATGCGCCCGAACGAGCCGGGCAGCGCCAGCCGCAGCACGCCGCGCGGCCCGCCGCCGGCATGCGCCGACGCGGCAGCCTCGGCCTCGTCGACCGCAGCCAGGATGGCGCGGACCCGGATGAGAAATTCCGAACCCGCCTCGGTCAGCGATACGCTTCGTGTCGTCCGGTGCAGCAGGCGCACGCCCAACCGCTCTTCCAGCGAGGCAAGGCGCCGCGACAGGATCGTCGCGTCGCGGCCGATGCGAGCAGCCGCCCTGGTGAAGGAGCGTGCTTCGGCGATGGCCGCGAAGGCGGCCATTTCGACCAATGCTGCCGGTTCGTGCGATTGCTGCATCAGGCGCAGAGCTCAAATGTAAAACACAAGGATTATATACCAATAGCGCAGCAGCTAGTTTCACTCAATCCCGGCCCGTCAATCGGCCATCAACCGGAGTGAGACATGAAAGCGATCGAACTGACTGCCCCGAGACTGGACGCGTTTCGCGCGGCCACCGTTCCCACGCCTGAACCGCAACGCGGCGAAGTGCTGATCCGCCTGCGCGCCGCAAGCCTCAATTTTGTCGATGTCGCGATAGCGAGCGGCAACTATCCAGGTCCGAGCTTTCCGCTCATTCCCGTCGTCGACGGCGCCGGCGAGATCGTCGGCATCGGCGAGGGCGTGTCGAGGCTCGCCATCAACGACCGCGTCATCGCCCATGCAAAACCGCGCTGGATCGGCGGCCGTCCGCGGCCTTACGAGACCAGAGAGATGCGCGGGCTGACACTGCCCGGCTCGCTCGCCGAATATGTCGCGCTGCCGGCCAATGCCGTCGTGCCGATGCCGGCGCATCTGTCCTTCGAAGCGGCAGCGACGCTGCCGATCGCCGGCACCACCGCGTGGAATGCGCTTCGCGCCGCCGATGCCGGGCCGGGGTCGGTCGTCGTCCTGCTCGGTACCGGCGGTGTCTCGATCCTGACCCTGCAGCTGGCCAAGGCAGCCGGCGCCACGGTCATCATCACCTCGTCGTCTGACGAAAAGCTGGCCCGCGCCAAGGCCTTGGGTGCGGATCATCTCATAAATTATCGTGAGACGCCGGACTGGGACGCCAAGGTGCTCGAGTTGACCGACGGCCTCGGCGCCGATCTGATCGTCGAAACCGGCGGCGCGGCGACCTTCGCCCGCTCCATCAATGCCGCGGCGCCCGGCGGCACGGTGTTCGCCATCGGCTTCGTCACCGGCGCCGAGGCCACCACGAACCTGCTGCCGATCATCATCAAGGCACTCAAGGTGGTGGGCAACAACACCGGTTCGGTATCCGACCTGCGCGACGCGGCGCGGGCCATCGGCGCCGCCCGTATCGATCCGGTCATCGACACGGTCTACAGCCAGCATCAGGCGACCGAGGCCTACGCCCATATGGCGGCCGGCGGCCGGCATTTCGGCAAGCTTGCATTCAGTCTGTCGTGGTGAGCCTGAAAAAGGCAAAGCGTCGAAGCTGCCGATCTCCCCTCTGGCGGCAGGGCTATCGCAGATGGAAAGCCGAGGCTTTCGCTCTACGACGTACCCCCACCCCTAACCCCTCCCCACAAGGGGGAGGGAGACTTCCGTTGGCGCTGACCTCGGCAAATTGCCTGCCTTTCGGCGCCAAAAGGGGAAGTGAGGGCGCGCGGCAGCGTTCCCTCCCCCTTGTGGGGAGGGTTAGGGTGGGGGTCCATCTTCGTAAGAATCCAAATGCGATTGCCCTGCCTCTGGCGGGGAGATCGGTCGTCACCTCGGCTTTCGCCAATCGCCAACGCGCCGACAGTCGCAACCTCCGCCTAAATCAGCTTCTCCAGCGTGATCGGCAGATCCCGCACCCTTTTCCCGGTGGCGTGGAATACCGCGTTGGCGATCGCCGGCGCCACGCCGACGATGCCCAGCTCGCCGACCCCCTTGCCGCCCAGCACCGAGGAATGCGGATCGGGAATACCGACCGAGATCACCTCGATGTCGGGAATGTCTGCATTGGTGGCGATGAGATAGTCGGCGAAATTGTCGTTGACGATGCGGCCGTGGCGGCGGTCGACGATGCCCTCCTCGAGCAGCGCCTGGCCGATGCCCATGATGATGCCGCCCTTCCATTGGCTTTCGGCGAGCTTGGGATTGTAGAGCCGGCCCGAATCCAGCGCCGACACCACGCGGGAGACGCGAACCGTGCCAAAGTCCTCGTCGACACGGACTTCGATGAAATGCGCGCACCAGCTGTGGCGGGAATAGTCGCCCTCGGTGTGTGGCAGCGCCATGGCTATGGTGGTGTAGTTCTTGTAGCGGTCCTCGACCGTCGAATTGGCCGGCATGGTGTCGCCCTTCGCCTCGATATGCTCGCGCCCGACGCTGCTGAGCAGTTCGGCGATCGAAACCTCAGGGCCGTTGCCGCGCGGCGAGGCGATGCGGCCATTGGCGACGACGAGCGTGTTGGCCTGCAGCGCATGGAACGGCGAAGCCGGATCGCTGATGGCGAGCCCGATCAGCTGGTCGAGCGCGGCACTCGCCGCCTTGTGGACGGCGCCGGTCATCACCCCGGCCAGCCGCGAACCGCCGGTGACGCCAGCACGGGCATAGCGGGAATCGCCAAGCTTGACGACGACGTTTTCCGCCGGCACGCCCACCACCTCGGCGGCGGTCTGCGCCAGGATCGTGTAGGTGCCCTGCCCCATGTCGATCGATGAGCTTTCGACCTCGACCGAGCCGTCGGCGAGAATGCGCACGACCGCCTCGCCATAGGCGCGCCGCACCGGATAGGTACCTGCCGCGACACCCCAGCCGATCAGCTGGTTGCCGTCGCGCATCGAACGCGGCCGGGGGTTCCGCTTCGACCAGCCAAAGGCTTCGGCGCCGGCCGCGAAGGCCTCACGCAGCTGCCGTGTCGACCACGGCTTCTTCGCATGCGGATCCTGCTCGGCATAATTCCTGAGCCGGATTTCCAGCGGATCGATACCGACCTCATAGGCGAGCTCGTCGATGGCGCTTTCGATGCCGAAGGCGCTCGGGTTCTCGCCCGGCGCGCGCAATGCCCCCGGCACCACCGTGTTGACCCGCACGACGTTCTGCCGCGACGAGAAATTCGGCGTCGCGTACATGACCGAGGTGACCGAGCCGAGCGGCTCGACCCACATGCCGTCGACCGAGGTCTCGTTGACGCCGCGATGCACGATCGACTGGATCTGGCCCTCCGCGTTGGCGCCGAGCGCCACGGTCTGGCGCGTCGCCGCCCGTCCGCCATAGGCGGTGAAGGTCTGCGGCCTGGTGACCGCCAGCTTCACCGGCCGTCCCAGCATTTTCGCGGCGACTGCCGCTACAGCGCCGTAGCCATAGGCAAACGCCTTGGAGCCGAAGCCGCCGCCAATATAAGGCGAGACCAGTCGTACATTCTCGAACGGCACGCCGAACCATTCGGCATAGGTCCGCGCCATGCCGTCGAGCCATTGGCTCGGCTCCCAGACCGTCAGCTGGTCGCCCTGCCACTTTGCGATCAGGCCATGCGGCTCCATCGGCGCCTGGTATTCGCGCGGCGTGTTGTAGGCGTTGCAGATCCTGACCGGAGCCGAGGCGAACGCTGTCTCCGCCTCGCCCCATTCCTTGGTCATCGCATCGACCGGGATGCCGTCGCCGGCCTTTGGGTCGCTGAGGTCGACGATCGCCGGCGCCTCGTCATAGGCAATCCTGACCAGCGCCGCGGCCGCGACCGCCTGCTCGAAACTCTCGGCCACCACCGCCGCGACATGCTGGCCGCTGAAGGTGATGTCGCGCGCCAGCGGGCAATAGGCGACGTCCGGCGGCGGCGTACCCAGCCAGTCCGTTGCGGTTCTCAGCGGCAGGATATTGTCGGGCGTCAGCACCAGCAGCACGCCGGGCGACGCCTTGGCCGCGGCCGTGTCGATCGAACGCACCCGGCCGGCGGCAATGGTGCTCTCGACCAGCACCGCATGGGTAAGCCCCTCGAGCTGCTGCTCGACGGCGTATTTGGCGGCACCGGTGATCTTGGCCGGGCCGTCGACGCGCGACAGCCGGCCGCCGACCTGGTCGGCGAGGACGGCACCGTCCGAAGCGTCGCCGCGTTTGGCATCGCCGGGTCTTGTTCTCAACTCGTGAACGGTCATGCCGTTTCTCCCATTTTGAGGATGGCGCGGGCGACGACGCGCGGCGCCAGTTCGATCTTGTAGTGGTTGGCGCCATGGTCGACGGCGCCCTCGACGGCGAGCAGGCTGGCTTGCCTGACGACCTCCGGCTCGAGCACTTTGCCTTTCAGCGCCTCTTCGACGGCAAGGGCGCGCCATGGCTTGGTGGCGACGCCGCCAAGCGCGACGCGCAGATCGCGGATCGTCCTTCCGTCGGCCTCGAATTCGATGCCGACCGCGGCACTTGCCGCGGCGAATTCATAGGACTGGCGGTCGCGGACCTTGAGATAGGTCGAGCGGCGGGCAGCGGCCGAAGCGGGAATGCCGATCGCGGTGATCATCTCGCCGGGCTCGATCGCATGTTCCCTTTCGGGCGTGCTGCCAGGCAACAGGAAAAAATCATCGACGGCGACCTGACGGTCGCCGAGATGGACGATCGCATCGAAGGCGACGAGTGCAACCGCCAGGTCGCCGGGATAGGTGGCGATGCAGGCCTCGCTGGTGCCGAGCACGGCATGGCCGCGGGTGACGCCGCCGATCGCCGAGCAGCCGCTGCCGGGCGAGCGCTTGTTGCAAGCGGGGAAATTCGCCGGATCGCGGAAATAGGGGCAGCGCGTACGCTGCATCAGATTGCCGCCGATCGTCGCCATGTTGCGCAGCTGCGCCGACGCCGCCTGCCACAATGCTTCCGAGACTGCGGGGAACCGGCTCTTGATATCGGCATGGTCGGCGACGCGGCTCATCCTGGCCAGCGCGCCGATCGTGGCGCCCCGGTCATCAACGGCAATCGTGTCCAGTCCCTTGAGATGGGTGATGTCGACCACGGTCTCGGGTTCGGCAACGCCGCATTTCGCGAGATCGACAAGCGTCGTGCCGCCGGCCAGAAGCATGGCGCCGGGAAGTGCTGCTGCCTCACGGGCTGCATCGACGGAGCCGGCGCGGAGATACGAAAAGTCCCTCATGACGCGGCCTCCATGGCCACCTGGCGCACGGCGGCGACGATATGCGGATAGGCGCCGCAGCGGCAGAGATTGCCGGCCATGTATTCGCGGATCTCCTCATCCGAGCCGGCATGGCCTTCGCGAATGCAGGCGACCGCCGACATGATCTGGCCCGGCGTGCAATAGCCGCACTGGAAGGCATCCTGTTCGAGGAAGGCGGCCTGCACCGCATGCAGCGTGCCATCCTCCCCGGCAAGCCCTTCGATGGTGGTGATGTCCCTGCTTTCAGCCTGAGTGGCAAGCGTCAGGCAGGCCAGCACGCGCTGGCCGTCGATATGAACGGTGCAGGCGCCGCACTGGCCCTGGTCGCAGCCCTTCTTGGTGCCGGTCAGCCCGAGATGGTCGCGCAAGGCGTCGAGCAGGGTAACGCGCGGTTCGACCTCCAGCTCATGTCGATGTCCGTTGATTCGAAGTTGGATTGGAGTTCGGGTTTTGCTTGTCATGGGGCGTCTGGCTCCAGTTGCTTGACGCGGGAGGGGATGATCTGGTGCCCGGCCGGCGAGCGGCAAGGTCAGCTTATGGCTAGGTGAAGGCTATCTTCCCCTTGGGGGAAGTGCCCGGCAGGGCAGAGGGGGTCGGTTCGACTTGGCGCGAGCTCCGGGAGGGCTGCGGCTTGGGAGGTCGAAAGACGTGACATACCCGATCCCGTGATTACATGAGAAAGGCGCTCCACAATCGGAGGCGCCTCCGTTTGTTACCTAAGGGCCTGCTCCGCCCTGTTCAAGCCCCGGATCGAAAATGATCAAAATTGGAGGAAATTGGCAGGGCAGCCGGCCGTCATGTCTGGAGACAAAAAAGCACCACCGGCCCAAGCCGGTGGTGCTCTCTGAACTGTCTGTAGGGGCAGGACAGTCCAATGATCCTGAGGGGATCGTGCTCAACATGGGCTCATTTTTGCCCCACGGCATCGGCCGAACAGATGACGAGTGCCGGCCGCGAGGAAATATCCTCCGTCGTCATCCTCCGGACGTCATCCACGGGCCGTGCACCGGAGGCGGGCAAGATGCCTCGCCTGCCGGAACGCCGGCCCAGACTCGATCCTGTGATTATATTTACTTGCGATTATATTTGTCGGAGACGTAACGAAGGTGGAAGCGTCTGCGTTCTTGAAACGGGGCCTGCCTATCCGGGTATGCTTCGGATCAGCACTGGAGAAAAAATTGGCCGCGGAGCCGCCCGTCATTTCTGGAGACAAAACCGAAGCCGCCGTTGCAAAGCCGCTGCGCGCCGACGCGCAGCGCAACCGCGATGCTCTGGTCGAGGTCGCGGCAAAAGCCTTTGCCGCGCAAGGCGTCGATGCCTCGCTGGAGGAGATTGCGCGCCAGGCCGGCGTCGGCATCGGCACTCTCTACCGGCATTTCCCAACCCGCGAGCACCTGGTCGAGGTGGTTTATCGGCGCGAAGTGGAAGGACTGTGCCAGGCGGCCGACGAACTCGCCCGCGATCATGCGCCCGACATGGCGCTCGAACAATGGATGCAGCGCTTCGTCGACTACATCGCCACCAAGCGCGGGCTGTCGACAAGCCTGCGCATCCTGCTCACGACCAACTCAACCCTGTTCTCCGACGTTTCCGGCAGGGTGACGCTCGCCTTGCGGCGGCTGATCGATGCTGCGGTCGCCGACGGCTCGATCCGCGGCGATGTCGATGCCTCCGACGTGCTGCATGCGCTGGGCGGCATCTATTCGGCCCCGGACACCAAGGACTGGCGCGACCGCTCGCGCCGATTGGTGTCGCTGCTGATGGATGGGTTGCGGTTTGGAGCGGCCAAATCCGGCCCATCCAAGGAATAACGAATGCAGTGACTGTCCTTATTTCAGCGAGATGCTCATACCGCTGAGATCGGCATTGACTTGCAGGCCTACCTGCCTGCCCGTGAGTTCGAGTTGGGCACCCTTGTCATTGGTCATGACGATCACCTGGGCTCCTTTGCCGAGCGCGCCGCCACCGCCCGCTGCACCGTACACCCCCGTCACATCCCGGGCGCGGCGTATGTGGCGCACGGTACCTTTGAAATAGGTCTTGGAGGCGCCGAAGGCGAGGCCGCCCGAGATGCCGCCGACCGAGATGGGATATCGGCGACCATGGAAGGTCAGTGTGCCCTCGCCTCCGGAGCCGCCGATGAAAAAGGCCGCCTTGTAGACGGCGAAGCGGATCGTACCGCTGTCGGCATGCGCGACGCTGGCAAAGCTAACTGCCGCCGCAGCGATGACGGCAACTGCGACTGAACGAAATCTGGACGAAATCTTCATGATGAGAACTCCTCAAGATCGCCGCAAGCCCAGCCGGCCGGGCACGTCGGCGTCGTATCAAAGTCATAGCTGAACAGTCTCGCCCGTCATTGGTTCCAAGCACGCGGCCTGAATCCGGCTGCGAGAAGACCGCCACGAAACGAGGCGGATGGCGAGCGTAGTCCTGGCAGTAAGAACAGTGGCCGAATGGTGGGGATGATCGTAGGTGTTGAGGCGGAATGGTATTAGTCTGCGCTGTCTGGGGTTTCGGGAGCGCGGCAAAGCAATGGACTTCAACTCACGCCATGGCTACGTGCTGATCGGCGGCCTGATCCTGGTCGGTGCCGGGCTCCTGGTCGTTTCGCTGATCGTCAATCTTCGCGTGGCGCACAGTGTGCGTGACGACGTACGCCATCGTGAAAAGCTGCTGGAATATTATCGCAATATCTTTTCGCAGCTGGGCGTGATCCTGATCGGGATTGGCGTGTCCCTGTTCATCTTCTTTTTCCAGCAGAATTATCAGGACCAGCGCAAACGCGAAACGGAGCTCCAGCAGGTTCTCGCCAAACTGGCGGCGCGTGTTGCCCGCGGCAGCGCTGTCGTGGAGGCCCTCGGCGAATTCGACGCGCTGCTGGATGATGGCGGTGCCTATGTCAGTCCGGAACACGGCGGAAACAATGCCGCCGTCAGCGCCCACGGAACGGCGCTCGCCAAGCAGGTTTCGCAGATCCTTCTGGTCGAGCGCGACGTCGATGTTCAGGGGTTCGATATCCTGAATCTGTCGCGCGATTTCGAAGCATCGTTCGTCGTCAACGAGCTCAACCCAACGCTATGGTTCAACATCGTCCGGGACGAGAGCGATATCAAATATGCCACTACCCAGATCGCTCTGGATTACAAGGACCTGCAGGATGCAATCGGCGGCGAGCCGATCGAGGTTGCGATCGCCAATCCCGAAAAGGAACGGAAGATCAAGCAGGAGGTGCTCGACGTCTTTTATGATGCCGATCTGCTGCGCCAGCGCAGCAGGCGGTTTCTCGGCCGCGCGTGCTGGCTTTTCAGCACGGGGCGCGGCTTCGTCAAGCTTGCACCGGCCAATGAAATCGAAGCCGATGCCAGATCGCACCAGGAATGGATCGACCGGTCGAAAGGCTTCCTGACACAGTTGAAGTCGGGAAGCGGCAATTGCTTCAAATTGCTTCAGTTCGGCCCGGCATAGGCTCCCTCACCGCCGGTGGCTAATCCCCCACGCGCCGCAGCGTGCCGAGATGATTGTCGTTGAGAAAATCAACGGTCATGGCCGACGCCTTGCCGTCGGGGCCGAGGGCAAAGCTGACAGCCGAAGGCCTGTCCGGCATCTCGGCATCGGGGAAGGTCACGAAGAGGTCGCGGTTGAAATGCTTCAGTGGATAAGACCGCGCACCGGCAGGCCCGACCTTAAGGACAAGAGCGTCTCCTTCGCCCGACACAATAGCTTCGCCGAAGAAGTCGTTGAAGTAACGGCCTGCATAGGCACTGGCCGGCTCGGCCGGACTTGCTGGAGAGGGCGGCGCGGCATAGGTGGCCTTGGCCGCCGCAATCACCGGGCCGAACATGCTCGCATAGATATCATTCCATGCCTTTATCTTATCCTTGCCCAGGGTTCCGTCGAAGACGAGATCGGCGAAGCTGTCGGACAGCCCGTCCGGCACGCCTGTCGGAAAGGCGTTGGCGATGACGACGATGCCAAGCTTCTCCTCGGGGAAGAGCATCACCAGACTGCGTGCGCCGGTGCTGAAGGCGCCCGCATGACCCCAGATCAGCCCGTGCCGGCCGAATTCGATATTCCAGCCGAGGCCGTAGAAGGCCTCGCCTCCGGAGACGGGGTTCTTGCCGCGAACCATCAAGGGAATATGTGTCTGTTCCAGCGCATCGGCGGCAATGAGTCTCTTGCCGGCATAGACCCCGTTGCCGAGCACAAGGCGCATCCATTGCGAGAGGTCGCGTGCGGTGGAGCTGACGCCGCCTGCTGGCGCCTGCGCATCCGGATAGCGCTGGACCTTCGCGGTCCAGGCGCCATCGATTTTGGCGTGGAGCTCGGCGCGGTTGGCGTGCTTGATGAAGTCCGAATGACGGGAGCTGGTCGAGGCCATTCCAAGCGGACGGTAGAGCTTCTCTTCGGCGACCTCTTCCCATGATTTACCCGTCGGCTTCGCGGCCGCGACCGCACCCTCGGTCAGTCCGAAATTGCTGTAGGAATAGCCCGCACGAAAGCTCGATGACGGCGACGCGAACCGCAGCCGGCGCAGGATCTCCGCGCGGTCATAGCCGATGTCCTCGAGGTCGTCGCCGGCGGTGCCGGGAAGCCCGCTGCGGTGCGCAAACAGGTCGCGGACCGTGAGTTCGCTGGTCGGATAGGGCTGAGCGAGCCGGAAAGCCGGATCGAGGTCGGCGATCTTGGAATCCCACGAAGCGATCCCGTCGCTGACCAGCGCCGCCACGACGGTGGCGGAGACCGGCTTGGAGAGCGAGGCAATCTGGAAGACCGTGTCAGCATCGACGATCTCCGGTTTTCCGGCTTCGCGATGCCCGAACCCCTTGAGGAAGATCACCTCGTCGCCGTGCACGACGCCGATGGCCAGACCGGGCACGCTACCATCCGCGACGACGCCTTCGGCAAGCAATTCGAGCTTCGCAATGGCCGCGGCGACCCGGTCGGGCGTAATGGTGTCGGCCGACGCCGCCTTCGGCGAAAGCACCATGATTGCGATGACGGCCAACCTCCAACGGAGGTGGTTCCGGTTTGTGAATAGCCGCACGCTCAGCCCCCTCCGCCTCACCGGCGTGCACTATTGCAGCCTGACGCAGGGGAGGCCAGCCCCAAGGATCGCTTCCATCGACGGATGTTCGCTTCGCACCAGTCGAAATTCAGACAGCCGCGCCTGAGCTACGAAGCAGCGCGCAGGCGAAGGCGCCGCCTGCTGGCGCGGGCCTTCTCCGCCACCGCGGCGGTGATCTCGACCACGCCGTCTTCACGCGGTCTGGCGTTGGTGGCCTTGTGGAGCCGCTCATAGGGCAACAGTTCCTTGACCCGGGCTTGAAGCGACGCGACTTCGGCTCGCAGATCCTCGCATTCCTGCCGCTGGACGTCGAACTGTATCTGTTCGGATGCCTGCTGCAGGGAAAGCTGCGAAAAATTCGCGCTGACCGCGGAAAGGTTCATCTTGTCGTGTTCGCTCTCCTTCGTGAGAGCGGACAATTTTTGCTCGACAATTTGCTTTTCGGCCACCGCGTCGCTCGCTTGAGCCTTGAGCCTGGCGATCTCGGTGACGGCTTCGCTGTTGTGGTTGGAGGCGGCTTCCAGCCGCGATCGAAGGTCCTCGATTTCAGAACGCAAGCCGGTCATCTCCGCGACACTGCGTGCAAGCTCGGCTTCCCTGTCACCG
Organism: Mesorhizobium sp. M0854; assembly: GCF_040319815.1. Classification (NCBI taxonomy): domain Bacteria; kingdom Pseudomonadati; phylum Pseudomonadota; class Alphaproteobacteria; order Hyphomicrobiales; family Phyllobacteriaceae; genus Mesorhizobium; species Mesorhizobium sp. M0854. The sequence goes on from NZ_JAMYOL010000016.1 coordinate 81,709, forward strand.
TCCCTGAGGCGGGCCGCTTCCGTTATTTCCGATAGCTTCGTCTGCGCCATATCGAGCGATTTCTGCAGCCGCATTTCCTCTTTCTCGCTCTTGCCAAGCGCGGCCAGCAGTTCGGAAACCTGCGCGGCGTCATTGGCATGGACGGTCGAGAGTTCGTCCAGCCTGTGCCGCGCCTCGGCCTCCCGTTTCAGCGCCTTGTCGAGATCGATCGACAGACTGACATGCTTCTCCCGCAGCATCTCGTTCTCGCGCGAGCGTCTGTTGGCCTCGACCGCTCTGGCCGAGAGCGTTTTGACAAGCTCGCCGAACTCGGCCTCGCGTTTTGCGCTCGCATTGCCTGCGACGACGAGTTCCAGCCTTGCCGCAGCCAGCGCGCCGCGAAGTGCTTCCTTGTCCTCGACCAGGCTCGCCTCGTGCTGCTGCAGGGCCTCGATAGCGCTGTCGCGCTCGCGCTGCTTTCTGGTTGCATCGTGGAGCTGTTCGGACAGCACCCTTTGCTGCGCGGTCAGGCCGGTATTTGCCAGCTCCAATTCGTTGGCGCGAAGAATGTCGCCGTGAAGCAGTTTCAGGAATTCGCCCGTCAGATGATGCGAGGTCGCGATCTCCGACAGTTTCGCATTGATCTCCCCCAGATACTCCTGCGCGTCGTGAAAGAGCCCATCGACCGCATTTAAGGCAGCCAGCCGGGTTTGCGTATGGGGGGACAGCCGTCGTGCGGTCTCGAAGGCGTCCGCATTGGCTTCGAGCTGCGAGCTGTCATCCGTTGTCGCGAGATTCTCATCCGATACCGTCTCATCCGGCACAGTGACGTCGTTCAACGGCGACTGATCGTCCACATTGAGACATTCGCTAAACGCATCCGCCAAATCGGTTTCGAGCTCCTTGAACGCTCTCTCCACTGTCTCGGCACGCTTGATCAAACCTTTGAAATTCATGACCGAATATCCCTCTCGTGCAGCGCCGGCAAGGAGCGGATTTTCAATACTTGACCCTCGCCTCCCCCGAATGCGGGTTCATCTCCTGACGTGCGCTCTGGCCGACGCACGCTAGGGACAGGCTTGGCCACTGTCCTCGTGTGTTTGAATGACGCAAACCGTGTTCTGCCGCGCTCCATACCCGAGGCGTTGGCACCGCTCGCAAAATGCCTGCTCATTTCACCCGAAACGGATATGAAGCGGCGCAAGCCTGAGGATCGCCTGGTGATTGTCTTAAGGACCGGCCGAGCCCTCGGTGTTCTGCAGCAGCTACAAGGTCACGGCCTAAGACGACGCGTGTCACTGCCGGGAGGCCTGATCTAATAAATGCCTGACCTAATAAATGATTGTGTTGAATACGTTTCGCTGATTAGCTGCTGTGCATAGACCAGGGACAAGACCGATAAAATGTTGTCCCGGGAGGACCGCGATGCCGGTGCTTGAGGTTCGCCACGTCTCCAAGAATTTCGGGGCTATCCAGGCCCTGACCGACGTCAGCTTCCAGGTGGAGCGAGGCGAAGTCGTTGGTCTGATGGGGGACAACGGCGCCGGCAAGTCGACGATAGTCAAGACTGTGGCCGGGAATTTTCCTCCGAGCGACGGCGAAATTGTAGTCGAGGGCGAGGTGTGCCACTTCCACCAGCCCGTGCAGGCCCGCGCCAAGGGGATCGAAGTTGTTTATCAGGACCTGGCGCTCGCCGATAATCTGACGGCCGCGCAGAACGTCTTTCTGGGGCGCGAGATCAAGAAGGGCTTCTGGCCGATCAGGATTCTTGACAAGCAGGCGATGATCGATCGCTCGGCAGCGCTGTTCAAGGAACTCAAATCGGAAACCCGGCCGCGCGACCTCGTCAGGAAGATGTCGGGTGGGCAGCGCCAGGCGGTCGCCATCGCGCGGACCCGGCTTTCAAATGCCAAGCTGGTGCTGATGGACGAACCAACGGCCGCCATCTCAGTGCGCCAGGTGGCGGAAGTACTCGAACTGATCCGACGCCTCAAAGCACAAGGAGTCGGCGTCATGCTGATCAGTCACCGAATGCCTGACGTGTTCGCCGTGGCAGATCGCATTATCGTCCTCAGGCGGGGCTCGAAAGTTGCCGACAAGCCAGCCGACAAAACATCGCCCGAGGAAATCACCGGACTGATAACGGGGGCCATCCGTGGCGAATAGTGTTCAGGAGTCAGTTGGCGTTCAGGGCTCAGTCGAAGAACATGGCAGGCCGGCCATGTCGGATTTCGTCCCGACCAAGGAAAAAACAGTTCTCCAACGTGTGATTTCAAGTCAGCCCTTCTGGGTGATGATCGCGCTCATCGCGCTCGTCATGTTGATGACTGCGATGGAGCCGAGCTTCGGCACCTCTGAAAACGTCGCCAATGTGACGCGCAACTTCGCACCTTTCGGCATCATGGCACTTGGCATGACGATCGTCATCATCACCGGCGGTATCGATCTGTCGGTCGGCTCCGTCATGGGTCTCGTGGTCATCGTCGCCGGCCTGTTCCTCACCTGGCATTATCCCTGGTACGTCGCCTTCGCCATGGGCCTTTTCTCCGGTCTGGCCTGTGGCGCGGTCAACGGATTCTTTGTCGCCTATGTCGGGATGCCGTCCTTTGTGGTCACCCTCGGCATGCTGTCCGTCGCGCGTTCGCTGGCGGTCGTATTCTCGGCCAACCAGATGCTCTACCAGTTCGGGCCCGATGCTCCGATCGTGAAGGCAATCGGTCAGTGGAAATGGCCGCGGCATGGTCCGAACGACTGGGCACCGCATTGGATACCAGAACTGTCGTCACAGTTCTGGACCATGGTGATCCTGGCCCTGATTGTCGGCTTCGTATTCAACTTCACAGCCTGGGCCCGGCATCTGTTCGCCATCGGCGGCAATGAGGAGGCGGCACGGCTCACCGGCGTTCCGGTCAACTGGATTAAATTCGAGGCCTATGTCTTCTCGGCTTTCACCGCCGCGCTCGCCTCGCTCCTGCTCCTCGGCTATAACGGTTCGGCTATAAATGCCATGGGCCAGGGCTACGAACTGCGCGTTATCGCCGCGACAGTCATTGGCGGCGCCAGCCTCATGGGCGGCGCCGGCACGGCCTTCGGTGCGATCATCGGTTCGGCCTTCCTCGAGGTGATCAGGAATGCGCTGCTGATGGCCGGCATCGATTCAAACTGGCAGGGTGCCTTCGTCGGCGCCTTCATCGTTCTTGCGGTTCTCTTGGGCATGCAAACGGGCGGCAAATCGATTCTCGCCGCGTCGCTGGCAGTCTTGATGCCCAAAAAACGCCGCTAGAAACCCGCCGGCGGGAGGCTTGCGGGACATCACACCAAGGAGGAGAACGTCACATGAAAAAACATCTGCTGACGGCCGCCGTCGCGCTTGGCGCAATGGTGCTTGCCGTTTCCGGCGCCCAGGCGAAATACACCTTCGCCCTGGTGCCGAAGAACATGAACAATCCTTTCTTCGACCAGGCACGCGACGGCTGCAAGAAAGCCGAGGCCGAATCCAATGGCGCCGTGGAGTGCATGTATATCGGCCCCGGCGAACATGGTGGTGGCGACGAGCAGGTGCAGATCGTGCAGGATCTCGTGGCCAAGAAGGTGGACGGCATCGCCGTGTCGCCATCGAACGCCGCCGCGATGGCGGTTGCGCTGCAGGCCGCCAAGGAAGCCGGCATCCCGGTCCTCACCTGGGACTCCGATCTCCTGCCCGAAAACAAGGATCTGCGCGTTGCCTATATCGGCACGCACAATTATGAGATCGGCGAGAACCTCGCCAAGCTTGTCATGCAGATCAAGCCCAAAGGCGGCACGATCTGCATCCAGTCCGGCGGCGCCGCGGCGGCCAACCACAACGAGCGCATGCAGGGCATTCGCGATACGCTTTCGGGCACCAAATCGGCGGCCTCGCCCGGGGATCGGCTGACGGGCCAGAACGGCTGGACCGAAATCGAAGGCTGTCCGCTCTACACCAACGATGATTTCCCGCTTTCGGTGCAACAGTTCGAGGATATCATGGCGAAAAACCCGAACCTCGACGCATTCGTCCCAACCGGTGGCTTCCCGCAGTTCATTCCCGACGCCAACCGCGCCGCGGTCGCACCGTACAAGGACAAGATCGCCTCGAAAGCCCTGGCCCTTGTCGTTGCCGACACGCTTCCGGTACAGATCGACCAGATGAAGGAAGGTTTCTCCCTTGGCCAGGTCGGTCAGCGGCCGTTCGAGATGGGCTACAAGACGATGATGGCGCTGAAGGACATGAAGGAGGGCAAGGCTCCGCCGGCCGACCCGACCTACACGGGCCTCGATGTCTGCACTCCGGAGACAGCCGACACCTGCGTCGCCAAATAGCGCTTTTGGGCGGGAGGAAACTCCCGCCCTTTTCATAGGGGATCTCAATGCCGGAATTGTTCTCGCTCAAGGGCCGTGTCGCATTGGTCACGGGTGCCTCGCGTGGTCTTGGTTTTGCCATGGCCAAGGCACTTGCCGAAAACGGTGCGACGGTGATCGTCAATGCCCGCGACGTGGCCGCCCTTTCCGTGGCGGCCGAAAGGATCGGTGCAGAAGCCCTGCCGTTCGATGTCACCGACGCGGCGATCTCAAGGGCGTCGCTCGAAGGAATCGTCGAACGCCACGGCCGCCTCGATATTCTGGTCAACAACGCCGGCATCCAGCATCGGAAACCGCTGGTCGAATGGCAGGACGAGGATTTCAACCATGTGGTTGCCGTCAATCTGTCGGCTTGCTTCCGCATGATGCGCGACGCGGTGCGCCTGATGCTGCCAAACAAGTTCGGGCGCATAATAAACACCGGATCGGTCGCAGCGATCCTTGGCCGCCCCACCATTCACGCCTATGTGGCGGCAAAGGCGGGCCTGCACGGGCTGACACGCTCCACTGCCGCTGAGCTGGGCCGTCACGGCATCACCGTCAACGCCATCGCCCCCGGCTATTTCGCCACCGAGCTCAACACCGCACTTATGCACGACGAGGCCTTCACCAAATGGGTCGAGGCACGAACCCCCGCGGGCCGCTGGGCCCAGCCTGAGGAGCTCGGCGGAGCCGTGGTGTTTCTCGCCTCCGACGCTGCCGCTTACGTCAACGGGCACGTGCTGGCGGTTGACGGCGGGCTATCGGTTTCCCTGTGATTTCAACCGGCGACACCGTGCCGGGAGGGCGTGCCTGCTAGCCGCCTGAAATGACGACTTGATGCATGCGCTGCTGGCCCGGTCCCCTGCGCGGACGCCGACGCCACACGATTGGATGCCGCGCCGCATTGCAGCCGCCGACTTTCGATTCGCAACAGGTTATTTCGACGTCTGGCGGCATCGATGCTTGATGCCGCCAATATTTCATTCCACACACCGGTCACGATGAGAGACGACATACGGGATCAGCGCCGGGTATTCGGGTGGGCCTTGCCCACCTCGATTGCGCTGCATCTGCTCATCGTCGCGCTTTTGTTGTTCGGACTGCCGGCAACGCTCTCGCAGCCAGGGAAGGAGCAGCCCATCGCAGTTGATATCGTGCCGCCGCCTAAACCGCCGGAAAAAATCAAACCTCCGTCCCCCGCTGAGCCGCCCAAGCCGGAAAAGCAGCCGGAACCTAAGGTCGAGACGCCGACGAGCCGTGAGGTTGCCGCGCAGAGACATGTCTTCCAATTCGGTGAGAAGGACGCCGGTCCTCGCGAGTCTCTGGACGGCAACAGTGCGGAGGATGGTTCGGAACAACCGCCAGCGCCGCAAGATCCCAATAATCAGGATCTTGCGCAGCCACCTGCCGTGACTGCGGCCGACGGCAAAGACTCGGCTCCACCGCCTGGCGCATCCGCGCCGCCTAAGCCCAAGCCAGCGAACGTCGCCAAGGAGCAAAAACCCTTGAAGCTTCAGCAAGCCAAGACGTTGTTCTCGGAAGCAGTAACCGGTGATCCGATAGCGACAATCGCAATGGCTGCTTTGCCGCGCGGCGAACGGGTCGGGCAGCTCTGCGCCACGGAACTCGGCGGGCAGTTGCTCCACGCCTCGCCCCCCTATTTTTTTGATAGCATTCCCAAGTATCGGTTGAAGGAGGGCACGGTCCTTGACGTCGCCAGTGCACCCTTTCCCGTCAACGGGCAGTGGTACGACCTGAGCTTTCGTTGCGAGGTCGATCCGGACGCGACGAAAGTCATTTCCTTCGGCTTCCGTGTCGGAGATCCGGTGCCGCGCAGCGAATTGAAACGTCGCGGGCTGCCGGCCGAATAACTCGCTGAGGCTAATCGAGGCCGACGCGGGGCCTCAATCCACGAAGCAACCCGGCATCCGTAAGTTAGCTTTCGCCAACGGCCGGCCGAAGGTGGGACGAATGCTCGCCCGTCTTGGCAATCGCTGTGTCGAGGTTTAGCTTATGCTAAGGGAGGGTTCGATGACTTCAAGTTTCAACGTTCACCATGCTGCCGGCTATGAGCAGCTCATGGGCCGCTGGAGCCAAAAGCTCGCGCCGCTGTTCATCGGCTTCGCGGGCCTCAAGGACGGCGAAAAGATCCTCGACGTCGGTTGCGGCACCGGCAGTCTGACCTTCGCGCTCGCCAAGGCCGCTGACCTCGGTGAGGTCGCGGCGATCGACTTTTCGGCCGTTTTCGTCGAGGAGGCAATCCGGCGCAACACCGATCCGCGGATAAAAATCCGTCAGGCGGATGCCTGCGCCCTGCCCTTTGAGGACGGCGCGTTCGACCGTGCCCTGGCCCTGCTCGTGCTCCATTTCGTGCCCGAAGCCGGCAAGGCAGTCGCCGAGATGCGCCGCGTCGTGCGGCCGGGCGGCGTCGTCGCGGCGACGGTATGGGACCATCTCGGCGGCATGCCGGGGATGCGCATGATGATCGACACGGTGGCGGTGCTCAGTGAAGGCGGACGCCAGCTGCGTGCCCGCTATTGCACGCAGCCGATGATGCAGCCGGGTGAAATGAAACGGACCTTTGTCGAACAGGATCTCCGCGACGTTACGGAAACCGAGTTGATGATCCGCATGGACTACCAAAACTTCGATGATTACTGGGCGCCGATTGCCGCCGGCGAAGGGCCGCTCGGCAAATATGTGGCCGCGCTCGACCCGGAAGAGCGGGCGCGCACCGACGCCGCCATGCGCGACGCCTACGAGGCCGGCCGGCCCGACGGCCCGAGGTCCTTTGCCAATGTCGCCTGGGCCTGCCGCGGCGTCGTTGCCTGACCTTGGCGCTAATGCATGCCGCGCAAAAAGCGCGTCGCATGAGGCCGATCGAACGCGACGCGCTTTAGCCGATCCCATAGACCAGCCCGACGCGGCCATCCGACAGCCGCTCGACCTTGCGCAGTTCGAGCCCACGACGATTTTTCGCCGTCCCAAACAGCGCCTTTCCTTCACCGGCAAGCAGCGGATAGACGATCAGCCTGAGTTCATCGACCAGCCCGGCATCGATAAGGCTTGCGGTAATTCGGGCGCCGCCCATAAGGTAGATGTCCTTGCCGGGCTGCTGTTTCAGCGCAGCGATATCCTCGAAATTCCGCACGAAGCGCGTCTTTGGCCAGGCCGCCGAAGTCATTGTGTTCGACAGCACATAATGCGGGGTCAGCGCGGCGAAGCGGGCCCATTCTAGCTCGGCCGGCTTCGGCAATTTGCCGGTCATCGGCAGCGGCTTGTCGGGCTCGTTCTGGATGGCGCTCCAGTAGCGCTCGTAGCCGGCATACATGACGCTGCCAAGCAGGCAGGCATCGATTTGCGGCGTCAGGCCGTATTCGTCCGACCACGCGTCGACCCAGTCGGCGTAACCCTCGGGCCCCTCCATCTTGCCATCGACGGAAATCTTCATTCCAGCGATCAATTTGCGCATGACTTCCTCCATCAGGCTTGCGGGATGCAAGCACGTTTCATCGGTTCGGCGTTGCTTCGTGTTGCTGGCGGCGACCTCAGGGATAGCCGCCGCGAGTTACATCAGGCCGGCAGACGGCGGTCGTATTCTTCCCGCAGGCGGCTCCAGCCGTCCCAGAACGAGGTCGGCGTCTTGCCCGCCAGGCGGGCGGCCAGCAGGTCGAGGTGTATGTGCCAGCCGGCGGTGATGTTGAGCTGGATTGCACGTTCCGGCAGGCGGCGATGAACGACGGTGAGCAGCACATCGCTACCCTTCGCCTCCAGCAAGAAGGAGACGCCGCCGGTGTTTCCCCAGGTGATGGAAAGCTTGGACGGCGGATCGAGTTCGGTGATCCGGCCCTCCATACGATGCTCTTCGGGAAAGCCCGCGGGGCGCTGGCCAGGCGGGTCCGTCAGCTCGTCGTTACGCCAGACCAATTCGAACGAGCTGCCGGCCTTCATTTCCATCTGGCCCGCGGCCATCCATTGCCGGCGCAAGTCACTCTCGGTGAGATAGGCCCAGACGCGCTCGATGGGGCCGGGCAAGAGGCGCTGGATGGTGAACGTGGCGGGCTCGCTCAGCGCGCCATAGGCGTCGATGCTTCTCATCTGGTTCATTGCTCGTCTCCTTCTTTCGGGTTGGGCGATTTCCTGGACTCATCCTGGGCTTTGCGTGCGTCCTCTTCGCGAAGAAGGCGTTCGAGAACATCGAGACGACCGGTCCAGAAGCGCTCGTAGAAGCTGAGCCACTGATGGGCGCTGGCCAGCGGTCCAGGGGCTAGTCGGCACAGATGCGTGCGGCCCCTCACCTCTCGACGAATAAGCCCTGCGTTCTCCAGCGCCTTGATGTGCTTGGAGGCCGCCGCGAGCGACATCGCGAAGGGTTCCGCCAGCTGGCTTACCGTTTTCTCGCCATCGGCGAGATCGCGAAGCATGTGCCGCCGGGTGGCGTCGCCAAGGGCGTGAAAAACCGCGTCCATCTGGGGTGTCTCTAATTCAACCATGTAGTTGAATATAGACGCGCGCTTTGAGATAGTCAACCATTTGGTTGAATAATTTATGCGAAGCGCCGCGGGGCCGCTTGCGCCATCGAGCGCGTCGACGTGACGGGAGATAGGGACGCGCCCCGCGACAGTAAGGGCGAGGCCCTTATTTGCCGTCGAAGAAACTGTGGATCGCGGCTTCCAGCTTTTCGATAAGCTGAGGGTTGTGGCAGCTGCCAGCCCAGATCAGGGCGTTTAGCCTCATCTCTTTGTTGATAAAGCTCACTTTCCCAGAATCCAGCAGGTATTCCGCGATCTCGTAGTGCCGCCCCTTGATAGCCTCGATGAGCGCGTTGTTTCTCCCCGTCTTGTCGGTCAGATTTACTTCCGCGCCATTCTCCACGAGCAACTTGACGACTTCGAGATGCCCGTTCTTCGCCGCCTCGATAAGAGCCGTTCTGCCGTAGTAGTCAGCTCGCGCGTTGATCTCTATTTGGGGGTGTCTCACGAGGACTGAGATACACGCGTAATGTCCCTTGGCCGACGCAAGGCTCAAGGGCGTGCTCTTCCACTTGTTTCTGGCATTCACGTCGATTTCCGGGTCTTCGATCAGCGCCTCCACCACAGCTGTGCGGTCATTGAGGGCTGAAAGGTGAAGTGCAGACCAGCCGCCGTCGTCCGACTGATTGATGTCGGCGCCAGCCGCCAATTCCGATCGAACCGCCTCCGCATCGCCTTGTTCTGCCGCGACCAGCAGGGGCGACCAGTCTCTTGCCCCTTCGGCTTCCAAGCTGTTGGTCAACGCAGTCGCCTCCTCGGATAGTCACAGAATACCACAGAATCCGCGATAGTGGGGTCATCCTGCATAGAGTTCCCTGGAGCCCGTGGGTCACAGAGAGCTGTCGGCCCGAAGCGGAGGATCAGCGCTTCACGTCCGTCTCCTCACATTCTCCTGATATCGACTGGCTTTGGCGGCCATTCAGACTAGATAGAGCCTGCGCCGGGCGGAACGATGCAGAAGGACCTGAACATGCCTGAACAGATTACCCTGAATAGACCTGAACAAATCAGATTGAACGACGACTCCGCCATTCCGCAAATCGGCCTCGGCGTGTGGCAGGTCGATCCAGCCATCACCGCCAAGGTGGTGCGCTGGGGAATCGAGGCCGGCTACAGGCTGATCGACACCGCCGAAGGCTATCAGAACGAGGAAGGTGTCGGGCAGGCGATCCGCTCGGCCGGCGTCCCGAGAAGCGAGTTGTTCATCACCTCGAAACTGCGCAACGGCGCGCATCAGCGCGACGCCGCCTTGCGCGCCTTCGACGAAACGATGAGCAAGCTCGGCATCGAACAGATCGACCTGTTCCTGATCCATTGGCCGGTGCCCAGCCAGGACAGATATGTCGAGGCCTGGAAGACGCTGATCGAACTCAGGCAATCAGGCCGGATCAAGTCGATCGGCGTTTCGAACTTCAACCAGGACCACCTCGAACGGATCATCGGCGAGACCGGCGTCACGCCGACCGTCAACCAGATCGAGCTCCACCCCCGCTTCCAGCAGCGTGACAAACGTGAATTCCACGACAGCCACAACATCCGCATCGAGAGCTGGAGCCCGCTGGGCAGCGGCCGGCTGTTGAGCGATCCGACGCTTGAAAGTATCGCCAGGAAACACGGCAAGTCGGTGGCGCAGACGATCGTCAGGTGGCACCTTCAGGAAGGGCTGATCGTCATTCCAAAGTCGATCCACCAGGACCGCATCGCCGCCAATTTCGATGTCTTCGATTTCGAGCTCGAAGCGAAGGACCTCGAGCTTATCCGGGGCATGGATTCGCCCGACGGCCGCACCGGCCCGAACCCCGCTACAGCTGCATTCCTGTTCTGAGGGCCGACAGTGAAGCTGCCTATCTCCCCCCTTGTGGGGGAGATGTCCGGCAGGACAGAGGGAGGCGTTGTCCCGCCAGCGATCAAAACTACCTTCCCGCTAGCTCATATCCCGGAGCCATCCACCAGCGGCACATCTTCGCCCTCCCAGGGGCTCGGCATCGATCCCTTGCTGAGATTGGCCGACGGCAGCGGCATCCAGCACTTCAGTTCGGGTTCGGCATATTCGACGATGCGTCCTGGAGACGAGTCGGAGGCGCGCCAGCCTTCGCTGCCGAACTGATCGGCGCGGGCCCAGTAAGCCATGTCGACCTCGGCCGGACCCTGCTCGGACGGCCGAACCGTGACAAGGATTCTGCTGCCGTCCCTTGGCGCGCTCGACATGTGGCGCCACTGACCGGGCTCGTCCATTGCATTTCCTCCTGCGATCTTCGCCTCGAACGGATAGTCGCTTCGCGTTCGGAAGTGGTCAACCTGAACTTTTTTGCCTGAGACAAAACCCCTGTCCGGTCGTCGCGGAACAAGTCATGGCACGCCGGGTTTGGGCAAGTTGTTGAAGGAAGCAAAATGAGACCAGCGCCGCGACCCATCCTTACCATTATTGCATGGCAGGCCGCGTCTTTCGTTCGCAACCCGGTCCGGTCGCAATGAGGCAGGCCGGTTCCGATCATTCCATCCCACCGAAGGAGGGCAAGGGCGGCATAGGACGAGCGCTCGGCCTCGGCCTGATAACAGGGGCGGCCGACGACGATTGTTCCGCTATAGGCACCTATGCAAGTGCCGGCGCCCGTTTCGGACCCGACCTGCTCTGGACGGCCCCGGTGACGTTGCCGATGATGTACGCGGTTGTCTATCTGTCGTCGAAGCTCGGCCAGGTGTCGGGGCGCGGATTGTTCCACGTCATCAAGGACTTCTACCCGCGGTGGCTGCTCTGGTCGGTGCTGTTGGGTGTGCTCGTCGGCAACACCATCGAGGCAGCGGCGGATCTTGGTGGAATGGCGGCGGCGATCAACATATTCGTGCCGCTTCCCATTCCGCTGATCGTGCTGTTCGTCGCCGCCCTCATCTTCGCCCTCCAGGTTTTCGGCTCCTATACTTTGATCCGCAACATCTTTCGCTGGCTGGCGTTGGCGCTGCTCGCCTATGTCGGTGCCGCCATTCTGGCCAAACCGGACGCCGCGGCGGTGCTGCGCGGAACGCTGCTTCCAAGGATCGAATTCAATCGCGAGTTCCTGTCGATCCTGGTCGCCATCATCGGCACGACGCTGTCCGCCTATCTCTATACATGGCAGTCCAATGAGGAGGTGGAGGAGGAGATTGCCCAGGGGCGCACAACGCTCAGCCAAAGGAAGGGCGCTACCGACAGCGAACTCCGCCGCTCGCGCCGGGACATCCTCATAGGCATGACGTTTTCAAATCTCATCATGTATTTCATCATCCTGTCGACGGGTGCTACGCTCTACAAGGCGGGCCACCACGATATCGACACGGCAGCGCAAGCGGCGGAGGCGCTGCGCCCGCTAGCCGGCCAGGCCGCAAGCGTCCTGTTCGCCGCAGGCGTGATCGGCGTCGGTTTCCTCGCGGTTCCTGTCATGACCGCCGGCGCTGCCTATGACGTGGCGCAAGCCATCGGCTGGAAAAACAGCCTGCACGCCCGGGCTCGAGAGGCACCCAAATTTTATCTCGCCATCGGATTTTTTACGGCGATCGCCGCCGGCCTCAACTTTCTCGGCTTCAATCCGATGAAGGCGCTGGTCTGGTCCGGCATCGTTCAGGGCTTCTCGACACCGCCCTTGCTGCTGCTCATCATGCTGATGACGAACAGCCGCAGGATCATGGGGGAGCAGGTGAACAGCCGCAGCACCAACATACTCGGTTGGGCAACGACCGCCGCCATCTTCTCGGCGACGATCGGCCTGGTGGCCACCTGGTTCATGTAAATCCGGCAGGACAAGGGACGCCGCCAGTTGGACTACCCGTTCCCGCTTGCGGATTGCCCCAGCTTTGCCGGCCTTGGAAACTCCACAACATCTCCCACCGGCCGCTTGTATTGCGCTGCGACAATTGCATCGATCAGGAGATCCAGAGCCGCACGAGCCGTGCGGCTCGTCTCGTCCTCGCCGCTCAAATAGTGGCAGGCTCGTTCAAGGTGCAGGTGTGCGGCGGCAAAGTCGCTTGTCATAGGCATCTCCCTGTTGCCCGCCCGCCGGCAAGATGACCGCCTCGATTTAGCCAAAAGCAAATATCCACAGCCGGATTTGAATCAAATTGGCCTGACTCACTGCATGCCGCGGAGCCACTCCAGCGCCGTGGCCTGTGCCTCGCTTGCATCCTCCCCGAGGACCGCTAGGCCGTCGAGGATCGTGGTATCGGGACATAGTTCCTCGACGTCGCGCCGGGAGCGTCCGAGGGCGACTTGCCTTATATGTCCGGCCGGCTTCATGCGCTCTGTCCGACGCGCTGCGCCATCGCGGCTGAAGGCGCTGTGGCGGGTTTTCAGCGCGCTGCGGCGCATTGAATGAACCAATTGTGGGCGATGTGCCGCAAACTCCGTTCGCCCACTGCGCTACTTTTGAAATTTTCTCACTCTCTTAATTCTACAAACTCTCTAGATTTAACATAGATCGCTAGACCCAAGATCTTAAAATAGAGCGCTTGAGAGGGAGCCAGGAATGTCGAAAAAGCTCGTGGTGGGGCTGTCGGGCAATTTGACCCGGCCCTCGAAGACCAAGGCGTTCGTCAGCCACATCGTCGGGCAGGCCGCCGAAAGCATCGGCGCGGCCTCGGCCGTCTTCGATATCGAGGATCTCGGCGCTTCCCTGCCGCAGGCAAGGCGCCTCGGCGACCTCGACCCGGCGGCGCGCAACATTGTCGAACGGCTGCTGGGCGCCGACATCCTGGTGGCCGGCTCGCCGACTTTCAAAGGCAGCTATACCGGGCTTTTCAAGCATTTCTTCGACCTGCTCGATCCGTCGTCGCTGAGGGGCAAGCCCGTCATTCTCGCCGCGACCGGCGGCGGCGAGCGCCATTCGCTGATCGTCGAGCACCAGTTGCGGCCGCTGTTCGGCTTCTTCGAGGCGCTGACCGTGCCGACCGCGATCTACGCCTCCGACAAGGATTTTGCCAATGGCGTGCTGGTGTCGGAAGCCATCCACGCCCGCGCCCGGCAGGCGGTCGCCGAGGCATGCCGTGTAACCGGGGTGCCCTACGGCGTCGGCCTTGCCGCCTGAACGCACCACTGACCCGAGATCCCCTTTCCGATCCGTCCAGGAGCACGCCGCGATGACCAGATCCACCAAATCCGGGCAAATCAAACTGGGCGCTTTCCTGCCCGGCGGCGGACAGCATATCGCCGCCTGGCGCCACCCCGAGGCGCCGGCCGACGGCGCCACCAATTTCGAGTTCCACAAGCAGCTCGCCCTGACCGCCGAGCGCGGCCTGTTCGATGCCTATTTCCTCGCCGACAATCTGACGGTCGGGCTCGGCGCCCGCGAAGGCGGCAATGCCAAGATCGCCGGCTTCGAGCCAGTGACGCTGTTTGCAGCGCTGGCGCCGCTCACCACGCATCTCGGCTTCATCGCTACCGCCTCGACCACCTACGAGGAGCCCTACACGCTCGCCCGCAAATTCGCCTCGCTCGATCATCTGTCGAATGGCCGCGCCGGCTGGAACGTCGTCACCTCGGCCGGCGACGAAACCGCGCGCAACTTCAATCGGGAGACGCAGCCTGCCCACGCCGAGCGCTATGCCCGCGCGCATGAGCACGTCGAGACGGTCAAGGCCCTGTGGGACAGCTGGGAGGACGATGCCTTCATCCGCGACAAGAAATCGGGGCGCTTCTACGACAAGGACAAGCTCCACGACATCGACCACAAGGGAGCGCATTTCAGCGTGAAAGGGCCGCTCAACGTGCCGCGCCCGGTGCAGGGGCACCCGGTCGTGGTGCAGGCGGGGCAATCGGAAGACGGTCGCAAGCTCGCCGCCCACTCGGCGGAAGTCATCTTCACCGCCCATCAGAACCTGGCGTCGGCGCAGGAATTCTATCGCGATATCAAGGCGCGCGTGGCGGCCGTCGGCCGCGATCCCGAGCAGGTGCTGATCATGCCGGGCGTGGCACCCTTCGTCGGCCGCACCGAAGAAGAAGCGCGCGCCAAGTACCAGCAACTGAACGATCTCATCCTGCCCGAAGACGGCGTCGCCCTGCTCAACGGGCTGGCCGGCCAGACGCTCGACATCACCGGCTATCCGCTCGATGGACCACTGCCGCCGAGCAAGGAGACCGAAGGCATGAAGAGCCGCCAGGCGCTGATCCGCCAGATTGCTGACGAGCACAACTTCACCATCCGACAGCTCTACCAATGGGTGGCAACGGCCCGCGGCCATTATACCGTCATCGGCAGCGCCACGCAGGTCGCCGATCAGCTGGAGGAATGGTTCGGCAACGAAGCCGCCGACGGCTTCAACATCCTGCCGCCCTGGCTGCCCGGCGGGCTCGACGACTTCGTCGAGCTGGTGATCCCCGAACTGCAGCGCCGCGGCCTGTTCCGCACCGCCTATGAAGGCAGGACCCTGCGCGAGAACCTCGGCCTCAGGCGGCCGGAAAACCCCTGGACCGCCGCCCGCTCGGCGGTGCTGGCCGCCGAATAATCCCGAGAAGCCCGATATTTTCCAAGCAGGAGGCAACACGATGACCTTGCAGCACATCGAACAGGCCGCCAGCCTCGGCACGCCTGACAGCACGACAAGCCTCGGCACGGACTTCCTGCGCCTCGGTGGCCGGGCGGGCATCCGCTTCCTGTCGCGCTACGGCGTCCTCATCGCTTTCCTCGCAATCTGGCAAGTGTCGAGCAGCGCGGGCTGGGTCAACGCGGCCGTGCTGCCGCCGATCGACATGATTGTCGCAGCACTTTGGAAGGGGCTGGCCGGCGGCACTCTGCTCGGCGACATCGCCATCAGCCTGCAGCGCGCCGGTCTCGCTTTCGCGGCCGCCGTGCTGGTCGCCATCCCGCTTGGCCTGTTCATGGGTCAGGTGCGCACGGTCGAAACCGCGCTCGATCCCATCCTGCAGGTTTTCCGCCAGACCTCGGCGCTGGCGCTCTATCCCGTCTTTATCCTGCTGCTTGGGCTCGGCGAAGCGTCCAAGGTATTCGTCATCTTCTGGGCGACGCTGTTCCCGCTGCTGCTCAACACCATCGGCGGCGTCAAGCAAGTCGATCCGAAACTGCTGGAGATGGCCCGCGTCTATGGTGCCAGGCAGCTCACCGTCTTCCGTCGCGTCGTGCTGCCCGGCGCCGTGCCGTCGATCTTCGTCGGACTGAGGCTCAGCGCCACCACGGCGCTGCTGCTGTTGATCGCTTCCGAAATGATCGGCGCCAACAAGGGCATCGGCTTCCAGGTGATGAACGCGCAATACAATTTCCAGATCCCGCTGATGTTTGCGGCAATCGTCATCCTCGCCGGCCTCGGCCTGATTGCAAACCAGGCGCTGGTCAGCCTGCAGCGCCGGCTCTGCCGCTGGAGCAATTCCGTCGACTGACCACCCGCCCTTACCAATCTCAACCAGGCCAGAACTCAAATCAGGAAAGACCCGGACCATGAAAATCTCCCGCCGTTCCCTGCTTGCCGGCGCGCCCTTCGCCGCCGGCCTTCTCGCCGCGGGCCTGCCGCGCTTCGCCTTTGCCGAAGCGGAACCAGTGAAGTTCCGCTCCCTCGCCAGCCGTGGCAGCATCTCTCCGCATGAGTTGGCCGCCGAGCTCGGCTATTTCAAAGGCCTCGGTATCGAGGTCGAGAATGTCGGCTATTCCGGCGGCGGCCCGGAATCATTGTTTGCGCTGGCCTCCGGCAGCGTCGATATCGGCTCGGCTGCAACCGCAGCCGTGATCAACTCGATCTCCGGCGGCAACGACTTCGTCGCCGCCTATCCGAGCAACGGCATCAACAGCAAGGTGCGTAGCGTCTTCTACGTGCTGGACGACAGCCCGATCAAATCGATCGCCGACATCGCCGGCAAGACCATCGCCGTCAACACGCTCGGCGCCCATCTCGACTACACCGTGCGCGAGGCGCTGCACAGCGTCGGCCTGCCGCCGGATGCCGCCAATCTCGTCGTCGTGCCCGGACCGCAGCTCGAACAGACCTTGCGCTCCCGTCAGGTCGACATCGCGGCGCTCGGCTACTGGCAGGCGACGTTTGCCGGCGCCCTCGTGGACAACGGCGGCGTGCGTGGCGTGTTCAACGACACCGACGTGCTGGGCGAGCTGGCCGGCGGCTTCGTCGTGCTCAGGCGCGACTTCATCGCCGCGCATCCGGACGCCGCCCGCAACTTCGTCGAACAATCGGCGCGCGCCTCCGACTGGTCGCTGCAGAACCCCGACGAAGCGCGCAAGGTGCTCGCCACAATCCTCGACAAGCGCGGCGAAAACGGCGAACTGGCGCGTTACTGGACCGGCTTCGGCCTGCGCCAGGGGGCCAAGGCGACGGACCGCGACATCGACTTCTGGGTCAGCGTGCTCGAGCGCGACGGCCGCCTGCCAAAGGGCAAGCTGAAGGCAACAGACATCCTCTACCGGCCGGGCGAAACCAAGACCAACTGACAAAGGCAACCGACCAACCAGTTGGGAGACGCGCGCGATGAGCAGCACAAGCGGCGGTCAGGTCAGCATACGCGACCTGTCCAAATCGTTCAGCATCAGTGGGCGCTCGCTCGCCGTGTTGAGGACCCTCAACCTCGACATCCGCTCGGGCGAATGCCTTGTCATCGTCGGCGCCAGCGGATCGGGCAAGACCACGCTGCTGCGCATCCTTGCCGGGCTGGAGGCCGCCGACAGCGGCGGCGTCGCCATCGACGGCAAGCCGGTGCACGGCGTCGGTGCCGAACGTGCGGTGATCTTCCAGGAACCGCGCCTACTGCCCTGGTTGACCGTGCTCGGCAATGTCGCCTTCGGTCTCGAAGTGCGCGGCGTGCCAAAGGCCGAGGCCGAGGAACGGGCGCGCTTCTACATCGCGCTCGTCGGCCTCGCCGAATTCAGCGATGCCTTTCCCCGGCAGCTGTCGGGCGGCATGGCGCAGCGCGTCGGCATCGCCCGCGCCTTGACCGTGCAGCCCGAAATCCTGCTGCTCGACGAGCCGCTGGGCGCGCTCGATGCGATGACCAAGATCGGCATGCAGGAGGAACTGGCGCGCATCTGGAGCGAGGAGAACGTCACCATGGTGATGGTGACGCACGACCTCGAGGAAGCAATCTACCTCGCCGACCGGGTGCTGATCCTGCCCAAGGAGAAAGGCGGCGCGGCGCGGCTGATCGACATCGACCTGCCCCGCCCGCGCGAGCGCAGCGAAAGCCGCTTCGTGCGCTACCGCGAGGAATTGCTGCGCGAATTCGGCCTGCACTGAAAGCCGCCTAAGGAGCCTTGGGTCCTCGCCCCGCAAAGCGGGAGAGGTGTGTAGGCGGCCGCCGGGCCGCGGCGCGGGGGCCTCGGTTATTGGCGCGGGGGCGGGCGCCGCCCGCGGGGGGGGGGGGGCCGCGCGCGCGGGGGCGTCTGAGCCTCTCCGCGCCCCCCGCCCGG